>JBKJQQ010000026.1:0-15991 GCA_046593875.1 Mycobacteriales bacterium | reverse complement strand
GGTCGGGACCGCGGGCACGCTGGGCACGGTCAGCCTGGTCAACGGGGTCGTGAGCTACACGCCGCCGGCGATCGGGACCACGACGGCGACGTCGGACTCGTTCACCTACACGATCAGCGACGGTAGGGGTGGCACTGACACGGCCACGGTCACGGTCGCCCTCAGCCGGGGGAACCGGCCGCCGAACGCGGTGAACGACAGCGCGTCGGCCACGACCGGCGGTCCGGCCCAGACGGTGTTGGTGCGCACGAATGACACTGACCCTGACGGCGATCTGCTGACGGTGACCGGTCTGAGCATCATCGGGACGCTCGGCACGGTGTCGGTGGCGCCGGACGGGCTGAGCGTGAGCTACACGCCGCCGGCGGTCGGGAGCACGACGGCGACGTCGGACTCGTTCACGTACACGATCAGCGATGGTCGGGGCGGGACGGACACCGCGACGGTCACGGTCGCGTTGACCGCGGGGAACCGGGCGCCGGATGCGGTCAACGACAGCACGTCGGCCACGACTGGTGCTGGCGCTCAGACGGTGAACGTCAAGGTCAACGACACCGATCCTGATGGTGACCCGTTGACGGTGACGGCGGTCGGGATCGCGGGCACGCTGGGCACGGTCAGCCTGGTCAACGGGGTCGTGAGCTACACGCCGCCGGCGATCGGGACCACGACGGCGACGTCGGACTCGTTCACGTACACGATCGGCGACGGCAAGGCCGGCACGGACACGGCAACGGTCACGGTCGCGCTGACCCCGGGCGGAGTGTCCCAGCCCCCGGCGCCGCTGGCCTCTGATCTCGCGGTGAAGAAGACCGGCCCCGCCGCGATCCGCCCAGGCGAGACCGCGACGTGGCTGATCACGGTGACCAACAAGGGCCCGGGTGCGGCGACCGGCTTCACGGTGACCGACCGGCTGCCAGGCGGCCTCGGCGCCACGATCCTCGGAGGGGCAGGCTTCAGCTGCTCTGGACTGGTCTGCACGTACACGTCCACCTTGCCGGCTGGCGGGACCGCGGCGGTGACCGTTGTCGCGACCCTGGCGGCCGGCTACACGAGCAGCGACGTGGCCAACACCGCGGTGGTCGGACCGACGGACGCCACGCCGAGCGACAACACCGATACGCTGGTGACGGTCATCGAGCGTCCGGCGACACCGGGACAGGCCGACCTGGTCCTGCAGAAGACCGCCCCGGCGGCAGCGGTGGTCCCGGGTAGCGCCATCACCTGGACGATCACCGTGACGAACGCTGGTACGGCGAGCGCGTCCGGCTTCACCGTCCGCGACCCGCTGGCGCTCGGCCTCACGCTCGTCCAGGCAGCGGGGGAGGGCTTCACCTGCGCCGGCGCCACCGTGCAGTGCACCTTCGCCGGGCCGCTGGCCCCCGGACAGGTCGCCACGTTGCTGATCACGGCCACGCTGGCCGGGGACTACACGTCGTCCTCGGTGGCCAACACGGCCACGGCCGTGCTCGAGGGCGACCCGACGCCGGCGAACAACACCGACACGGCGACCACGGGCGTCAACCTGCCGCTGGAGGGCGTGGTCGAGGAGCCGGTCGAGCGTGAGCCGGCGCAGCCGACGCCGGAGCCCGGCGTCGTCCCGATCCAGGGCGTCGAGGAGGAGCCGGTCGTGGCGCCGGCAACTCCGCGGGCGCTGCCGTTCACCGGCGGCTCCGCCGACAGCCTGCTCGCGCTGGCGGCCAGCCTGTCGCTCGCCGGGCTGACGTTGGCGCTCGTGGGCCGTCGCCGCCGCACCGCCGGGTAGCACCACCCGCAGGCCACGGAGGCCGCGCCCCGACGAGGGGCGCGGCCCTCGTCGTGCTCAGTCCTCGGAGCCGCCGGACAGGGCGTCGAGCAGGCGGCGCAGCGAGTCGAGTCGCGCGTCGCTGGCCCGGCCGTCGCCCACCCAGCCGTCGAGGGCGCAGCCGGGCGTCGTGTCGCGGTGGTCGCAGCCGGGCGGGCAGAAGGTCGCACCCTCGGCCAGGTCGGGGAAGGCCGCGAGCACCCGCTCGACGGTCACCGCCCCCAGCCCGAACGACCGGACACCCGGGGTGTCGATCACGGTGCCGCCGCCCGGCAGCTGCAGGGCGATGGCGGAGGAGCTGGTGTGCCGGCCCTTGCCGACGCCCGTCACGTCGCCGACAGCGCGGAAGGCGTCCGGCACGAGCCGGTTCACCAACGTCGACTTCCCGACACCGCTCTGCCCGAACAGCACGCTGGAGCGTCCCTCGAGCCGCGCTCGGAGGACGTCGACGCCCTCGTCCGAGGGCCCGGGGCCGGTGACCACCACCTCCACGCCGAGCGGCTCGTACAGCGCCACCAGCTCGTGCGGCGTGGCGAGGTCGTTCTTGGTCAGGCAGAGCAGCGGGACGAGACCGCCGTCGTAGGCCGCGACCAGGCAGCGGTCGATGAGCCGGGGCCGGGGCACGGGGTCGGCCAGCGCCGTGACCACGACCAGGACCTCGGCGTTGGCGACGACGGCGCGCTCAATGGGGTCGGTGTCGTCGGGCGTACGACGCAGCAGCGACGTCCGTGGCTCGATCCGGACGATGCGGCCGAGGGCGTCGGGGCCGCCGGACAGGTCCCCCACGACCGCGACCCGGTCGCCGGTGACGACGGCCCGCCGGCCGAGCTCCCGGGCTCGTACGGCCGTGGCGAGCACGCCGTCTGCGGTGCGCAGCCGGAAGCGGCCGCGGTCGACGCTCAGCACCTCCGCGGCGGAGGCGTCGTCGTGCGCCGGGCGGGTGCGGGTACGGGGACGGCTGCTGCGCCCTGGGCGCACCCGGACGTCATCCTCGTCGAGCTCGCGCGGGCTCAGGCCGGGCTCTCCAGCATCCGTGTCCAGGACCCGACGAAGTCGGGCACGGTCTTGCGCGTGGTGGCCACGTCCAGGACCTGCACGCCGTCGACGCCGAGGCCGAGGACCGCCCAGGCCATGGCGACCCGGTGGTCGTCGTAGCTGCCCATGACCCCGCCGGTCAGCGGGCGCGGGTGGACCTCGACGCCGTCCGGGTGCTCGCGGACGTCGCCACCGAGGCGGTTCAGCTCCTTGGCCAGCGCAGCCAGTCGGTCGGTCTCCTGCAGCCGGATGTGGGCCACCCCCGTGAAGCGGCTGGGGGAGTCGGCGAGCGCAGCCAGCGCAGTCAGCACGGTCGTGAGCTCTGGGGCGTCGCGCAGGTCGGCGTCGATGCCGTGCAGGCCGTCGCCGGCAGTGACCGTGACGCTGTCGTCCGTGCGCTCGACGCGTCCGCCCATGGCCTCGAGCAGCTCGGGCAGGACGGCGCCGGGCTGGGACGTGCCGCGCGGCCAGCCCGGGACGGTGACCGACCCGCCGGCCACGAGGGGTGCGGCGAGGTACGCGGCCGCGGTCGACAGGTCGGGCTCGACCACGGCGTCGCGCGCCCGGAGCGGCCCCGGTGACACGGTCCATGACCCCGGGTCGCTGTCGTCCACGACGGCGCCGTACGCCCGCAGTGCCTCGACGGTCATGGCCAGGTGGGGCGCGCTCGGCAGCGTGCCGCCCTCGTGCCGCACCGTCACGCCCTCGTCGAACCGCGGCGCGGACAGCAGCAGCCCGCTGACGAGCTGGGAGGACTGCGAGGCGTCCAGGGCCACCGTTCCGCCGCGCAGTGCCCCGGTGCCGCGGACGACGAGCGGGAGCGCGTCGACGCCGTCGAGGTCCGCGCCGAGCTGCCGCAGAGCGACGAGCAGCGGGCCGAGCGGGCGCTCGCGCACCCGCGGGTCCCCGTCGAAGCGGACCTCGCCGATCGCGAGCGTCGCCAGCGGAGGCAGGAAGCGGGCGACGGTGCCGGCGTTGCCGACATCGAGGTCCCGGACCTGAGGGCGGAGCGGCCCGGGGACGCCGTCGACGAGCCAGTCCCCGTCGGCGGTGTCGGCGACCTGGACGCCCAGGCCGCGCAGGGCGGTTGCCATGAGCTCGGTGTCCCGCGACCGCAGCGGCCGCCGTACGACGGACTGCCCGTCGGCGAGAGCGGCGAGGACGAGCGCGCGGTTGGTCACCGACTTCGACCCGGGCAGCGGGACGACGGCGTGGAGGGGTCCGGTGGCCCGGGGGGCCGGCCAGGGGTCCGGAGCGGTGGTCGTCACCGCTCCAGTCAAGCGCAGGAGGCCTAGGCCGTCACGGTGCGGCGGCGGCCGGCGAGGACCAGGGCCGTACCGCCGGCGAGGGCGCCGACGCCGACGGCGGCCAGGAGGACCAGCTCGTCACCGGTGTAGGGAGAGTCCGGCAGCGCGACGACGCTCCTGCGCTCGCTGTCGGGGCTGGCCCACCCGCTCGACCGCGGCAGCGGCAGGAAGGTCGAGGGGCTGGAGTCCCTGGCCTGCGGGCTGCCGGTCGTCACGACCGCCTGTGGCGCTGAGGGCCTGCTCGTGGACAGCGGGGTGCTGGTGGACGAGCACGACGACCGGCTGGTCGGGCCTCGGCGAGATGCTGCGCGGCCCGGCGCGAGCAGGGCCGGCGGGCTCGGGAGCACGTCGACCGCCGCTACGCCCCCGCCCCGGCGACCGCCGCGCTCGCCGACGCCTACTCGGCGATGATGGACGCATGACCCGGGTCCTCGCTCTCCTGGTGGGCGCCGCCCTCGTGACCGGCTGCAGCGGCTCCGCCGAGCCCTCCGCCGCCCCCACGGCCGCCGCATCACTCCCGACCCCCGAGGCCCCGCCCACCTGCGCCCCGAAGGCGTCCAGCCTGCAGTGGCCCGCTCCCGTCCCCGACGACCTGCCGGTCCCCCCGTCGGCCACCCTCACCGAGGTGCAGAAGCGGACCGACGGCCTGACGGTCGTCACCTTCTCGACCGCGATCAGCATCCGCGAGTCGGTGCTGTTCCTCATCGAGCAGATGCCGAAGGCCGGCTACACGCTGGCGCGCGGCGACGCGGAGAACACCGAGGCCGACGCGCCGTTCGTCAAGGGCGAGCTGCGCGGGGTGATGCGCATGATCGCGGTCGAGCCGTGCCGCACCGACTGGCTGATGGCGCTGTCCAAGGGCGCTCCCGCGGCCGGCGGCAGCCCGCTGCTGCCCCCGCGCCCGAACGCCTCGCCCCTGCCCTTCGGGTGACCCCCGGCTAGGTTCGGCCCGTGGACGCCGGGGTGCTGCTGCAGGCCGTCCTGTCCGGCCTCGCCAACGGCGCCGTCCTCGGCCTGGTCGCCCTCGGCTTCACGCTGGTCGCGGGCACCGTCCGGGTCCTGCACCTGGCCCACGGCGACGTCGTCGTGGCCTCGGTCCTGACCGCCGTCCTCGCCGTCCTCGGCACCACGCCGGTCGCGGTCGCGCTCGCCCCCGGCCCGGCCGTTGCCTTCGTGGTGCTCGTCCTCGCCGCCGGAGCCCTGCTCGCCACGGGCGTCGCGCTGCTCGCCGTCCGACCGCACCTGCCCGACCCGGCGACCGGGCGGGCCGGCGACGCCCTCGGCTGGGTGGCCGGCGGGGTGGCGGCCGGGCTGCTCCTGCGCGAGGGCCTGGCTCTGCTGCTGCCGCAGGAGGGCTACGCGATCCCGGACCCGCTGCGGCTGGACGCGCTCACCGCCAGCGGAGTCCTGCAGCTGCCCGGCGGTCAGCTGCTGCCCGCCCGGGTCCCGGCCGTGCTGCTGCTCGCGCTCGCCGCAGGGTTGCTCACCGAGCGCCTGCTCGTGCGGTCCCGCTTCGGCAAGGCGCTGCGCGCGGTCGCCGACGACCCGGACGCTGCCGCCCTCTGCGGCGTACCCGCCCGCCGGGTCGTCCTGCAGGCCTTCGTCCTCGCCGGCCTGCTCGCCGGTCTGGCCGGCCTCCTGGATGCCCCAGGACGTACGAGCCTGTCGGTCGACGCGGGCGTCGTCCTCGGCCTGGCCGGAATCGCGGCGGCGCTGCTCGGCGGGCTCGGGTCCGCCCGCGGGGCCCTGCTCGGTGGGCTCGCGGTCGGCCTCGTGCAGTCGCTGGCCGTCACCGCCCTGGACGCGCGCGTCACCGACGTCGTCCCGCTCGCGCTGCTGGTCGTCCTGCTCGCCGTCCGGCCGGAGGGACTGCGCCGTCGTACGCCGGTGCTGGCATGACCCTCGTCGAGCTCGCCCAGGCGCTGTGGCTGCTGGTCGCGGCCCTCGGGCTGGCCCTGTCGGTCTCCTACGCCGGCCTGCCGGTCCTCGGTCAAGGGGCCTTCGTGGCGCTGGGCGGAGTGGGGACGGCGCTGCTCGGGCCGGGCGGCGCCGGGCTGCCGCTCGGGCTGGCGGTGATCACGAGCGTCGCCGGCGCCGCTCTGGCCGGCAACCTGCTGGCCCGCGGTGCGACCAGGCTGGAGGGCGCCTACCTGGCGCTCGCGACCTGGGCGCTGGCCTGGCTCGTCCACCGGACCCTGACCGCCTTCCCAGGCGCGTTCGGCGGGGAGCAGGGGCTGGTGCGGCCGAGCCCGGCCCGGCTCGTGAGCCCCACCCTCGGGCTGGAGCTCGTCCTCACCCCGACCGTCCACCTGGTCGTGGCGACCTCGACCTGCCTCACCCTCATTCTCCTGGTGAGGCGCCTCGAACACGGGCCGGCCGGCGCCGACCTCGCGGCGCTGCGCGAGGGCCCGGCACTGGCCGCCTCGCTCGGGGTGCCCGTCGCTGCCCGCCGGCGCACCGTCCTGACCGTCACGGCGGCGCTCGGTGCGCTCAGCGGAGCCGGTACCGCGGTCCTGCTCGGCCTCGTGGCGCCCGCAGACGTCAGCCCGCTGCTGTCGCTCCAGCTGTTCGTCGCCGTGCTCGTCGGAGGCACCGCCCGCTGGTGGGGGCCCGTGCTCGGGGTCGCCCTGCTGTCCGCGCTGCCGCCCCTGGCCGACGCTCTGGCGACCGGCGCGGGCCTGGCCCCCGAGCGGGTGCGTGGCGCGCTCACCGCAGCGCTGCTGGTGGCCGTCGTGGCCCTGCGCGGTCCGGTCGCCCGACGCCTGTCGCGCCGACCCGCCGAGCCCGGCCAGCCGCCGGGCTTCGCCGACCTCCCGCGGGTGCCCGACCCCTGGACGTGGCACCCGGTGCTGCTGCGTGCGCGGGGCGTCGACGTCGCCTACGGCGCGGTCCGGGCGCTCGACGGGTCCGGCATCGTGCTGCGGGCCGGCGAGGTGCACGCCCTGATCGGACCGAACGGCTCGGGCAAGTCGACGCTGCTGAAGGTCCTGGCCGGCGACCTGCGTCCCGCGGCCGGCGAGGTCGAGGTCGGCGGTGAGCGGCAGACGGCGGGGACGCGCGCCCGGGTGCTGGCCGGGGTCGCCCGCACCCCCCAGCGGACGGTCGTCCTCGACCGCAGCGCCTCGGAGCGGCAGACGGCCGTCGGCGTGCCGCGGCAGGCCGGCACCGTCGTCCGCCACCTGCTCGCCACCCCCGGCTCGCGGGCAGCCACGGCGACCCGGCAGCGGGTCGTGCAGGCGGCGCTCCGCAGCACGGGGCTGGCCGGCGACCGCGACCCGCGCACCTTGACCGTCGGCGACCAGCGCCTGCTGCAGATCGCCCGCGTCGTCGCCACGGGCGCCCAGGTGCTGCTGCTCGACGAGCCGGCGGCGGGTATGACCGAGGACGAGCGCCGGCGCCTCGCGCAGGTGCTGCGCGGCCTGGCCGGGAACGGCGCCGCCGTGCTGCTCGTCGAGCACGACATGCGGCTGGTCGGCGAGGTGGCCGACCGGGTGACCGTGCTGGACCAGGGCCGGGTGCTCGCGGTCGGCACGCCGGAGCAGGTCAGGGCGGACCCCGCTGTGCGCCGCGCCTACCTGGGAGGAGCCCGGTGAGACGCGTCGCCCTCGCGCTGCTCCTGCTGCTCCCGGCCTGCGCTGCGCAGCAGAGGCAGGACGACGAGCTGCTGTTCGTCGTCTCCGCGCCGCTGACCGACCAGCCGTGGATCGGGGAGTTCGTGCAGCGCGGCGCCGAGCTGGCCGCCGCCGAGCTGGAGGCCGCCGGCCGCGAGGTGCGCGTCGAGGTGCTCGACAACGGCGGCTCGCCCCAGCGCGCGGTCGCCAACGCGCGTGCCGCCGTCGCCCAGGGGGCCACCGCGATCATCACCGACGGCGTCGGGGCCGTCGCCGTTGCCGAGGTCACCGGCCCGGCCGCGCTCCCGGTGTTCGTCGTCTTCGAGGGCGGCGCGTCGATCGTCGACCCGCAGGAGCGCCCGACCGTCTTCCGGCTGGCCCCCGCCAACGCCCCCATGAGCCGGCGCCTGGCCGACTACGTCAGCGAGAAGGCGAGCAAGGTCGCCCTGCTGTCCGACGCCAGCTCCTACGGCCGGGAGGGCGCTGCCGCGACCGAGCAGAGCCTGGGCCGCAACGAGATCGACCTGGTCAGCGAGGCCACGCTGCCCGAGGGAGGTGGTGACGTCGCCGCCCAGGTGCTCGAGGCCCGTCGCGCCGGGGCGCAGGCGCTGGTCGTCTGGGCCCGCGCGACCGGCGTCGCGGCCGTGGTGCGTGCGGCCCGCAGCGCCGGCTGGGACGTCCCCGTCTTCACGGGCCCGACCGGCGAGGACCCCCTCGTCCGGCAGCGCCTCGCCGACCGTCCCGAGTGGCTGGACGGCCTCACCTTCGTGTCCTTCCGCATCACCAGCGAGGTGGGTCCGGAGCCCTTCGCCGCCTACCGCGAGGCGTACGAGGCGCGGTTCGGGGTCGAGAAGGTCGGCGTGGAGGCAGGCGGCCGGCCGGTCGTCCAGCCGCCGGACTGGTCGACGTACGCCTATGACGCGGTGAAGCTCACGGCCGCTGCCGTCGACGCCGGAGGGCCGCTGCTCGACGCGCTCAACAGCACGGTCATCACCGGTGCGAACGGTGACGAACGGGGCTTCGGGCCGGACGACCGCGAGGGCGTGAGCCCGGACGACATGTACTTCGGGCGATTCCAGGACCTGCGCTTCTCACCGGTGGACGACGACATCCTGTCCACCAACCTGCCCGAGGTGCCGCAGTAGGTGTGCGGCCGCTACGCCTCCAGCCGGGACGCCCGCGATCTGCAGAGCGCCTTCGAGGTCGAGGAGCCGCCGGAGGAGACGATCCCGCCGTCCTGGAACGTCGCGCCGACCGACCCGGTCTACGCGGTGCTCCAGCGAGAGGACCGACGGCTGCTGCGCGTGCTCCGTTGGGGGCTGGTGCCGTCGTGGGCCAAGGACGCCAAGGGCGCCGCCCGGCTGATCAACGCCCGCCAGGAGACGGTCACCACCAAGCCGGCCTTCCGCGCCGCCTACCAGCGGCGGCGCTGCCTGCTGCCGGCCGACGGCTACTACGAGTGGCAGAGCGAGGGCACGCGCAAGCAGCCGTGGTTCCTGTCGGCGCCCGAGGGCGGTCCGCTGGCCATGGCCGGGTTGTACGAGGTGTGGTCCGCGGGCGAGCAGCGCCTGTGGACGTGCACGGTCCTCACGACGTCGGCGGCGGACGAGCTGGGCCACATCCACGACCGCACCCCGCTGCTGGTGCCGCGGTCGGACTGGAAGCGCTGGCTGGACCCGACCGTCGAGGACCCGGGGGAGCACCTGCTGGTGCCCGCGGTCGGCGGCGCGCTGGACGCCTGGCCGGTCGGCTCGGCGGTGGGCAACGTCCGCAACGACGGCCCGGAGCTCGTCGTCCCGGTGGAGCCGGACGTCGTGTTCTAGTTGCGGCGCCACAGCAGGACGCCGTTGCCGAGCAGGAGGAGCACGGCCACGCCGGCCAGCGCGATCGCCGCCGGCTTCGCCTCCAGCGCGGGCTCGAAGGCCAGGCCTGCACGGGCGACCTCGAAGGCGTAGTGGAACTCGGTCGTCCCCGTGCCGGGCAGGTCGGCGCCGAGGTAGGGCGAGTACGAGGTGGCGCGCGCGCCGGTCGCCGCCGTCGCCACGAGCAGGTCGAGGGCGGCTCGTCGCGCGGCGGGCGGAGGCCCGGCGGCAGCCCAGGCCGCCCACGAGGCGGCGCCGTCGGGGGGCTGGAGCGTCCGCGGATCCAGCGCGGGGACGACCGTCAGGTCGAGGTCGAGCCGGGTCGAGGGCTCGATCTCCACTCGCAGCTCTGCAGAGGCCCCCGGCGGGAGCGTCCCCGCGACCGCAGCCCCGCCCGGAACGGGACTGACGGCCGGACCGCTCACGCGCCCGCCCAGCACCGACCCGGTCACCCGCAGGGGCACGCCCGTCGCCCCCGACGCCCGCGCGGGACCGGACGCGGCGACGGCCTGGGGCAGGCCCGCCCCCGCCGCCGGCAACCGGGGCCCGGGAGCAGCGGCCGCCGCCAGCGCCAGGTCCAGCCCAGCAGCGACCTCGACGGCGGGTGCGTCTGCAGCGGTGGGCAGGGTGGCCGGCTGCGAGGTCGCGTTGGTCAACGTGAGGACGACCGTGCCGGCCCCCGTGATCTCTCCACCGGGCCCGACCGGACCGTCGACGGTGATCTGCAGGGGCAGCCGGGGGGCCTCGAGCACCGGGTCGAGCGTCAGCCGGGCGGCCAGCTCGCGCGAGCCGGGCGAGAAGCCCTGCCAGACCACCGCGCCGAACTTCGTGACCGGTGGCGGCTCGTCGCCGAGCGCCTCGGACGCGCGGGCCGGCCCGCGCTCGCGCACCTGGTAGTCGCCCTGCCCGGACAGCCGCAGCCGCTGTTCGACCAGCACCTCCGCCGGCACGCCCCCGGCCCCCAGCCCGACCAGGACGACCTCGTCGTTGACGACCGGACCGGGCACGACCGAGACGAGCCGCCGGTCGGCCCGGGCCCCCACCTCGGCCAGCAGCGCCAGGTCCTGCGCGCGCTGCTCCGCCGGTGACGGGAGGTCGAGCGCCGCAGCAGGAGAGGCGCTCAGCAGCACGCAGGCGACCAGGAGCGGGAGCCGTCGCACACGGGCAGGCTAGGCCCGGGCGTGTGAACCCGCGGCCGCCGCGGTAGGCATGCCCGGAAGCCCCCTACGCACCAGGAGTGACCGTGGACACGCAAGAGGCCCGTCAGTCGCTCGAGCAGATGATCCGTGAGCTCGACAGCACCACCGCCATCCTCGAGGCCGAGGGGGCGGGTGACAGCAGCGAGCTCACCCACTCGACCCAGCACCCGGGCGACACGGCCAGCGAGCTGACCGACGCCGACAACCAGAACGCCCTGCTCGACAACGCCGCAGGGCAGCGCGCCGAGGTCGAGGCGGCGCTCGCGCGGCTGGACGCCGGCACCTTCGGCACCTGCGTGGACTGCGGCAAGCCGATCCCGGACGCCCGCCTGGAGGTCCGCCCGGAGGCGGCGCGCTGCGTCGAGGACCAGGCGACGTACGAGGCAGCGAACAGCTAGCCGGGCTGTCTGGACGAGGGCTCCCCATCCTTCGCTCGTGACGGCTGCCCGCGAGGTGCCGACACCGGTCGGCCTCGCCCGCCTCGTCGTGGAAGGCGCTGGTACGCGCACCTTGGTCCTGGGGCACGGCGCCGGCGGCGGCATCGACGCCCCCGACCTGCGGGCCGCCCGCGACGCCGGCCTCGAGTGCGGGTGGACGGTCGTCCGGGTGGAGCAGCCGTGGCGGGTGGCCGGCCGCCGGGTCGCCGTCGCCCCGCCCCGGCTGGACGAGGCGTGGCTCGCCGTCTGCGCCACGCTGCCCGGGCCGCTGGCCGTCGGCGGCCGCAGCGCCGGCGCCCGCGTCGCCTGTCGTACGGCCGACGCGACCGGGGCCGTCGCCGTCCTCGCGCTCGCCTTCCCGCTGAAGCCCCCCGGCACCGACGGGGACCGCGCGCCGGAGCTGGAGCAGGTCCGCGTCCCGCGGCTGGTGGTCCAGGGCGAGCGCGACGCCTTCGGCGTGCCCCCCGGAGCGACCGTCGTCCGCGGCGCCGACCACGGCTTCGCGGTCAGGCGCAAGGACGGCCGCACCGCGCAGGACGTCCATGACCAGGTCCGCGACGTCGTCCGGGACTGGCTTCAGACGCTGACGTAGACCTCGGCCGCGATGTGCACGTCGACCCGCACGGACACGCCGTCGACGGTGAGCAGCACCTGCCCGTCGTCGGGGGTGCCGACCTCGACCGTCTGGCCCGGCAGCAGCCGGAGCTCCTCGAGCTCCTCCATGCGGTCGACCATCGTCTGCAGGTGCTCGTCGATGCGCCGCACCACGCACGACCCGCCGGGCGGGACCGACGACAGCTTCTGCAGCGGACCCGTGTCGACGACATTGGCCGAGCCGGGGATCGGGCTGCCGTGCGGGCACTGGCCGGGGTCGCCGAGCAGCGCGATGAGGTGCCGCTCGAGGTTGTCGCTGATGGCGTGCTCGAGCCGGCAGGCCTCCTCGTGCACCTGCGGCCACGGCACCTTGAGCACGTCGACGAGCAGCACCTCGGCCAGCCGGTGCTTGCGCAGCATGGAGGTGGCGTAGGCCCGGCCGGTCTCGGTCAGGTGCAGCACCCGGTCGGCGTCGAGGGTCACGTAGCCCTCGCGCTCGAGCCGCTTGACGGTCTCGCTGACCGCGGGAGCCGACACGCCGAGGCGCTCCACGATCCGGGCCCGCATCGGGACGATGCCGGCCTCCTCGAGCTCGAGGACGGTCTCCAGGTACTGCTCGACCGCGGGGTGATGGCCTTCCATGTCGCGAGGGTACGGCCGGGCCGCGGACAGGGCCGGGAACAGACCGCTCGACGGGCGGCGTTTCGGTCAGTGTGCAGGTGCAGAAGATCGCCTCCCAGTTCGTCCCGCTGCTGGCCCCCGGCCCAGCGGGTCTGCTCGACACCCGGCTAGCCTCAGGGGTCGAGGTCGTGGTCCGCCCGGTGCGGGCCCGCGGAGTGCAGAGGGCGGTGGGAGCAGTAGCGGACGAGACCAGCGAGCAGCGCAGGGCGCGGTTCGAGCGCGACGCCCTGCCCTTCCTCGACCAGCTCTACTCCGCCGCGCTGCGCATGACGCGCAACCCGGCCGACGCCGAGGACCTGGTGCAGGAGACCTTCGTCAAGGCCTTCGCGGCCTTCCACCAGTTCCAGGAGGGCACCAACCTCAAGGCCTGGCTCTACCGGATCCTCACCAACACCTTCATCAACACCTACCGCAAGAAGCAGCGGCAGCCGCTGCAGAGCCCGACCGACGAGATCACCGACTGGCAGATCGCCGCGGCGGAGGCGCACACCTCCACCGGCCTGCGCAGCGCCGAGATGGAGGCGTTGGACCACCTGCCGGACTCCGACGTCAAGGAGGCCCTGCAGGCGCTGCCCGAGGACTTCCGGATGGCGGTCTACCTGGCCGACGTCGAGGGCTTCGCCTACAAGGAGATCGCCGAGATCATGGGCACTCCGATCGGCACCGTGATGAGCCGGCTGCACCGGGGCCGCCGCGGTCTGCGCACCCTGCTGCAGGACTACGCCGTCGAGCGCGGTCTGGTGAAGGCCGCCGTGAGCGACCAGCCATGAGCTGCGGCGACCCGCACGAGACCCCGTGCAGCGAGGTCCTCGAGGCGGTGTACCTCTACCTCGACGGGGAGCAGGACGCCCAGCACCACGACAAGGTCCGGATCCACCTCGACGAGTGCGCGCCGTGCCTACGGCAGTACGGGCTCGAGCAGGCGGTGAAGAGCCTGGTCGCCCGCTGCTGCGGCAGCGACCCCGCGCCGGTCGACCTGCGCGAGCGGGTGCTGGTCCGCATCCAGCAGGTCCGCCTGGAGATCGAGCAGGTCGAGTACCGCGCCGAATGACGGCTCCACCGTGACCTGGCTCGTCACCGGTGGCGCCGGCTACATCGGGGCGCACGTCGTCCGCGCCCTGCAGGGCGACGGCGCCGAGGTGGTCGTCCTGGACGACCTGTCGACCGGCGCCCCCGAGCGGGTCGAGGGCGTGGCCTTCGTCGAGGGCAGCGTCCTGGACCGCGGCGCGACCCGCCGGCTGCTGCGCGAGCACGCCGTGACCGGTGTCGTGCACATCGCCGCCAAGAAGCAGGTCGGTGAGTCGATGGCCGACCCGCTGCTCTACTACCGCGAGAACGTCGAGGGCCTGGTCGCGCTGCTGGACTCCTGCCGTGAGAAGGGCGTCGACAAGGTCGTCTTCTCCTCGAGCGCCGCGACGTACGGCCTGCCGGACGTCGAACTGGTCGACGAGGACACCCCCAAGGCGCCGCTGTCGCCGTACGGCGAGAGCAAGCTCATCGGGGAGTGGATGCTGCGGCACGCCGAGCGGGCCTACGGCATGCGGGCGATGAACCTGCGCTACTTCAACGTCGCCGGGTGCGCGACGCCTGAGCTCGGCGACGTCGGCGTCTTCAACCTGATCCCGATGGTCTTCGAGCGGCTGCAGGCCGGCGAGCGGCCGCGCGTGTTCGGCGGCGACTACGCGACGCCGGACGGGACCTGCGTGCGCGACTACGTGCACGTCGGCGACATCGCCGACGCCCACCTGGCCGCCGCCCGCGCGCTCGAGGACGGCCAGCCCGGCGCGACCTACAACATCGGCCGGGGCGAGGGCAGCTCGGTGCTCGACGTGCTGCGCGTCATCGGCGAGGTCACCGGCCGGGACACGACTCCGGACGTGGTGGACCGGCGCGAGGGCGATCCGGCCCGCATCGTCGCCGCCGTTGGCCGGATCCGGGACGGCCTGGGCTTCACGGCCCGGCACGACCTGCCCGCGATGGTCGACAGCGCCTGGGCCGGCTGGCAGCAGCGCCACCCGTAGTCAGGCGCGCCGCTGGACAGGATCAACGCCGCGCCTCCTGCGTTCCCCTTGGCTCGGAGCGCGGGGGACGCGGCGTCGATCACGCCGTCGTGGTGCTAGGCGTTCGGGCGCTTGCCGTGGTTGGCAGCGTTCTTCTTGCGTCCGCGCCGCTTGCGTCCTCGCTTGGCCATGGTGGTCCTCCCTCTCGATGACGTCGGCGTCCAGGGTTGCACAAGCCCGGCGCTCACTGCCGACCGCCGGCCGGCGGGAGCGGGCGGCGAGCACGCCGCGGCCCGGCGGCCGGGACCGGTGGCAGCGCGCGGTGCGGGCGCCCTTGCCCGTGGCCCTGCCCGTGGCCCTGCCGCTGCAGCACCGCCGCGGTGGCCCCCGCCCCGACCATCCCGAGCGCGACCAGCTGGCCGAGCCCGGCCGCGACCAGGACGTCCCCGGGGCTGAGGACCTCCGGGCGCAGCGGCAGCGGTACCGGGACGACGTCGCCCAGCCACGGCAGCCGGGTGGCGGCGCCGGCGGGCTCGTGCCGTGCGTCCTGCCCGGTGAGCAGGTCCTGGCTGCCCACGCCGGCCCGCGCCGTGGCGTCCAGGGACACCGGCATCGCGCCGTTCGCCGCGACCACCAGGGCGTTGGCCAGCAGCCCGAGCGCGACCAGCCCGGTACCGCGGATGCCGCGGTTGCGGGACAGGAACCACACCACCAGCCCGGCGGAGACCGCGAGCCCCAGCGGGAAGAACGGCCCGCCCACGATCGTCCCGAGCAGCTGGGTCAGGAGCGCGCCGACGACCAGCCGGCGCGACCGCAGCGGCAGCGCGCCGAGCCGGTCGAGGCTGCCGCCGCGGGCCCATCCCAGGGCCAGCGCGAAGGCCAGCACGATGAGCACGAGGGACACGTCGATAGTCTGGCCGACGTGTCTGACAGCGACCTGCAGGTGAGCTCCGAGGCGGGCGTCCTGCGCCTGCACATCGACCGCGAGGCCAAGCGCAACGCGCTGTCCGGAGCTGTGCTCCGGCCGATGCTGGCGGCCTTGCGGGACCCCGGCGAGGCGCGCGTCGTGCTGCTGACCAGTGCCGGCGACCGCGTCTTCTGCGCCGGCGCCGACCTGGTCCAGATGGCCCCGGACGCCACCGGGCTCGAGGTGCACGAGGGCCGCGGCCTGCTGCGCGAGGTCGTCCTGGCGATGCGCGCGTGCCCGGTGCCCGTCGTGGCGAGCGTCCAGGGGCTGTGCCTGGCAGGCGGCGTCGGCCTGGTGCTCGGCTGCGACGTGGTCCTGGCCGCCGACACCGCGGCGTTCGGGCTTCCCGAGGTCGACCTGGGCCTGTGGCCCTTCATGGTGAGTGCGCTGCTCGGGCGGCACGTCAGCCCCAAGCGGGCCATGGAGATGATGTTGTCCGGCCGGCGCGTCCCCGCCCGGGAGGCGCTCGAGATGGGCCTGGTCAGCCGGGTCGT
>JBKJQQ010000185.1:0-22575 GCA_046593875.1 Mycobacteriales bacterium | reverse complement strand
GCGGGCTCGTCCACGTCCTGCGCCTGGCCGCGGCCTGGCGCGGTCGGGCCAAGGCCGTCCGGGTCGCCGCGCGGACCTACGCCAGGAACGCGCTGGCCCTGTTCGTCGTCGTCTCGGTGACCGGCACGCTCAGCGCCGTGCGGCTCCTGCCGGCACTGGACGACTGGACCGGGACGACGTACGGCCGGCTCCTGCTCGTCAAGATCACGGTCTTCCTGCTCGTCGTGGCCCTGGCGGTCCTGGCCCGCCGCCGGCTTCGCGGCACGGAGCCGGTCCTTGTGAGCGCACCCGTCGCGCTCGAGACCGCCGTCCTCGCCGCGGTCGTCCTCGCCGCCGCGGCCGTCACGACCGTCACCCCGCCCCGGCTCGTCCCGGTCTCCACGCTGCTTGCCGCCCCGGTCGGGCCGACGATCCGCGTCGCCGAGCGCGCCCGCCAGGTCAGCGTGTCCGTGGTCGCCTCCCAGGGCCGGGTCGAGATCCGCGTCGACGCCCCCGACGACGGCACCCCCGCCCGGGTCCGGCTCGACGGCCGGGTCGCTGCACCCTCGGGCGCCTCGCGCGACCTGGACCTCGACCGCTGCGGACCGTCCTGCTGGAGCGGCCCGGTCGACTGGACCGGCGGGACGAACCTGCTCGCCCTCGACGTCGCGGCGGACCGCTACGACGCCGGCCCCGTGTCGATCGCGGTCCCGTGGCCCGCCGTCCCCGCACCCGGCCTGCTCCGGCGCGTCCAGGACGCGATGGGCGGCCGGACCGCCATCGACACCGTCGAGACCGTCACGTCGGGCTTCGGTGTCGTCCTCCCGCACCGGTCCCGCCGCACCGGGCAGGAGTTCCTTGCCGGGCAGCCGTGGGCCGAGGGCGGCGCCACCGACGCCACCGTGGCGGAGCAGGACGGCGTCAGGACCCTGCGGTTCGCCCTGCCGGAGTTGAGCTACCACTTCGCGCTGCGTCTCGACGCCGCAGACCGCATCGTCTCGGAGCGCATCGTCACGCCGAACCACCTGCTCACCCGCGACTACCGCTACCCCTGACCGCGTCCCTGCCGCCTGCGGAACGCGCGGGCTCTGCGCCCGCGGCGCCCCGTCCGGGTCGGGAACCAAGAGCGCCCCGCCTGCGCACAGGGCGGATGCGAGACGGGGCGCTGCTGCGCGTACCTCGATCAGACAGCGGCCATCTGGTCGCGGGCGCCGACGGGCTTGACGCCGCGCTTCAGCAGGAATGCGACGACGGGCAGACCGGCAGCGAAGCCCAACAGGTTCCCGATCTGCATGAAGAACAGGAAGTTCACCGTCCCGGGCGCCGGCAGCAGCTCGGTGAAGTGCAGCACCAGCATCCAGCCGACCATGCCCAGGTCGAAGGCGACGACCGTGATGGTCGCCACGGCCAGAGCCGTCGCGACGCTCATCCCGCCGACCTTGTGCTTGTTCGCGGTGGCGTACTCGAACGCCCAGAGCATCGCGATCGCCAGGAACAGGATGATCACGATCATCGCGTACATCGGGACGTCGAACAGGCTCAGCCCGGTGGCCAGGACGAACGGGACGGCCACCACGTGGCTGATGGTCGACGCGGCCGCACCCGGAAGGCTGCCCGAGGCGCTTTCCGCGACCAGGCTCAGCTCCTGGTCCGGTGCGTGCTCGGACTGCCACGTGGCCGTGCGCGAGCGACCGGTCCGCGCGTACAGGGGCAGCGCGAACGGCCCGAGCCACAGCGCGCTGATGATCCACACCCCCTCGACCGCGAGCGACCGCTGGCGGTAGCCGCGGCCGTAGATGTCGAAGGCGACCGCCAGGGCCGTGAGGACCGACAACGCCACGAAGACCGTGGCGACCACCTGGACCCAGCCGGGCAGCACCAGCATTTCCATGTCCATCTGTCGTACTCCTCGAGGGTCAGTGAGCCACGGCGATCGCTGCTCGACGAATAAGGTACACCAGGGGAGTATCTGTCACGAGCTTCCGACCGGCGGGCGTGGAACCCGTCCACACCGGGACCATATGCCGGGGGGGAGTATGATGGGACGACCGGCACGCAGCGACAAGGAGATCCGATGGCGACCAAGGCGAAGGCGAAGGCGGCGCCAGTCCCCGCGCCGGGCTGCGACCGCGAGATGATGTCGCCGGAGAAGCGCGACGAGGCGCTCAAGCGCCTGGCGCGCGCGTCCGGCCAGGTCGCCGGGATCGGCCGGATGATCGACGGCGGCCGGCACTGCACGGACGTGCTGCAGCAGATCGCCGCGGTGCAGAAGGCGCTGGACGCCGTCGGGAGCATCGTCATGCGCAACTACCTCGAGCGGTGCGTCACGACCGCGATCGAGGGTGGCGACCCGATGATCTACGACGAGCTGATGACGGTCCTGAACCGCTACCGGTAGGGCGCGCCGATGACCACGGCGGCCGCTCGCGCCGAGCACGGCTCGTGCTGCGACGACCCGCAGGACGCGGACTGGGGCCGGCTGCCGGGCGCGGAGCCCCCGCTGGCGTGGTGGATCCCCGCCGCCGTCGCGGGCGTCGCGGCGCTGGTCCTCACGCTCGTCGTCGTGCTGGTGGTCCGCCCACCGGGTCCGCTGGACGACCCGACCGCCGGAGACCAGCGCGACGGGCTGCTGCTGGACGGACCCCGTCTGCCCGCCCAGGTCGACGGCGTCGAGTTCGGCGGCCGCCCGGTCGTCGTGCTGTTCGACCGCGCGCAGCCCGTCGGGGCCGCGTTCGAGCAGTGGCAGGAGGTGGTCGCGGACGACGGCGTCGACCTGGTCGTGAGGGTCGGTGCCGCAGGCGACGAGCTCGCGGACCGGCTCGGCATGCCGACGCCGGTCGACGGCGGCCGGCCCGTCGGCTACGCGGTCGTCGACCCGGCCCGCACGGTCAGGTACGCGACGCTCGACCCTGTGTACCCGCAGAACGCGTTCGAGGTCGACGTCATCACCGGCGCCGTCGCGGACGTCGGCCGATGAGCACCGACCCGGACGGCTGGAGCCGTGCGTACCGCCCGCTGCGGCCGGTCTCGCTCGCCGTGCAGCTCGTCGTGCTGGTGCTCGCGGAGATCGCGCTGTACGCGAGCTACAGCGCCCACGACGCGCGGTTCCACTGGGCGACGCACTTCCTGGTCGGGCTGGCGTTCGCATCGCTCGTCCTGCTGTTCCGGCTGCTCGTGACCGGCGCGCCCGGGCCCCGGCTGCTCCTGCCGATGGTGCTGGCGTCCCACCTGTTCGCGATGCTCCCGGACCTGCTGTTCCGCAGCGGCGTGCCGCACTACCGATGGATGGACGTGTTCCTCGGCCATGTCGCGGCGCACTACCTGCCCGGTGGCGACGGCAGCTGGCTGGTCGTCGCGCTGACCTGCCTGGGCCTGTACGTCGGGGCACTGACGGCGTGGATCCGGGCGCGTCGGGCGGAGGCCGCGCTCGGACTGCCGCCCGGCATCGGGCTGACCGGGATGGCGGTCCTGCGACCGCAGCGCGACCCGTCCGTGACGGACCTGGCACACGACGAGCGGCAGGCAGGCACGCAGGGGCCGTCCATCGTGCTCCTGCACGGACTCGGCGCGTCGTCGTCGTTCTGGCGGCCCGTCGTCCGCGAGCTCGGAGGGTGGTCCCGGACCCTGGTGCCGGACCTGCTCGGATTCGGCGCGTCGATCCGCCTCGGCACGCACTTCCACCTCGACGATCAGGCGGCCGCGGTCGTGCGGCTGATCGAGCGGCACGGCGGCGGACCCGTCGTGCTCGTGGCGCACTCCTACGGCGCCGCCGTCGCGGTCACCGTCGCCAGGGACCGGCCGGACCTGGTCCGCCGGCTCGTCCTGGTCGCGCCGGCGGCCTTCGCCGACGCCGCCGAGGCCCGCGAGCGGATCGGCGGGAGGTCCTGGATCGCACGCAAGACCATGAGCGGCTCGCCCGTCGCGGACGTCGCCTGCGGGACGATGTGCCTGCTCCGCGGGCCGCTGACCGCGCTCGCGCCCCGCGTCGCCTCCCGGGTCTCGCCCGGCATCCCGGATGACGTGGCACGGGACGCCGTGACCTACGTCTGGCCCGCCTACCGCGACGCGCTGACGAGCCTGATGGAGGACAGTCCGCTGGCCGAGTGGCTCGCGGCCCCGCCGCTGCCGACCACCGTGGTCATGGGCACGGACGACCAGACCGTCCTGGCCGCCCGCCTGGAGCGGCTGTTGGGACCGGGCGTCGACGTCGTCCGACTGCCCGGCACCCACATGCTCCCGGTCGAGCGGCCCAGCCAGGTCGCGGTCGCGATCCTCGCCGAGGGGAACACGAGGCCCTCAGCGGCGTTGTCGTAGGTACTCCCTGGGAGTACCCGAGCAATGGAGGAACCATGAGAACCCGACGCACCGCCACCGCCGCAGCAACGGCCCTCGCCACGATCGCGACGAGCGGGCTGCTCCTCACGTCCGCAGGAACAGCCTCCGCGCAGGACCGCGGCACCGCGTCCGTGCCCGGCATGGAGGCGAGGCACCAGCAGGTGAACGGCTCGGGGCGGGGCATGGCCCGGAGGCACGAGCTCCACGCCGAGCAGAACCCGGGCATGGTGCGGATGCACCATCTGATGACCGACGGACCGCGCTGACCCCGTCCGGACCCCGCACGCCCGGTTCCACCACAGCCTGACCTGGAGCGCACATGACCATCGCCGACATCGCCGTCATCCTGAGCGGACTCGGCCTGATCGCCGTCCTCGCCTGGTACTTCTTCCAGCCCCGCACCGCCACGGACGCGAAGGTCGAAGGCGGCCGGCAGGTCGTCGACGTCACGGTGAAGGGCGGCTACTCGCCGAGCCTGATCCGGGTCGAGGCCGGAACGCCGGTACGGCTGCGCTTCCACCGGCAGGAGAACAGCGACTGCACGTCCCGGGTCGTCTTCCCGGACCTGCGCAAGAGCGCATCGTTGGAGGCGTTCGGGACGACGACACTGGACCTGGACATCGCCGAGCCGGGTGAGTACTCCTGGGCCTGCGGGATGAACATGCTCCACGGCACGCTCGTCGCCGAGGCCCCCGGCGGGGGCGGGACGACGCAGGGCGACCGCGAGACCGCCCGGGCGGTCGGCGTCGGGCCGCGGCTGGACGGCGGGCACACCGTCGAACGCGCGGAGTTCATGCTGCCCGGCGCGCTGCGCAGCCTGCCGATCGACACCGTCCGTGCCGAGGCCCAGCTCATGGCCGTCGGCGGGGTCGACAGCGCGAACGTCAACTTCGGCGCCGAGCGCGCCGTGCTGACCTACGACGCCGACCTGCTCGACATCGACGCCCTCACCCGGGCCGTCGCCGAGGCCACCGGGTTCCCGGCCCGGTTCCGGTCCGAGCCGGGCAGCGCCGGCACCGAGGACGCCGAGGCCGCCGCGCGCAAGGAGGAGGTGCGCGACCTCAAGCGGCGCGTCGGACTCGGTGCGCTGCTGACCCTGCCGGTCCTGTACGCGGCGATGGTCGCGCACTTCATCGGCGAGCAGTACGTCCCCGACGTCCTGGAGAACCGCTACGTCCAGCTCGTCCTGACCCTGCCGGTGTTCCTCTACGTCGGCTGGCCGATCCACAGCATCGGCTGGCGGGCCCTGCGCAACCGCAGCGCCGAGATGAACAGCCTCATCACCCTCGGCACGGTGGCGGCGTTCTCCTACAGCCTGGTCGCGACGTTCGCCCCGCAGGTCCTGCCGGAGGACGTCCGGGAGGTCTACTACGAGGTCGTCAGCTTCATCCTCACCGTCATCCTGCTCGGCCGGCTCATCGAGGCCCGCGCCCGCGCCGGTACGGGCGATGCGATCCGCGCGCTGGTCTCCCTGGCCCCCGCGACCGCCCGCATCGTCCGCGACGGCGAGGAGACGGAGGTCCCCGCGGACCAGGTCCAGGTCGGCGATCTGCTCCGCGTCAAGCCGGGCGAGAGGGTCCCGGTGGACGGTGAGGTCACCGACGGCACCTCGACGATCGACGAGTCGATGGTGACCGGGGAGAGCCTGCCCGTCACCAAGACCGTCGGCGACCCCGTCATCGGCGCGACCGTCAACACGACCGGCGCGTTCACGATGCGGGCGACCCGCGTCGGCTCCGAGACCGCCCTCGCGCAGATCATCAAGCTCGTAAAGGAGGCGTCCAGCAGCAAGGCACCGATCCAGCGCCTGGCCGACCTGGTGGCGTCCTACTTCGTCCCGGCGGTCATCTTCCTGGCCATCATCACGTTCGTCGTGTGGTTCGTCGTCGGCCCGGCCCTGACCTTCGCGGTCGTCGCCGCGGTCAGCGTCCTGATCATCGCCTGCCCGTGCGCCCTGGGGCTCGCGACCCCGCTCTCGATCATGGTCGCCTCCGGCAAGGGCGCGCAGCACGGCGTCCTGGTCAAGAGCGCCGCGTCGCTGGAGACCGCGCACAAGCTGAACACGGTCGTGCTGGACAAGACCGGCACGATCACCCGCGGCAAGCCCGAGCTCACCGACGTCGTCCCGGTCGGCGGCCAGGACGAGACCGAGCTGCTGCGTCTGGTCGCGTCTGCCGAGGCCGACAGCGAGCACCCGCTCGCCGGGGCGATCGTCGCTGGAGCGAAGGACCGCGGCCTCGAGCTGTCCCGCGTCACCACGTTCGACTCGATCACCGGCAAGGGCGTACGCGCCACCGTCGACGGCCGCGAGCTGCTCATCGGCAACGCCCGGCTGCTGCGCGACGCCGACATCGCGACCGGCGAGCTGGAGCAGCAGGCCGACGCCCTGGCCGACCAGGGACGGACCCCGATGTACGTCGCCGTCGACGGCCGGGCCGCCGGCCTGGTCGCTGTCGCCGACACCGTCAAGCCCGACAGCGCCGCCGCCGTCGCCGCCCTGAGGCGGCTCGGCCTGGAGGTCGCGATGATGACCGGCGACAACGCGCGCACCGCGAACGCCGTCGCCCGCCAGGTCGGCATCGATCGGGTCCTCGCCGACGTGCTGCCGGACCAGAAGGCCGCCGAGGTCCGCCGGTTGCAGGACGAGGGCAAGCTCGTCGCGATGGTCGGCGACGGCATCAACGACAGCCCCGCGCTCGCGCAGTCCGACGTCGGGGTCGCGATCGGCACCGGCACCGACGTCGCGATCGAGGCCGCCGACATCACGCTCATGTCCGGGGAGCTGCGCGGACTGGTCACCGCGATCTCGCTGAGCAAGGCGACGATGCGCAACATCAAGCAGAACCTCGTCCTCGCGTTCGGCTACAACATCGCCGCCATCCCGGTCGCCGCCGGGCTGCTCTACCCGTTCACCGGCGGGCTGCTGTCCCCGCTGATCGCGGCTGCTGCCATGGCGATCTCCAGCATCAGCGTCGTGCTCAACAGCGCCCGGCTCAACAGGTTCACCCCGCCCGTGCTGGTGGCGGCGACCGACACCGCCGTGCAGGAAACGATCACGGTGGGCGCCCGGTGACCGGTCCGGAAGACGTCAGCGTGGACGTCCTCGTCGTCGGGGCGGGCCAGGCCGGTCTCGGGACAGGGCACCACCTCGCCCGCCGGACCGCGTCGTCGTTCTTGATCGTCGACGGCGCGGACCGCCTCGGCGACAGCTGGCGGCGCCGGTGGGAAAGCCTCGTCCTGTTCACGCCGCGCAGGTTCAGCTCGCTGCCGGGCACGGCGATGCCGCGCGGCCGGGGCGAGTACGCCAGCAAGGACGAGGCCGCCGACTACCTCGCCGACTACGCCGCCCGCGAGCGGCTCCCCGTCCGGTTGCGCACCCGCCTCCTCGCGCTGACCCCGGGCGAGGACGGGTTCCTCGCCGAGACGTCGACGGGGCGGATCCGGGCGCGGCACGTTGTCGTCGCGACCGGCCCCTACACCGCGCCGTACATCCCGGACGCCGCCGCCGGCCTGGACCCGTCGGTCACCCAGCTGCACTCCGCGGACTACCGGAAGCCGGAAGACCTGCCCGGACAGGACGTGCTCGTCGTCGGGGCCGGGAACAGCGCAGCTCAGCTCGCGGTCGAGCTCTCCTCCGCCGGGCGGCGGGTGACCGTCGCCGCACCCGGCGGGATGTGGTTCCTGCCCGCCCGCGTCCTCGGCTTCAGCGTCTACTGGTGGTTCTGGCTCACGGGCACGCTCAACAGTCCGAGCAGCAGCCGCATCTCGCGGCTGGTCCGCTCTCGCGGCGACGGCATCATCGGCCGCGACCTGCAGGCCCTCGTCGCCGCGGGCGAGGTGCTGATGCACACCCATCGCGTCGTCGCGGCGCAGCGGCAGACCGTCACGCTGGCCGACGGCACCGACGTCCGGACGGACGCGGTCCTGTGGTGCACCGGCTACCGAGCGGACCACGACTGGCTCCGCGTCCCCGGGGCGCTCGACGACCACGGCCGGCCCGTCCACGACGCCGGCCGCTCACCGGTCCCCGGGCTGCACTGGGTTGGGCTGCCGTGGCAGACCCGTCTCAACAGCGGGATCGTCGACGGCGTCGACCGGGACGCCCGCGAGGCCGTCCGGCGCATCGCCGGCGAGCACGCCGAGCAGCGGCGCTCTGGCGCACCCGGTCACGCCGAGGCGACCGCCGCGCCGTCCCCAGCCCGCACGCCAGGAAGAACCGCATGAGCGACGACCAGGGCGACACGCCGACGAGCAAGCAGCTCCGGGACGCCCGACGACAGGCCCATGAGGCGCAGAAGAACAGCAAAGCCGACAAGGGCGGCGACAAGAAGGGCAAGAAGGGCAAGGGCGACCGCAAGCCGTGACCCGCGCCGCACGCCGTCCGGCCGCGCTCCGCACCCTGCGCCGACGTGCCCGCCGCCTCCGCGCCCGGTCCCGCCTGCGCGCCGCGAACCTGCGACGGACCCGGGCGGCGCTCCGGCGCAAGCCCCTCGCCGCGCCGCCCCCGGTGGGGGGTGTCGGTCCGCCAGTGGTCGAGACCGTCTGGGGCGCGCCGCGGACGCTGCTGTGGGTCACTGTCAAGCGTGACAACCCGACCCTGCGGGACCTGTACGGCCACTGGTGGGTCGAGGCCGGCGAGGAGAGCTGGGGCTGGTGGCCGCGCGCGGTCCCCGTCGGGCTGCGGCAGCTCGCCGGGGGCACCGAAGGGGTCCTGAACGGCGCCGGGCTGATCGGCCGGAAGGGGACGTGGTCCCGCGACGCGCAGCACGGTCAGTCGGCGGCGCACACCTTCCACCCGGTCCTCACCGAGCCGGTCACGGACGAGCAGGTCGCCGATCGGCTCCGCGCCCACGCCCACGGCTACGACGGCCGTTGGCGCTGGGCCTGGACTTGCCGGGCCGAGCACGACACCTGCCGCTCGTTCCAGGACGGCCTGCTGCAGGCCGCAGGCCTGACGGAGGGGCTGGAGCACCTGGCGAGCCGGGGCAGCGGTTGCCCGTTCCTCTATCGCCCCCGGACGCTTCTCTGGCGCGTGCAGGACCTCCTCGGTGACGTCCGCGCCCGGTGGGCCGGGGCCTAGGAGTGCGGCCTGGGAAGGGGGCGGTCAGCGGTCGCGCGCCGGTTGCGGTCGATCGCCGCGCGCAGCCCCGCGAGCTCGTCCTGGTCCCGTGGCGTCATCGCCCTGGGGCGGCGGGCCTTGCGGATGCTCCAGATCCACCACGCCACCCCGCCGAGGATCGCCGCCCAGTAGGCGAGTCCGAGCAGGTCGTACAGCAGCTCCTTCATCCGGGCGTCTCGCTCGACGGCGTCTGCGGCAGGGACAGGACCGGGCCGACGTCCGCAACACTCCACTCGACCCGTTCGTAGACGGAGCGGGCGCGCACGCCCGCCTCCGCCAGCGCACGGGCGACGTCGGCGGCGGTCACCGGCCGGTCCGGGACGGTGTGCAGGCGCACCGTGCCCGGCTCCGCGTGCCCCTCGGGGTCGCGGTCGGCGAAGCGCCCCTCCAGGAAGCGGCTCGCCTCGACAGCGATCTCGGGGGCGCGGCTCCACAGGTCGACGTGGACGACGTGCTCGGCCCAGGCGTGGGTGGTCATCCCGTCATGATACTCCCTAGGAGTACCATCGCCTCTGTGGAGAAGCCTGGCCCAACATCGCCCGTCGCTCCGTGCTGAGCCCGGTCGAGCTGCTCACGGTGAGCATCGAGGACGCCGGTCTGCTCGCGCCGCTGCTCGGCCTGCTCGCTGGAATCGCGTTGACGCTCACCCCGATCTCCTGGCCGAGCATCCCCGCCGTCGTCGCGCTCGTCGGCCCCGCCCGCGCCGCCGCCCGCGAGCAGCGCCCCGCCGCGGTGAGCGCCCCCCGTGGTTTCGCCGTCGTCCTCGGCTTCGTCATCGGCATGGACGGCGTCGTCGCCACGCTGTCGGCCGGGTTCGTCGGGGTCCTCGTCGTCCTCACCCGCGCTGCGGTCGTCCTCAACGTCGTCGCCGTCGTCCTGCTCACCTACGCCGCCGTGCGCCTCCTCCGCGCCCAGGGCCCCGCCCTCTGCCGGCGCCTCGAGGCCCTGCCGCCCGACCCGCTCCGGGCGGTCAGCGCCGGCGTCCTGTTCTCCGTCAGCGGCTGCCCCGGCTGTGCGCCGGTCGCCGCCGCGGTCGGTGCGGCCGCAGCCGCCGCCGGCCCGCTCGCATCCCTGCTCGTGATCGCCGCGTTCGTCGTCGGTCGGGCGGCAACGCTGTACGCGGCGGCGGCGGCGGGCGGCCGGTGGCTCGTCCCCGACGACCCGCGCAGGGCCCGCCGCGTCGACCTCGCCCTGGCCGCCGTCCTGCTCCTGTCCGCCGCCTACTACGCCTGGCGCCTGCTCGACGGCCAGATCGTCACGACGCTCCCGGGTGAGGGCGGCCTGCTCCCATAGCTGCGGTCACACCGGTTCGGCGAAGACCACCACGTTGCTCCGGTAGCGGCCCGCCCGCCGGTCGAACTCGCCGCCGCAGGTGATCAGCCGCAGCGACGCCTTTCCCGTACCGCGGTAGACCACGTCGGTCGGGAAGTCGCGCTTGGCGTACTCCTGCGTCTGCGTGACCCGGAAGACCGCGAGGCTGCCGTCGGCCCGACGGATGCGGATCTGCGCACCGCGCTCGAGCTCGCGAAGTCGAGCGAAGACGCCCGGCCCCTCGACGCTGTCCACGTGGCCGACGATGACGGCCGGTCCGGGGTCGCCGGGCGCAGGGCCCTGGCTGTACCAGCCGGCGCGCTGCGGATCGACAGGTACGCCCAGTGCGCCGGACCGCTCCTTGCGCAGTCCGATCAGCCGGGTGGTCAGGCCGAGGTCCGGGATGCCGATGCGCACGGGAGGGGACACCTCCTGCGCCACGGGGGGCACCGCGATCGCCGAGCCCACGCCCTCGTCGGCGCGCAGGTCGGCGCGGGCACCGGCCACGACGAACAGGTCCGCAGCCAGGACCAGCGCCAGGCAGAGGGCTTGCAGGGCAGGGCCGCGGCCCGCCGCCCACGCCGCGGGCGGGCGTGCGCCCGGAGCGTGGGCGGCGGTCACGTCAGGCCCGGCGGCGGACGACGACGCCCGCACCCGCGAGGGCCAGGCCCACCAGGGCCACGGTCACCGGCAGGACCGGCAGCCCACCGCCGGCGGCGCCGCCGAAGCCGGTGGACACACCGCCGGTGGGGGCGGTCGACCCGGCGCCGGTGCTGCTGCGGGCGGCGCTGCTGGCGCCACCCGACGTGCCGCGCGGCGCGGTGCTGCTGCCCGAGTGCGGCAACGCGAGGTAGGGGAACGTGCTGCCGAACTCGAGGTCGTTCTGGTTGACGCCGTCCCCGGTCGCGAGCGCCTCCACGATCTTGCCGGTGCGGACGGCACCGACCAGGGCCTGCAGCTCGATGTCGACGACGTCGTCAGCCAGGCGTCGGCCGTTCGGGAAGCCCGCCGTGTCCTTGGCCAGCACGCCGAGGCGGCTGGGGTCGCCGGCCGGCTTGATCTTGGTGTTGAGGCGGATCTGCTCGGACGGGGTCACCTTCGGCGGCTTGTTCAGCCCCTCGACGCCGGTCAGGAAGATCGAGAAGATGTCGTCGCGCGGCGCGGCCGGCGCAGGCACCTTGTAGATGGCCTCGATGAGCTTGGGCACCTCGGGGTCGTTCACGCGGTCGACGACGGCCTGCACGGTCGCGTCCTTGTCCGGCGAGATCGAGTTGAACGCGTCCTTGAGGCTGACGGGCACGACGACCTCGTTGACCAGCGGCATCCCGAGCCGGGACACCTGCACGAAGTCGCCCATCGGCTCGGCCTTGCCGGGCGTCAGGTTGAGGGTCTGCTGCTGGGTGGTGCTCCAGACGCCGATGATCCCGCTGTCGTCGCCACCGTCGGTGATGTCCGAGACGGGCACCTTCAGCGCGATGCTGTTGACGTTGTACCCGTCGAGCGTGTCGTTGCCGACCTCGGACAGGTCTCCGCCGTAGAGCAGGTCGAACACGCGCAGGTCGAGGAAGAACGGGTCGTCCGCCTGGCCGACGAAGCTGCTGCCGCCCTCGACCCCGTCGAGCGAGGTGATGGCCTCGTCGCGCAGCGCCGCGTAGTTGGGCATGGACGCCTCACCGACGAAGGAGGGCGCGACCTTGCCGCCGTCGACCAGCGTCTTGGCCGTGCCGGCCTTGTCGATCTCCTCCAGCTTGTACGTCTGCTTGAACAGCAGCGTCGGGTCGTCGAAGGAGTTCACCGCGCCGTTGTTGTAGAGGAAGGTGCTGTCGCCGCGCTTGTCGTCGTTGGTGAAGGTCCAGCGGTAGGTCTTGTTCGGCATCGCGTCGCCGTCGCTGTCGACCTTGATGTCGTACTGGTAGCCGGCCGCGCCCCAGGGGTAGAAGTTCGGGCCGCCGGAGGGGTCCTGGAAGCCGGACCAGTTGGCGATCAGGGTCACCGTGTCGGGGTCGTCGGGGCTGACGAAGGCGTAGGTGTCGGTGTTGTCGACGAGCGGGTTCGCGGCCGTCAGCGGCGCCTCGCGGTGACTGGACGCCGTGCCGGTGCCCGGGCCGAGCAGCAGGCCCGTGCCGGTGACCGCGATGCCGGCCGCGGTGAGCGCTGCCCCGGCTCGGCGTCGGCCGTCGTTGCGGAGTGGACGGTTCATGGTTCTCCCTGAGCAGAGCGACCGGTCGGTCGCGGGGGCCCGTGCCGACGACCGGCAGGGGAACGTGCCACCCGTCCTTCCGTTCACCGACCCTCAGCGGTTCATCACGAACCGGGGCAAGCGCGACATGCCCCGTCCCCCCAGGGGATGCTGGTGGCATGAAGCCCCTGCTCGTCCTGGCCGCCCTGCTGCTCGTGGTCGGCTGCGGCGACGACGCCCCCGAGCTCGCCACGCAGGAGCAGGCCTGCGCGCAGGCGGAGCAGGTCACGGACGGCTACCGCGACGCGCTCGGCGGCGCGACCAGCCCGACCGACGCCAAGGACGTCATCGACGGAGCCATCAGCGGGCTGCGCGAGATCGAGACCGGGGAGCCCGTGGCTGCCCGGATCGACGACCTGGCCGGGGCGCTCACCGACCTGCTCGAGAGCGTCCAGAAGGGCGCACCGCCGGCGGAGCTGCAGCCTCGGGCGGCCGCCCTCGGCCAGGCGACGACGGCGCTGGCGCGGGCCTGCGGGCGCGACGGCAGCTGACGGTGCGCATCGTCTCGCTGCTCCCCTCGGCGACCGAGATCGCCTTCGCCCTGGACCTGGAGGACGACCTGGTCGGGGTCACGCACGAGTGCGCCTGGCCGCCGGAGGCCGCGCGCAAGCGGCACGTCTCGCACACCCGCATCCCGGCCGGGGCCACCTCGGGGGAGATCGACGCCCTGGTCACCGAGGCGGCGCAGGGCGGTCTGCCGACGACCTGGCTCGACGACGAGGCGATCCGCGAGCTGGCCCCGGACCTGATCCTCACCCAGGACCTGTGCGCCGTCTGCGCCGTGCCCGCGGGCGAGGTCGACCGGGCACTCGAGCGGCTCGGCTGCGCGGCCGAGGTGGTCTCGCTCGACCCGAGCACCCTGGCCGAGGTGCTCGACGGCCTGCTCCGCGTCGGCGTGGCCACCGGGCGCCAGAACCGTGCCCGGCAGGTGCACGCCGACCTGCGGCACCGCCTGGACGTGGTGCAGCAGGCCGTGGCGGGCCGCCCCCGGCCGCGGGTGTTCGTCCTCGAGTGGGCCGACCCGCCGTACAACGCCGGGCACTGGGTCCCGGAGATGGTCGAGCTCGCGGGCGGCGTGCCGGTGCTGAGCCGTCCGGGTGCGCGGTCGCACCCCGTCGGGTGGGACGAGATCGCCTCGGCTGCCGCCGATGTCCTGGTCTTCGCGCCGTGCGGCCACCCGATGGCCACCGCCGTGCAGGAGGCGCGGGACCTGCTGCTGGACCGTCCGGAGCTGGCCGGAATCCCGGTGCTGATCGCCGTGCACGGCGACGCCTACCTCTCCCGCCCCGGCCCTCGTCTCGTGGACGGCGTGGAGGTGCTGGCCGGGCTGCTGCACCCGTCGGTGTGGCCGGCGCCGCCGCCCGAGGCCGCGGTGGTGCTGCGCGGGGGTTAGGCCGTGCGGACCACACCGGACGGGGCCCGTGCGGGTCATGCGCGTCGCCCTGCCCAGGCAGCGGGTGGCTCCGGAGGACCGGGTGCGGCGGATCGGTCAGCGGGAGGCCTGACCCCGCAGTCGCCGCACCCCGCGCCAGCTCGCGTAGCCCACGCCCGTCCCGGCGGCGGCGCCTGCGACGAGCAGCGCCACCGACAGGACCGGTCGCGCGCCGCTCACCGCCCCGCGCGCCGGTACGGCCGCCCGTCCCTTCACGCCCGGCCGGGCCGCCTGCGCGAGCAGGTCGTCCAGCAGGCCCGCGGGCGGCGCCTCGACCGGCGCGGCCAGCACCCGCAGCCCGGCCGCGAGGTCGCGCTGGGCGGAGAAGGCCGCCTGGCAGTCCGGGCACCGCCGCAGGTGCAGACCCACCAGCCGCCGCCGCACCCGCGACAGGCTCCGGTCGACGTACGCCGGCAGCTGCCCCTGCACCTCTTCGCACAAGCGGCTCACCCCACCAGCTCCCTCAACCTCGCGTGCGCCCGGTGCAGCCGGACCTTGACCGCACCCTCGCTGATGCCCAGCACCTTCGCCGCCTCCTTCGTCGACAGTCCCTGCACGTCGCGCAGGACGACGACCTCGCGAGCGTCCTCCGGGAGCCTCGCCAGCGCACCTGCTGCACGGGCGGCGAGGTCCGCGGTCTCGGCCCGCACGGCGGGATCGGCTGCGGTGTCGACGATCTCGACGTCCATCTCGACGCGGCCGGCCGACTGGCCGCGGGCCCGGACGTCACCGCGCCTGGTGAGCATGGTGCTGCAGACGTTGACGGTGACCCGGTGCAGCCAGGTGCCGAACGACGCCTCGCCGCGGAAGCCGAGCACGGAGCGCACGACGCGCAGGTAGACCTCCTGGGTCGCGTCGGCCGCGTCGCTGGGGTCGCCGAGCAGGCGGCGGGACAGCGCGTACACGTCGGCGTACGTCGCCCGGATGAGGTCGTCCATCGCGCCGCGCTCACCGCGCTGCACCGCGCGCACTCGCTCCGGGTCGACGTGCATGGCGACAAGGTCTCGTAGGTCGGGGCTGTAACCGATCGCGACGCGCGCAGTCCAAGCAGGTGTGCGGGGCAAGGAGCCCCGCCGCTAAGGAGCCCGCCGTGTACCCCTTCGTCGTCTTCCTCGGTCTCGCCCTCGGTCTCACCGTCGTGATGCAGGTCATCGACGAGCTGCTCCCGCTCAAGGCGCCCGCCGCCCTGAGCCGCACCATCGCCGTCGTCCTGGCCGCCGGCTTCGCCTGGGCGCTGGACTACTCGGTGTTCACCGCCTTCGGCCAGGACCTGCGCAGCGCCTGGATGCACCCGGCCGTGACGGGCCTCGCGCTGGTCGGCGGCGGCGAGTTCGTCCGCAGCCTGGTCAACGCCCTCGGCCACCGCACCGGCGAGCCGCCGGTCGAGGTCGCGCCGCACCGAGCCATCCGCGCCGCGTAGTCGTACGAACACCTGTCGAGAGCGGCCACCAAGACCCGTGGTCGCTCTCGACCTACGTCAGGACGTCGTACGCCAGCCGGAGCACCAGGGCGCTGACCACGACGACGAACACCCGCCGCACCCAGGCGCTTCCGCGGCGGACCGCGAGGCGCGTGCCGACCTGGCTGCCGGCCAGGTTGGCCAGCGCCATGGCGGCGCCCAGCACCCAGAGCACGTGCCCGCCGTACGCGAACAGTGCGAGGGCCGCGAGGTTGGTGGAGGTGTTCACCACCTTCGCGGTCGCGCTGGCGTGCAGGAACGACAGGCCGACGGCCCCGACCAGCAGGAACACCAGGAAGCTCCCGGTGCCCGGCCCGACGAAGCCGTCGTAGAAGCCGATCAGCGCACCGCCCGCGATCGCCGTCGTGCGCTGCGCCGTGGCCCGCATGCGGAGCGCCTCGACCTCACCCAGCGAGGGGCTGCGCAGGGTGTAGCCGAGCACCGCGACGAGGGCGACGAGCACGAGCGGCTTGAGGACGTCGCTGCCGACCCGTGTCGCCAGCAGCGCCCCTGCCGCACTGCCGGCGAAGGCCGAGCCGGCCATCCACGCGGCCGTCCTGCGGTCCACGGAGATCCGGCGGTTGTAGGTGACGGCCGCGCTCGCGGTGCCGACGACCGAGGCCAGCTTGTTCGTGCCGAGCAGGGCGACGACCGGTGCCTGCGGCAGGACGACGAGCAGCGCGGGCAGCTGCACCAGCCCGCCGCCGCCGACGATGGCGTCGAGGCCGCCGGCCAGAAAAGCGAACGCGCACAGGACGAGCAGGTCGGTCAGCTCGACGTCCACGCCGCCCCCTCCTCTACCGTCGTGCCATGAGCGACTCGACCCGTGACCGCCTCCGTGCGACCTACCTCAAGCCCGCGGGCGAGCGGCCCGCGTCGTCGGCCCGAGGACTGCACCACGCCGCGCTGGTCAGCGGGGACGTCGAGCGGACCACCCGCTTCTACAGCGAGCTGCTCGAGTTCCCGCTGACCGAGATGATCGACAACCGGGACTACCCCGGGTCGACGCACTTCTTCTTCGACATCGGCAACGGGAACCTGCTGGCCTTCTTCGACTTCCCGGGGCTGGACGTCGGGTCGTACGCCGAGGTCCTGGGCGGGCTGCACCACGTCGCGATCTCGGTCGAGCCCTCCCGGTGGGAGCACCTGAAGGGCAAGCTCGACGCGGCCGGCATCACCTACGCCCACCACAGCGGCACGTCGCTCTACTTCGCCGGCCCGGACGGCGAGCGGCTCGAGCTCATCTGCGACCCGCTCGGCGAGATGTACGGCGACAAGGTGCTGTAGGAGGAGACCCGCTAGGTCCGGTCCACCGGCATGAGCTTGTCCAGGTGGTCCGCGTGCATCTTCGCGTCGCCGACGTGGTCGACGGCGTGCGGGTCGGCGGCGTAGCGCTCGCGGCTCATGATGACCTCGGCCTCGGCCTCCTTGCGGCCGACCCACTCGGCGCCCTCGACGGACTTGCCGGGCTCGAGGTCCTTGTAGACCTCGAAGAAGTGCTGGATCTCCAGCTTGTCGAACTCGTTGATGTCGCCGATGTCCTTGATGTGGGCCTGGCGCGGGTCGCCGGCCACGACGCACAGCAGCTTCTCGTCCGGGCCGGCCTCGTCGGTCATCCGGAACATGCCGATCGTCCGGCAGGAGATCAGGCAGCCGGGGAAGGTCGGCTCCTCGAGCAGCACCAACGCGTCCAGCGGGTCGCCGTCGCCGCCGAGGGTGTGCTCCACGAAGCCGTAGTCGGCCGGGTAGCTCGTGCTGGTGAACAGCCGCCGGTCCAGCCGGATCCGGCCGGTGTGGTGGTCCATCTCGTACTTGTTGCGCTGCCCCTTGGGGATCTCGATGGTGACGTCGAACTCCACGGCGGGGCTCTTTCCTGCAGGCGCGGTACGGGCGACCTAGTCTCGCCCACCGGGTTCCACGGGCTTCGCAGAGGGCGGTGAGACGTTGCGCACGCGCCGTCTCGCCGGGCTGCTCGCCGCCGCCGTGATCGCCGCGGGCGCGGTCGGTCTCGCGGTGCAGCGGGGCGCCGAAGGGCCGGTGGCGCCGCCGGTCCCGTCGCCGACGGCGCAGGCGGTACGGGAGGCGCTGCTGCCGGTCGTCGCCGACGGCGCACCCGCTCCGACCGCTGCCGGCCTGTCGGCCGCTGTCGCCGCGACGCTGGCCGACCCGGCGATCGCCGGCCGGTTGGCCGTGTCGATCGTGGACGCGTCTTCGGGGGACGTCGTGCTGGAGCGCGGCGCTTCTGTGCCGCTCCTCCCCGCCTCGACGGCGAAGATCGCGACCGCCGTCGCGGCCCTGACGGCGCTGCCCCCGGAGCTGCGGCTGACCACGCGGGTCGTCGCGGGCGCCGCGCCGGGCGAGGTCGTCCTGGTCGGCGGCGGCGACCCGACGCTGGCGTCGGCGCGGGCTGAGCCGACCTACCCCGCGCCGGCCCGGCTGACCGACCTGGCCGCCCGGGTGCGGGCCGCGCTGGGGGTTCAGGTCGTCTCGCGGGTGCTGGTCGACGAGTCCCTCTACAGCGGCGAGCGCCTCGGCCCGGGGTGGAAGCCCAGCTACGTCACCGAGGGCGCGGTCGCGCCCGTCGGGCCGCTCATGGTGGACGGCGGCCGGGTGCGGCCCGACCGGGTCGGCCGGCACGCGTCGCCGGCGCTGGCTGCGGGACAGCAGCTCGCCGCGCTGCTCCAGCCGGGAGCCTCCGTCCCGGTGCTGCCCGGAGTCGCGGCTCCTGCTGCTCGTGAGCTCGGCGCCGTCACCAGCCAGCCGGTCCCGCAGCTGGTCGAGCGGATGCTGGCCCGCAGCGACAACGACCTGGCCGAGGCGCTGGCCCGCCAGGTGGCCCTCGCGCAGGGGCAGCCGGCGTCGTTCGCGGGCGGGGCTGCGGCGGTCCGCGACGTGCTCGGACCGTTCCTGGAGGAGGTCGGCGTGGGCCGGCAGGCCGTGGCGCTGGTCGACGGCAGCGGGCTGTCCCGCGACGACCGGCTCGAGCCGGCAGCGCTCACCCGGCTGCTCGCGCGGGTGGCCGCCGACGACGGCTCGCCGACCGCCGAGCGGCTGGCCCCGGTGCTGACCGGCCTGCCCGTGGCGGGCTTCTCCGGGACGCTGGCGGACCGCTACCGGAAGGGGTCGGTCGGTGCCGGGGTCGTCCGGGCGAAGACCGGGACGCTCAACGGCGTCAGCGCGCTGGCCGGCCTGGTGCGCACCGCCGACGGCCGGCTGCTGGCCTTCGACCTCACGGCGGACGGCGTCCCCGTCGGGGCGACTCGGCAGGCGGAGGCCGCCCTGGACCGGCTGGCGGCCGCACTGGCCGCCTGCGGCTGCCCCTAGTACGCCCGCCGGGGAGGGGCGGGCGCGCGTAGCGTGGCGGAGATGCCTTCCGGATCGCGCAGCCCCGTGGACTACGACCTCGCGGTCGCCACCGCCCGCCGCCTCGCCCCCGCGCCGCCGTCGGTCAGCTGGGCCGAAGCGGGCGAGATCGTCACCGAGCTGCGCCAGCTGGCCGTCCAGGCCGAGGAGCACGTCCGCACCGTCACCGGCCTCGTCCCGCCCGGCGAGGTCCTCGAGGCCACCGTCGTCGACCGCCCGGGCTGGGCCGCCGCGAACGTCGAGGGCTTCAAGGTCGTGCTCGAGCCGATCACCAAGAAGCTCGAGGACAAGGCGCCGAACGCGCTGGCCGCAGCGGTCACCGCCAAGGTCGCCGGCGTGCAGATGGGCACGATGCTGTCGTGGCTGTCGAGCAAGGTGCTCGGGCAGTACGAGGCGTTCACCGCCGCGGGCACGCCCGGCCGGCTGATCATGGTGGCGCCGAACATCGTCGAGACCGAGCGGCGGCTGGAGGTCGATCCGCACGACTTCCGGCTCTGGGTCGCCCTGCATGAGGTCACCCATCGCACGCAGTTCACCGCGGTGCCGTGGATGCACGACCACGTGCGCGGCGAGATCGCGACCCTGCTCGAGGCCACCTCGCTGGACGACCCGGCGCAGCTGGTCGAGCGGCTCAAGAACGTCGTGACCGGACTTCCGAAGGGCGGGTCGATCGTCGAGCTGCTGCAGACGCCGGAGCAGCGCGTCGTGCTCGACCGGGTGACGGCCTTCATGTCGCTGCTCGAGGGCCACGCCGAGCACGTCATGGACGGTGTCGGTCCCGCGGTCGTGCCGAGCGTGGCGCACATCCGCGCGAAGTTCGACGAGCGGCGCAAGGAGCACGGCGGGCTCATCGACCGGCTCCTGCGCAAGCTCCTGGGGCTGGACCTCAAGGCGCTGCAGTACGCCGAGGGCAAGGTCTTCGTCGACACCGCCGTGCGCGAGCTCGGCATGAGCGGCTTCAACCGGGTGTGGGAGTCGCCGGCGACGCTGCCCACCCGGCAGGAGATCCGCGAGCCGATGACCTGGGTGCAGCGCATCGACAGCGTCCCCGCCGCCATCACCGCGTGACCGGGCCGCCGGCGGCGACCGCCGCGATCCGGGTGGCGGTACGGCGCACGCTCCCGGACGGCCCGGTCGCCGCGGCGGTGTCCGGCGGCGCCGACTCGCTCGCCCTCGCGGCGGCGCTGGCCTTCGAGCGGCCCGGGTCCTACGCCCTGCTCGTCGACCACGGCCTGCAGGCGGGCAGTGCGGAGGTGGCCGAGCAGTCCGCCGGCGTCTGCCGCGACCTCGGCCTCGCCGCCCGCGTCCTGTCCGCGGCGACCAGTCCACAGCACCAGGGTGCTGTGGATGTCACGAACAGGGGGCCGGAAGGGGAGGCGCGCGCGGCCCGCTACGCCGCGCTCGACGCGGCCGCCGACGAGCTCGGGCTGGAGGCCGTGCTGCTCGGCCACACGCTCGACGACCAGGCCGAGACGGTGCTGCTGGGGCTGGCCCGCGGGTCCGGTGCGCGCGCCCTCGGCGGCATGGCAGCCGTACGCGGCGTCTACCGCCGCCCGCTGCTGAGCATCCGACGGGCCACGACGCACGAGGCCTGCGCCGAGGCCGGCCTGGTGCCGTGGGAGGACCCGCACAACGCCGACCCGTCGTACGCCCGCGTGCGCGCCCGGCACCGCGTCCTGCCGATCCTGGAGACCCACCTCGGGCCGGGCATCGCGGAGGCGCTCGCCCGCAGCGCCGGGCAGCTCCGCGAGGACGCGGACGCCCTCGAGGCGCTCACCCCCGACACGGACGTCGTGGACGAGCTGGCCGACCTGCCGGCCGCCCTGCGCAGCCGGGCGCTCAAGCGCTGGGCCGGGCGCGCCTGCGGGCAGCCGGTGACCGGGGCGCACGTCGAGGCGCTGCGGGCGCTCGTCGAGGACTGGCGCGGGCAGGGGGCGGTCGGGCTGCCCGGCGGCGTGCAGGCGAGCCGCAAGGGCCGGCGCCTGGTCGCCGCGGAGCCGCGCCGGGGCGAGGTCTAGCCTTCAGCAGGTGACGGCTGACGTACCCAAGGAGATCGAGCGGGTCCTGATCTCCGAGCAGGAGATCGCCGCGAAGGTCGCCGAGCTGGCGGCCCAGGTCGACGCCGACTACCTCGACAAGGAGATCCTGCTCGTCGGGGTCCTCAAGGGAGCGGTCATGTTCATGGCCGACTTCGCCCGGGCGCTCAAGACGCCGGTGTCGATGGAGTTCATGGCCGTCTCGTCGTACGGCTCCTCGACCAGCAGCAGCGGCGTCGTCCGCATCCTCAAGGACCTCGACCGCGACATCGTCGACAAGCACGTGGTGGTCGTCGAGGACGTCATCGACTCCGGCCTGACGCTGTCGTGGCTGCTGCGCAACATGCGCTCCCGCGGGCCGGCCTCGGTCGAGGTCGTCGCCCTGCTGCGCAAGCCCGAGGCCGCCAAGGTGAACGTCCCGGTCAAGTACGTCGGCTTCGACATCGCCACGGACTTCGTCGTCGGCTACGGCCTGGACTACGCCGAGCGCTACCGCGACCTGCCCTTCGTCGGGCTGCTGCGTCCCGAGGTGTACTCCACCTCCCTCTGAGCGAGGGTGGGTCGCGGAACACCGCCCGCGCACCGCCCGTTGGAGCCTTCGACGGCCGGGTGGCCCGGTGTACCGTCATGATCCGTCTTCTGCAGGAGGGACGGGGCCTCGCGCTCCGCATCGATGAACCTGAAGCGCTTCTCCCGCGGCCCGTTCCTCTACATCACGCTCGGCCTCCTGGTCGTGCTCTTCGTCTCCGGCTCGCTGCGCGGTGACGGGGACTTCAAGAAGGTCGACACGGCCTCCGTGCTGGCCGCCATCGCGGCCGGTGAGGTCAAGAGCGTCGACGGCGAGCCGGTCGAGGTCCTCGACAAGGAGCAGGAGGTCCGCCTCGAGCTCGAGGAGGGCGCCTCCATCGACGGCGAGTCCAAGGTCACGACCTCCTACCTGTTCGACGAGGGCCGTCAGTTCACCGACGCGCTCGCCAAGGCCGACGTCCCGTACGACGTCAAGGTCAACAACCAGGGCCTGTTCGTCTCGATCCTCATCAGCTTCCTGCCGATCCTGCTGATCCTGGGCCTGCTGTTCTTCTTCATGAACCAGATGCAGGGCGGCGGCAACCGCGTCATGCAGTTCGGCAAGAGCAAGGCCAAGCTCGTCAGCAAGGACACCCCGAAGACGACCTTCGCGGACGTGGCCGGCGCGGACGAGGCGCTCGAGGAGCTCGTCGAGATCAAGGAGTTCCTGCAGGAGCCGGCCAAGTTCCAGGCCGTCGGCGCCAAGATCCCCAAGGGCGTCCTGCTGTACGGCCC
>JBKJQQ010000070.1:0-3752 GCA_046593875.1 Mycobacteriales bacterium | reverse complement strand
CAGCGGGGAGGTCGTCGGCGAGGTCTACGACGACCTCGTCGAGGAGGTGCCGGGCTGGTTCGACGAGCACGGGCCGGCCGCCCGTACAGCGCTCGCTGACGCGGTCCGCCGGCTGCGCGCGGTGCTCCGCCCTGCCTAGGCGGCTCCCGGTCCTGCTGGCAGCCGCGACCGTCCTGCTCCAGATCGCCTACCCGCTTGTCTCCGGCCATCCCCGGGACGTGCTCACGGTCGTCACCGTGGTCGCCTTCTTCCTCGCCTCGACATCGCACGCGCTGGTGCACCGGGGGCTGCGCTGGACCGCGGTCTTCGTGCTCGTGACCACCGGGACCGGGCTGCTCGCCGAGTCGCTCGGCACCTCGACCGGCTTCCCGTTCGGGCAGTACGACTACGCCGGATCGCTGGGCTGGAAGCTGCTCTCGGTACCGGTCGTCATCCCGTTGGCCTGGGCGATGATGGCCTACCCGTGTCTGCTCGTCGGCCAGCGACTGGCCCGCTCGCGAGTCGGGGCGGCGGCCGTCGGTGGGCTCGCGCTCGCCGCCTGGGACCTGTTCCTCGACCCGCAGATGGTCGAGGCCGGGCACTGGACGTGGACCGACGTCCAGGTCGCGCTGCCGGGGGCGCCGGGCATCCCCGTCAGCAACTACCTGGGCTGGCTGCTCGTCGCGGTGCTCATGGTCGGCGCGCTGCAGCTGCTCCCCCGGCGCGAGGCTGACGACCGGGTGCCGGCCGCGCTGTTCCTGTGGACCTACGGCTCCTCCGTGCTGGCCAACGCCGTCTTCTTCGGCCGCCCTGCCGTGGCGCTGCTCGGCGGCGTCGGCATGGGCGTGGTCGCGATCCCGTACGCGAAGGCGTTGCGCTCGTGAGGCTCCTCGCCCTGGCGACGGGACTGCTCGCCGCGCACGCGGCGGTGAACGCGCGACTGCTGCGGGTGCCGTCCGACCGGTCCACGGACGCCCGAGTCTCCGTCCTGCTGCCGGTGCGCGACGAGGCGCTGCGCGTGGAGCCGACGCTGCGCTCCTTGCTCGCGCAGGAGGGCGTCGACCTGGAGGTGGTCGTCCTCGACGACGGCTCGACCGACGGGACCGCCGACGTGGTGCGGCGGGTGGCCGACGGCGACCCGAGGGTGCGGGTGCTGACCGGGCGTCCGCTGACCGCCGGCTGGCTGGGCAAGCCGCACGCCTGCCAGCAGCTCGCCGATGCGGCGGCGCCCACCAGCGACGTGCTGGTCTTCGTCGACGCCGACGTGGTGCTCGCCCCGCACGCCGTCGCTGCGACCGTCGCGCTGATGCTCGCCGCGGAGCTGGACCTGCTCTCGCCCTACCCGCGACAGGAGGCCCCCGGCGCCACGGCGCTCGTGCAACCCCTGCTGCAGTGGTCCTGGCTGACGTTCCTGCCGCTGCGGCTGGCGGAGCGCTCACCGTGGGCGTCCCTGTCCGCGGCGAACGGCCAGCTGCTCGCCGTGCAACGGGAGGCCTACGACCGGGCCGGTGGCCACGCGGCCGTGCACGACCAGGTCGTCGAAGACGTGGAGCTGCTCCGCGCCCTCAAGCGCACCGGCGGCCGGGGCGGGGTCTGCGACGGGACGGCGCTGGCGACCACGCGCATGTACGACTCGTGGAACGAGCTCGTGGACGGCTACACCAAGTCGCTGTGGACCCTCCCGCTGCCGACGGTCGCGCTGCTGGCGCTGCTCTACGTCGTGCCCCCGGTGGCGGCGCTGCGCGGCTCGCGCGCCGGTGCGCTGGCCTACGCAGCAGGTGTGGCCGGACGGGTCGTCAGCGCGCAGCGGACCGGCGGACCGGTCGCGACGTCCGTGGCGCACCCGGTGTCCGTGGCGGCGTTCTGCCTGCTGGCCATGCGTTCCCGGCTGCACCGCCGTCGCGGAACGCTGTCCTGGAAGGGGCGGTCCCTGTGAGCCGGGTCGTCGTCATCGGGGCCGGGGTCGGCGGGCTCGCCGCGGCCGCCCGGCTGGCGACCCTCGGCCACGACGTCACGGTGTGCGAGGCGGCAGCCGAGGTCGGCGGCAAGCTCGGGCTGGTCGTGCAGGACGTGCCGGGGGCGGGTGAGTTCCGCTTCGACACCGGCCCGTCGCTGGTGACGATGCCGCAGGTGTTCCGGGACCTGTTCGCCGACACCGGCGGCTGGCCCGACCTCGACCTCGAGCCGCTCGACCCGATCGCGCGCTACCGCTTCGCCGACGGCAGCACCTTCGACGCGGGGCACGACCTGCACGCTGCGCTGGAGGCGTGGTCGCCGGGCAGCGGTGACGACTGGCGACGCTTCACCGCGCGGGCGCAGAAGGTCTGGCACGCCAGCCGCACGCCGTTCCTGGAGAGCGCGCTCGACGGTCCGCGGACGATCGCGCGCCTGGCGCTGCGGCAGCCGCGCGACATCGCCGCCATCGCGCCCGGCCGCTCGCTGCGCTCGCTCGGGAAGCAGCACCTGCGCGACCCGCGGCTGCGGATGTTCCTGGACCGCTACGCGACCTACACCGGGTCGGACCCGCGGCACGCACCCGCGGCGCTGGCCGCGGTCCCGTACGTCGAGCAGGCCTACGGGGGCTGGTACGTCCCCGGCGGCCTGCACCGGCTCGGCACCGCGATCGAGCAGCGCGCCGTGGAGCGCGGCACCCGGATCCGGCTGTCCAGCAGAGTGTCCCGGATCCTCACCGAGGGCGGGCGGGCCAGCGGCGTGCAGCTGTCGTCGGGTGAGGAGCTGGCTGCGGACGTCGTCGTCGCGAACGCCGACGCGGCACACGTCTACGGCGACCTCGTGTCGGCTCCGTCGGCAGCCCGGCGCCTGGCCCGGTCGACCCCGTCGCTGAGCGGCTTCGTCCTGCTGCTCGCCGTCCAGGGGCGGACACCCGGGCTCGCGCACCACAACGTGCTGTTCCCGGCGGACTACGACGCCGAGTTCGACGCCGTCTTCGGCGACCCGGCCCGCCCCGTGCCGGACCCCACCCTCTACGTCAGCGTCCCGGACGACAGCGCCGTACGGCCCGACGGCCACGAGGCGTGGTTCGTCCTGGTGAACGCGCCACGGCACGGGACCGGTCGCGGTGCCGTCGACTGGCGGGCAGCCGGTCTCGCCGCGCAGTACGCCGACCGCCTGCTCGACCTCCTCGGCGAGCGAGGACTGCCCGTCCGCGACCGCGTGCTGTGGTCGCAGATCCTGTCCCCCGCCGACCTCGAAGCGCGCAGCGGCGCCGTCGGCGGCGCGATCTACGGGACCTCCAGCAACGGGGCGGCGGCTGCCTTCCTGCGCCCGGCCAACCGCTCCCCTGTCCCCGGCCTGTTCCTGGTGGGAGGGTCGTCGCACCCCGGCGGCGGCCTGCCGCTGGTCACCCTCTCGGCGCAGATCGTCGCCGGTCTGGTGGGTCCTGCGTGAGCCGTCCGGAACGCCTGCTGCTGCTGGCCTTCTTCGCCGTCGTTCTCGTCCTGCTCGGCCGCTCCGAGCTGACCTCGACCGCGGTCGGGGCCGTCGCCGGCGTGGTGCCTGCGGTCCTGCTCGCCGGCCGCCTGAGCCGGCTGAGCAGCCGGATGGACGCCCGGCTGGGCGAGGTCGAGGTGCGTCGGACCGGACTCCGCCCCGCCCGGGTCGCGGTCCGCGCCGGACTGCACCTGCTCGTGCTCGGGGGCCTGCTGCTCAGCACGGTCTTCGTGCCGTTCATCGGTGACGAGCTCTACGCCGCGAGCGCGGCCGCGGTCACCGGATTCGCCGCAGCGCTCACGGCAGCACGGCTGCGACGGTGA
>JBKJQQ010000042.1:0-10776 GCA_046593875.1 Mycobacteriales bacterium | reverse complement strand
ACCGAGGCCGGCGAGGCCGACCTGTCCGCCGCGATGCAGATCGCCGGCAAGCAGGAGCGCGAGGCTGCCAGCGACGCCGCCAAGGCCTCGGTCGTCGCCGCGCTCGCCGGGCAGTTCGAGGGCCGCGACAAGGAGGTCGGCGCCGCGTTCCGCAGCCTGACCAAGTCCGTCGTCCGGCGCCGCATCGTCAAGGACAAGGTCCGCATCGACGGTCGTGGCCTGGAGGACATCCGCCAGCTCTCGGCCGAGGTCGAGATCCTGCCGCGTGTGCACGGCAGTGCGCTGTTCGAGCGTGGCGAGACCCAGATCATGGGTGTCACCACGCTGAACATGCTGCGCATGGAGCAGATGGTCGACACGCTCAACCCCGAGGCGCGCAAGCGCTACATGCACCACTACAACTTCCCGCCGTACTCCACCGGCGAGACCGGCCGCGTCGGCTCTCCCAAGCGCCGCGAGATCGGACACGGGGCGCTTGCCGAGCGCGCGCTGCTGCCGGTCCTGCCGAGCCGCGCGGACTTCCCGTACGCCATCCGCCAGGTGTCCGAGGCGCTCAGCTCCAACGGCTCGACGAGCATGGGCTCGGTGTGCGCGTCCACGATGTCGCTGCTCAACGCCGGCGTGCCGCTCAAGGCGCCGGTCGCGGGCATCGCGATGGGCCTGGTCTTCGAGGGCGGCGAGTACGCCACGCTGACCGACATCCTGGGCGCCGAGGACGCGTTCGGCGACATGGACTTCAAGGTCGCCGGCACCCCGCAGTACGTCACCGCGCTGCAGCTGGACACCAAGCTCGACGGCATCCCGTCCAACGTCCTCGCGGCGGCGCTCCAGCAGGCCCGTACGGCCCGCCTGGCGATCCTCGAGGTCATGAACGAGGCCATCGACGAGCCGGACGAGATGGCACCGACCGCGCCGCGCGTCCTGACCGTCAAGATCCCGGTCGACAAGATCGGTGAGGTCATCGGCCCGAAGGGCAAGATGATCAACCAGATCCAGGCTGACACGGGTGCCGACATCACCGTGCAGGACGACGGCACCATCTACATCGGTGCCATCGACGGCCCGTCGGCCGAGGCGGCTCTGGCGACCATCAACATGATCGCGAACCCGACGATGCCGAAGGTCGGCGAGCGCTTCCTCGGCACCGTCGTCAAGACCGCCGCGTTCGGCGCCTTCGTCAGCCTGATGCCGGGCAAGGACGGTCTGGTTCACATCAGCAAGCTGGGCAACGGCAAGCGCGTGGGCAAGGTCGAGGATGTCGTCAACGTCGGGGACAAGCTGCAGGTCGAGATCCAGGAGATCGACCAGCGCGGCAAGATCAGCCTCATCCCGGTGAGCAACGACGCCCCGGAGCCGGCTGCGGCCGAGTAGTCCCTCGTACGTCGTCGACGGCCGCGCAGCCCCTCGGGGTTGCGCGGCCGTCGCGCTTAGGCTGAGGCCCCCGCTCAGCTCCGGAGGTCCGTCCTGCCCGCCGCCCGCCACGCCGGCCGCTCCGCCGGCACCGCACCGTCGCTGCCGACGGTGGACGGTGCTGTCCGCCGCACCGTGCTGCCCGGCGGACTCCGGGTCGTCTCCGAGCAGGTGCCGGGCGTGCGCTCGGTCGCGCTCGGCATCTGGGTCGCCGTCGGCAGCCGCGACGAGCGGCCGGCCCTGCACGGCGCGTCGCACTTCCTCGAGCACCTGCTGTTCAAGGGGACGACGCGTCGTACGGCGCTGGAGATCTCGTCCCTGCTGGACGCGGTCGGCGGCGAGATGAACGCCTTCACCGCCAAGGAGCACACCTGCTACTACGCGCGCGTCCTGGACACCGATCTCGCGCTGGCCGTCGACGTCGTGAGCGACCTGCTGACCAGCTCGCTGGTCACGCCGGAGGACGTCGAGGTCGAGCGGGGGGTGATCCTCGAGGAGATCGCCATGCACGACGACGATCCCGGCGACGTCGTGCACGACACCTTCGCCGAGGCGCTGTGGGGCGACACGCCCCTGGGGCGCAACGTGATCGGCAGCGTCGAGAGCATCGAGGGCCTGACCCGGGCGCAGATCGACGGCTTCTACCGACGGCGGTACGACCTGCCGCACATGGTGGTCGCCGCCTCCGGGGCGCTGGATCACGACGTGCTGGTCCGCCTGCTCACTGAGGCTTTCGCGGGAGCGGCTCCTGGTGAGCCGGCGCCGATGCGTACCGCCGCCAAGCCTCCCCGGTCCCACGCCCGGGTGCTGCACGTGCCGCGTCGCACCGAGCAGGCCAACCTGGTGCTCGGCAGCACCGCGCTGCCACGCGACGACCCGCGGCGGTTCGCGCTGTCGGTCCTCGCGACCGCGCTCGGCGGCGGGATGTCGAGCCGGCTGTTCCAGTCGGTCCGTGAGGAGCGGGGGCTGGCCTACTCGGTCTACAGCTACACCGATGCGCACGCCGACACCGGGGCGTTCGGCGTCTACGCCGGGTGCGCGCCCGGCAAGGTCGGCAAGGTGCTCGACCTCGTGCGCGTCGAGCTCGCGGCCGTCGCCGAGAAGGGCGTCACCGACGAGGAGGTGCGCCGGGCGCAGGGCAACCTGCGCGGGCAGCTCGTGCTCAACCTCGAGGACACGGGCGCTCGGATGAGTCGTCTGGGCAAGGCCGAGCTCGCGCACAGCGAGGTGCTCACCAGCGACCAGGTGCTGGAGCGCATCTCGGCGGTCACTCCGGACGACGTGCGCGAGATCGCCCGCGACGTCCTGGACCGTCCGCTGTCGCTGGCGGTCATCGGTCCGTACGGCAAGGCCGACCTCGAGAAGGCGATCAGTCGATGATTCGTGTCGCAGTGCTCGGTGCTCAGGGGCGGATGGGCTCGGAGGTGGTGCGCGCCGTCGAGGGCGCCGACGACCTCTCGCTGGCCGGGACGTACGACGTCGGTGACGACCTGGACCTCGCCGGGGTCGACGTCGACGTCGCCGTCGACTTCACCCACCCCGACGCCGTCATGGACAACCTGCGCGCCTGCATCGGCGCCGGGGTGCACGCGGTCGTCGGCACGACCGGGTTCACCGAGGACCGGCTCGCCGAGCTGCGAGACCTGCTGCAGGACAGCGAGACCGGTGTGCTCATCGCGCCGAACTTCGGCATCGCCGCCGTCCTGATGATGCAGTTCGCGGCGCAGGCGGCCCGCTTCTTCGACTCCGTCGAGATCGTCGAGCTGCACCACCCGCACAAGGCCGACGCCCCGTCCGGCACCGCCCGGCGCACCGCCGAGCTCATCGCCGAGGCCCGCCGCGGGATGGCGCCGATGCCGGACGCCACCTCGACCGCGCTGGAAGGTGCCCGCGGTGCGGACGTCGACGGCGTGCGGGTGCACGCCGTGCGCCTCGCCGGGCTGGTCGCGCACCAGGAGGTGCTGCTGGGCGGCGCCGGCGAGAGCCTGACGATCCGGCACGACAGCTACGACCGCGCGTCGTTCATGCCGGGCGTGCTGCTGGGGGTGCGGTCGGTGGGCTCCCGCCCGGGGCTGACCGTCGGGCTCGAGCACCTGCTCGACCTCTAGATGGCGGGGAAGATCGGCGCAGCCTGCACGGTCCTGGTGATGCTGCTCGTCAGCGGCGCCATGGTGACGACAGCGCTCTCGCTGCTCGCGACCGGCGAGCTCGTGCAGGTCGGCGTCGGCATCGGCGTGCTGCTGCTCGTCGTCGTCGGCGTCGCGCTTGTGGCCGGTGAGGTCCGGCTCGGTGCTGCCAGCGCACGGCTCGCCAGGCAGCTCGAGGACGAGGGCGCCCTGCCCTACGACCCGCCCGGGATCACCCGGCTGGCCAGCGGCCGGCTCGAGAAGGCCGACGCCGACGCGGTCTTCGCGCAGCGCCAGGCCGAGGTCGAGGCCGCGCCCGAGGACTGGCGGGCGTGGTGGCGGCTCGCGGCGGCGTACGGCGAGGCCCGCGACCCGCGGCGCGGCCGGCGGGCGATGCGGACCGCGGTGTCGCTGGAGCGGGGCTCGCGTGCTTGAGGTGCCGGCCTACGGCAGCGGCAGCCTGTCGGACCTGATGCCGGCGGTGCTGAGCTCGCTCGGGGTCGCCGGCGAGGTCGACGTGCTGGGTCTTCCGGGGACGGCCCGGGCGGTCGTGCTGCTCGTCGACGGGCTGGGTGCGGAGCTGCTGCGCCGGCACGCCGACCAGGCGCCGTTCCTGTCGTCGCTGCAGGCGCGGCCGCTGACGTCGGGCTTCCCGGCGACGACGGTCACCAGCCTTGCGTCGTTCGGCACCGGCCTGCCACCGGGGGAGCACGGCCTGACCGGCTACACGTCCTTCGTCGAGGAGCTGGAGGCGACCGTCGGCTGGCTGTCGTGGACCGGCCCGGACGACCTGCGTGACCGGCTCGTGCCCGAGGTCCTGCAACCGCGACTGACCGTCTTCGACCGCGCGCAGGCGGCCGGTGTCGAGGTCACCGTCGCGGCGCCGGCGGTGTTCGAGGGCAGTGGTCTCACGCGGGCGGTCCTGCGCGGCGGGAGCTACCGCGGCACGGTCACCCCGGGCGACGTCGTGGCGACGGCACTGGACGGCAGCCGGCGCGGGACGCGGAGCCTTGTCTACTGCTACACCCCCGACCTCGACCTGACCGGGCACGTGCGCGGCGTGGACAGCGAGGCCTGGCGCAGTCAGCTGCGGCTCGTCGACGGCTTCGTCGAGGAGCTCGCCGGTCGACTGCCGGCCGGGACCGCGCTGCACGTCACCGCCGACCACGGCATGGTCGACGTCCCCGACGAGGCCAAGGTCGACCTCGACGCCACGCCCGTGCTGCGCGAGGGCGTGCGCGCCGTGGCGGGGGAGCCACGGGCCCGGCACATCCACGTCCAGCCGGGTGCACAGGCCGAGGTGCTGGCCCGGTGGCAGGCCGAGCTCGGGAACCGGATGTGGGTCGGCAGTCGCGACGACGCCGTGCGCGCGGGGCTCTTCGGACCGGTCGTCACTGCGGCAGCGGCCTCGCGGATCGGCGACGTCGTGGCGATCTCGACGTCGAAGGTCTCGCTGGTGCAGCGGCAGGCCGAGGCGCGCTTCTCCGCGCTGCTCGGCCAGCACGGCGCGCTCACCGACGATGAGCGCCTCGTACCGCTGTTGAGCACGTGAGGCCTTGTCCCTGCGGACTTCCGGAGTCCTACGACGCGTGCTGCGGGCGCTTCCACGCGGGTGCGGCGGCGCCCACCCCCGAGCTGCTGATGCGCTCCCGCTACAGCGCCTTCGCGGTCGGCGACGAGGCGTACCTGCTGCGCACCTGGCACCCGTCGACGCGTCCGCGCCGGCTGGAGCTCGGCGCAGCCCGGTGGCTGCGCCTCGAGGTGCTCAGCTCCAGCGGGGGGCTGCTCGATGCCGAGGGCCGGGTGTACTTCCGGGCGCACGCGACCGATGGCGTCCTCGAGGAGCGCAGCCGCTTCGTCCGCGTCCGAGGGTTGTGGACGTACGTCCGCTCCGCGCCTGCGGACCCTTCCCATCAACCGAGCGCATAGCGGCACGAATGCCGCTGCTGTGAAGGCGCGCATGCTCAGGAACTGCTCACGCAATGGACGTGGGTTGCCCGGCCCCGGACGTCAGTCCTTGAGCTCGAAGATGATCGCGAGGATGTCGCTCTCGCCGACATTCTCCACCGAGTGCGTCCATGGCTCGTGCTCCATGACCATTCCGTCAGGGATATCAAGTTCCACGAGGTCCTCGCCGACGCGGATGTGCGCCTTGCTGCCCTTGATGAAGTACACGAACTCGTTCGGGTGGGAGTGCTCGTTGTCGCGGGCACCAGGAGGAAGCCGCATCTCGATCATGCGCGCCCGTTCGCCGTCCTGAAGGAGCCTGTAGTGCTTCGATGCTGCCTTGACGGGATCGATGTAGTGCGCGGTGGTCGATTCTTGCGTCGTCATGGTGACTCCTTCGTGAGCCGCGGCGCGACCCGCCGGTCGGGCGGGCGCATCTCGTCTGAGCATGCGGCTGGGCGTCCGGCCCGTCCATGGCCCGACGTAGCCATGTACAGCGCGCATCCACTCGGCGCCGTTCTGTGATCACCCCGGCAGCAGGACGATGCGCCTTCTGCACGTCGCTGCGGCTACTGGTCAGCACGGCTAGCCGGCTCTCCGCTCTCGTTCGAGAGCGGCGGCAGCGTTGTCGACCTGGCCCATCCCGTCAACGGCCGGCCGGCCGCGTACCCCGGCGGTCTTCCTCGCCGCAGCACGCAGCTCACCGGCAGTCTCCTCGCCCTCCTCGTCACCCTCACCCAGAGCCGCAGTCAGGACCTGCGCAGCGACCGAGCGGGAGTGGTGGCTCACCTCGTGAAGCAGCGCGAGCGCGGGTCCCACCCCGAGCCGACCCTGCGCGAGGGCCCGGACCAGCAGTGACGTGGACAGGAGGTCGAGGGCCGTGGCGAGCTTGTCCTGCGCCGTCCTGGGTGCCAGGTGCAGGGTCCCGCCACGTCGCCGTGCACGAACCCCTGCTGGTCGTGAATCAGCACTGAAAGGCACCGTCCACCAGTAGTTTTCGCGAGCCTAGAAGAGGATATGCGCGGTAGTTCTCGCGCCTTGCCGGGCGCGGAAGCCTCCGGCGGATCTAGGGTCTGACCATGGCCGATGCCCCGATGTCCCGTCGTCGCGCGCTCGGCATCTTCGGGGCCGTCGGCGCCGGCGCGGCCGGGCTCGTCACGGCGGCGCGCAGTCTCGGCAGCCCCGCCCCGCGGGCGAAGGTCACGGCGGGGACCCTGCGCGAGGTCGAGCAGTACGGCGAGCTGCCCCGCCAGAAGGGCGAGTGGTGGCTCCCCCCGGACGCCCCGGCGGGGAGGCTGCGCACCGTCGTCCTGGTGCACGGCGGCTACTGGCGCGACAGCTTCGACCTCTCGCTCCAGGACGCCGTCGCCGCGGACCTCGCCGGCCGCGGCTTCCTCGTGTGGAACGTCGACTACCGACCGTCCAGCGCCCCGTGGCCGGCCACGCTCACCGACGCCGCGGCGGCGTACGACCACCTCCTGACCGGAACGCACGCCGACCGGGTCGACCCGGCTCGGGTGTCGGTCGTCGGTCACTCGGCCGGAGGCCACCTCGCGCTGTGGCTGGCCTCGCGCACGACGCAGACCCCGGGCGGCGCCCGCACGGGGCCGGCCCCCGCCGCGGTCGTCGCGCAGGCGCCCGTCGCCGCGCTCGCAGACGGTGCCCGCGAGGGGCTCGGCGGTGGGGCCGTGCTCGCGCTCGTGCAGGGCAGCCCTGCTCAGAAGCCGGAGCGGTACGCCGTGGCCGACCCGATCGCGCTGCTCCCGACAGGGGTGCGCACCACCTGCGTGCACGCGGCCGGCGACGACCTGGTACCCATCAGCCAGAGCGAGAAGTACGTCGCCGCAGCTGGTTCCGACGCGTCGCTGGCGCGGTTCGATGGCGGTCACTTCGAGCACCTGGACCCGGCCTCGCAGGCGTGCCAGATGATGCGCGACGCCCTGGCGTGACGTACGACGTCGTGGTCGTCGGCCTCGGCGGGGTCGGCAGCGCCGCGGCCGCGGCCCTGTCCCGGCGTGGTCAGCGGGTGCTGGGGCTGGACCGCTACGGCCCCGTGCACGACCAGGGCGCCAGCCACGGCGAGACGCGGATCGTCCGCAAGGCCTACTTCGAGGGCGCCGGCTACGTACCGCTGCTGCACCGGGCCTACGAGCTGTGGGACGAGCTCGGGCTGCTGACCCGCATCGGAGGGCTGTTCATGGGCTCGGCGGACAGCCGTGTGCTGGCCGGCAGCCTCGGCACCGCACAGCAGTGGGACTTGCCGCACGAGGTGCTCGAGGCCGCGGAGATCTCCCGCCGCTTCCCCGCCATGACGCCGCCGACCGGCACCGTGGCGCTCTACGAGCCCGACGCCGGATGGGTCTCGCCGGAGGCCGCCGTCGGCGCGCAGCTCGAGCGGGCGGCCCGGGCCGGGGCGGACCTGCACCACGAGGAGCCCGTCCTGTCGTGGGAGGCGACGTTCGACGGCGTCCGCGTGACGACCGGCGAGGGCACGTACGAGGCGGGATCCCTCGTCCTCGCGCCCGGCCGCTGGGCCGTCGACCTGCTGCCCGGACTGCCGGTCGCCCTCCGCGTCGAGCAGCGCCGGGTCCACTTCTTCCCCGGCACCGCAGGCGACTTCGCGCCTGGGCGCTTCCCCATCTGGCTCTGGGAACGACCGGACGGGACCGTGCCGTACGGCTTCCCCGACGTCGGCACCGGCGTCAAGGCGTCGGTCCACCACAGCCGGCTGAGGCCGGCCGCGGACTGGCCGGGGGAGGACGTGGCCGAGCTGCTCGCGCCGCTGCTGGCCGGGCTCGGGACGCGGCCCCTGCGCAGCGCCGACTGCACCTACACCCTCACGCCGGATGAGCACTTCGTCGTGGGGCGGCACCCTGAGCACGACCGGGTGCTGGTCGCGTGCGGCTTCTCCGGGCACGGCTTCAAGCTCACCCCGGTCCTCGGAGAGGCCCTGGCCGATCTCGCCGTGGACGGGTCGACGTCGTACGACCTGGCGCAGTTCGACCCGCAGCGGCGCGTCTAGAGCCCGGGCGGGAAGCCGCCGGTCGCGACGGGTCCCCAGGACTGGATGCTGATGCGCAGCAGGGACTTCCCCTGCCGTGTCATGGCGGCGCGGTACTCGTTCCAGTCGGGGTGCTCGCCGGAGATCGACCGGTAGTAGTCGACGAGCGGGTCGAGCGCCTCGGGCAGGTCGAGCACCTCCGCCTGCCCCTCGACCTGGACCCAGGGCCCGTCCCAGTCGTCGGACAGCACGCAGAGCGACGTACGGGGATCACGCCGCGCGTTGGCCGTCTTGGCCCGTGACGGGTAGGTCGACACGACGACGCGGCCGAGGTCGTCCACGCCGAAGGTCACGGGCGACAGCTGCACACGTCCGTCTTTTCGCGTGGTGGCCAGCAGCGCCCGGTGCCGGGGCCGCAGGAAGTCCAGCAGCTGCGGGAGGTCGACGCGGTCGGCGGTCGCGGTACGAGGAGCCATGCGCCAAGGCTACGAGCGCGTGGCAGGGCGTCCTGTCCGTCCTGCAGTCCGAGCGCAACCACCTGGTGGACCGGGGTTCACCGACGATCTTGCGGGAAGGACCGGAGCATGCGCATCGGCTCGCTCCTCCTGGTCATCTGGCTCCTCATCGGCGGGGCCGCGGCGTTCCAGCGCGGCTACTTCGAGGACGGCGAGGGGGACTGCGCGAAGATCAGCACGATCGCGGTGACCGTGCTGGCCGGGCCGCTCAACTACCTGGGCGTCAACCCGAAGCTGGACTGCCCATCGGTCGACGTCGACGTGAACGTCCCGCAGCCCAGCAAGTAGGGGCTCGCGGGGCTACGTCCGCCTCCGGCGTCCAGCGCCGGGGACGACGATGCCCGTCTCATGGTCTCACCCAGCAGCGACAACGCTGGGTCGTCATCCATACCAGATCGGCTGCGCACAGGACTCTTTCGTGGTGCGAAAGTGTCGGACCTCGGTCGTAGATTGGCTGCATGGCAGCGGATCTCGGGGCGGTGGTGGACACGGTCGTGTCTGCTGACCTGAGCCTGCTGTCGGTGGCGCAGCTGCAGGCGGAGTACGCCTCGGTCGCTCCTCAGGTGCAGCGGCTGACGGGCTGGTCGGGGGCGGTGCTGGCTGAGCTGCACTGCCGTACCGGCGGGCGACTGCCGACCGCGGACGGCAAGCCCCGGCCGTTGCCCGGCTGGGTCGCCGAGGCCGGCGGGGACAGCGCGTCGGCCGCCGGCCGGGTGCTGCAGGTCGCGTGCGCGCTGCAGGACGGGTTGCCGCGGGTCGCGGCCGCGGTGCTGGACGGGACGGTGCCCTTCGTCCGCGCGGAGGTCCTGACCCGGCTGGTCGGGAAGATCAGCCGCGAGGCGCTGCTGGAGTCCGAGCCCGCGCTGATCGAGGTCGCCCGTCGGCTGGACCCGGCGCAGCTCGCCGCGTGGGTGCGGCACCAGATCGCGACCTGGGTCGAGCCGGTCCTGGACGCGCAGGAGAAGAACGCCGACGCCGGCCGCTACCTCAAGACCCGCACGAAGCCGGACGGGAGCGTCTGGGGCAGCTTCCTGCTGCCGGCCGGGGATGCCGAGACCGTCCTGACGGCTCTGGAGCCGCTGGCCCGCAAGCAGGGCGATCAGGACACCCGCTCGGCGGCGCAGCGCCGGGCGGATGCGCTGACCGAGGTGTTCGAGCAGGTCCTGCGGCACGGTGACCTGCCGGACGCCGGGGGCTTCCGTCCGCAGGTGAGCTACGTCCTGCCCGCCGACTGGGCCGCCCGTCAGGCCGGGCAGCACAGCTGCGGTGACTGCCAGCGGTGCCCTGCGCATCCGGCTCCGACCTTCGCCGGCCTGGTCGCTGCCGGGGTCCCCGCCGCCCGGACACTCGACGCCCCCGACCCCTCGGCCGGTCGGGCGCTCCCCGGCAGCCACGCCTGTGCGGTCGCGGCGTGGACCGGCCCGCAGACCCGCACCCGGATCGAGGCGGTGCTCTGCGACGCCCGGGTCACGCGGGTCCTGCTGGACCCCGACGGGCAGGTCACCGGCTTGGAACCGCTGCGCGACAGCGTCACCGCGGCACAACGACGGGCGCTGGCCGCACGCGACCGCGGGTGCGCGGTCCGCGGCTGCACCAGACCGCCCGCGATGTGCGACGTCCACCACCTGACCGCCCGCGCGGACGGCGGTCCGTCGACCATGGCCAACCTCGTCCTGCTCTGCCGAAGGCACCACGTCCTGTGGCACCTCGGCACGCTCACCCTCGACGACCTCACGATTCCTTGGATCACCGAGAGCACCGGACCCGCGCCACCTCG
>JBKJQQ010000041.1:0-10380 GCA_046593875.1 Mycobacteriales bacterium | reverse complement strand
CGACCTGGACGTGCTGCTCATGGACCTGCCGCCCGGCACCGGGGACATCGCCATCTCGGTGGCCCAGCTGGTCCCGAGCGCCGAGATCCTGGTGGTCACCACCCCGCAGCTGGCCTCACAGGAGGTCGCTGAGCGGGCCGGCTCCATCGCGCTGCAGACCCACCAGCGGATCGCCGGCGTGGTCGAGAACATGAGCTACCTCGAGTGCCCGCACTGCGACGAGAGGATCGACGTGTTCGGCTCCGGGGGCGGCCAGGCGGTGGCGTCGTCGCTGTCCACGCGGCTCGGCGCGCAGGTGCCGCTGCTGGGCCAGATCCCGATCGACGTACGGCTGCGCGAGGGCGGCGACAGCGGTCAGCCGCTGGTGCTGTCCGACCCGACGGCCACCGCAAGCAGGGCGCTGCTCGACATCACCGAGGCGCTCTCGGGCAAGCCCCGCGGGCTGGCCGGCATGTCGCTGGGCCTGTCCCCCGCTGCGCGCGCCTGACCCCGTCCTCTTCCGGGAATCCCCAGCACCCTGGTGCTGGGGATTCCCGGAAGAGCGAGCAGGACCTGCGGGGCGACCTCAGGTGGTGTCTGGGTCCCAGGGGGCCGGCTCGTCCGCGGCCAGCGGTGCGCCCGCCCGGGTCCTCGGCCGGCCCACCGCCGGGTCGAGGTCGTCGATGTCGTCGTCGCTGAACAGGTGCTTCTGCACGAACGTCCGCGGGTGCAGCGACGCGAGGTCCACGTCGCCCAGCTCCGGGCCCAGCTCGGTCTTGAGGTCGTCGGTCATGCCCTTGACGTAGAGCCGGATCTTGCGCAGCCCCCGCCCGGCCTCGGCCGCCATCCCGGGCAGCCGCTCCGGGCCGAAGACGAACAGCGCCAGGACGAGCAGCACCATGATCTCGCCCCAGCCCAGGCTCTCGAACACGGTGCGAGCCTACGGGCGCGAGGTGAACATCAGTTGCGGCGCAGGTCCTGCAGCTGCACGTCAGCGGTGCGCGTACGGCCGTCGCGGACGTAGGTGATCGACACGGTGTCGCCGACCTTGTTGGCGCGCACCGCCAGGATCAGCTCGTCGACGCTGGTGATGGTGTCGCCGTCGACCTCGACGATCAGGTCGCCCGGCTCGAGCCCCGCGCGGCCGGCGCCGCCCCCGGAGGACAGCTCGCGGACCAGCGCGCCCTCGCGGCCCTGACCGGTCACCGTCGTCGCGGAGACGCCGATGCTCGGGTGCGTCGCGCGCCCCGTGCGGATGATCTCCTCGGCGACCGACCGGGCCTCGTCGATCGGGATCGCGAAGCCGACGCCGATGCTGCCGCCGCTCTGCTCGCTGCCGAACAGCCCGCCGCCGCCGAGCGTGGCGATCGCGGAGTTGATGCCGATGACCTCGCCCTTGGCGTTGACCAGCGCGCCGCCGGAGTTGCCGGGGTTGATGGCGGCGTCGGTCTGAATGGCGTTGAACAGCGGGTTGCGCGCGCCGTCCTGAGACGGGACGTCGACGGTGCGGTTCAGCGCGCTGACGATGCCGGTCGTGACGGTGCCGGACAGTCCCAGCGGGGAGCCGATCGCGACGACGGGGTCGCCGACCACCAGCGCGCGGGACTGCCCGAGCGAGGCGGCCGGGAGGTCGCGGTCGGTGCGCACCCGCAGGACGGCCAGGTCGGTCACGGCGTCCAGCCCGACGATGTCGGCGGGCAGCTCGCGCTCCCCCGCGTCCAGGGTCACGGTGATCTGACCGCCGTCGGCCGCGGACTCCACGACGTGGTTGTTGGTGAGGATGTAGCCGTCGCTGCGGACGATCACGCCCGAACCGGTGCCGTTGCCGCCCTGGCCGCGGACGGCGATGCTCACGGTGCTCTGCATGACCCGGGCGGCGATGCCGGCCACCGAGTCCGGGGCGCGGTCGACGGTGGCCGTCGTGCTCCCGCCGCCCCCGAGCGACGCGCCGCTGTCGAGCAGGTCGTTGCCACCGGACGTACGGGCGCCGGCGACGCCGCCGACCGCGCCGGCGAGCAGGGCCGTCGCGAGGACCAGCGCTGCGGTGCCCAGGCCACGGCGCGGCTTCTTGTCCGGCGGCGGGATCGGCGACCCGATCGTGTCGGTCGGGTAGCCCCAGGCCTGTGCGCCGGAGGGGGAGGTCGCGCGGGTCGTCGGCCGGCTCCACGGGTCGTCGGCCGGCGGCGGCCCCGCGGGCGCGCCGTAGGACGCGCCGCCGTACGCCGGCTGCTGCTGGGGCCCGCCCCACTGGTCGTCCGGCTTGGACCACCACGGGCTGGGCGGCGGTACGGCGGGACCGGCAGAGTCAGGGCCGGGCTCACGGGCGTCGTTCACAGGGGGTCCTCCGGAGGGCGGTGCAGGCTTCCTGCAGGCAGTCTTCCCCGCGGGGTGTGAAGTCCCCGTCAGGTCTCAGCCGAACGGGTTGAGCATGCCCCCGAGGCGCCCCAGCCCGCGACCGAGACGCGAGCGCAGGCCGTCGTCCAGGGCCGGATCACGGGGCAGCGCCACGACGGCGGCGCGCACGGCGGCCTCCGGCGCGTCCGACACGAGCGTCCACACCCGGCCGCCGCCGGACCAGACGACGCGCTCGGGTGCTGTCTGGCGCACCCACACGGGTCGGCCGCCGAGGCGCCCGGGGCGGAAGCCACGCATCGGCGCGCTGCCGAGCGCGCCCTCCTGGGCGAACAGCGACAGCGTGGACAGCCCGTCGGTGTAGGCCAGGTGCAGGACGTCGCCGGTGCGGCGCGTCTCGAACAGCCGGAAGCCCAGGGGCAGCGCCTCCGGGACGAGCCAGCCCTCGCTGCGCAGCCGCTGGACCGCTGCAGCCGTGGGACGGGCGCCCGCGGGGCGGACGGGCCGCGCGGGCGCCGTGGCCGCCGTCGCGCGCACGTCGAGGTCGACGAACGCGCTGCTGTGCACCCGCTGGCCGGTCCCGTCGAAGACCTCGCGCCGCAGCAGCATCCCGCTGTCGCGGTCGACCCAGAAGCGGCCCGAGACCTGCCCGTCGCCGCGGCGCGCCTCGACGACGGAGGCGCTACGGCCGGTGCACCGGCCGGGACCCCGGACGACCAGGGCGTACGACGCAGCCAGCCGGGTGAGCATCCGCGGGTCGAGCGTCGCGGTCGGGCTGACCGCTTCGCCGCCCCGCACGGTCGAGCCGGTCGCCGGGTCGTGGCTGAGCTCGACGAGCGCGCTGTCGGACTGGCCGTCGCGCCAGCTGGCGACGTACTGGGTGCCGCTGTAGCTGAGCCGCCGGCCGGCCTGCGCCGCCCGCTCGAGCAGGGCCAGCGCCTCGGCCTCGGCCGACTGCGTGGACGTCCGGCCGGGGTCGACCTCGGCCAGGGCGGGCAGCGCGGCGAGGACGACGCCTGCACCGACGGCCGCGCAGAGCAGCCGGCGGCGGGTCACCTCGGCGTCCCCGCGCCCCCGCCGGTGAACCCGGCCTGGACGACGCGCGGGACCTCGCTGGTCGTGTCGACGTGCTGGACGACGAACGAGTCGGTCGCCGGGTCGACGGGGGTGGACGCTGCGGTCTGTGGTGCGCCGAGGGCCAGCGCGACGACGCCGAGCGCGGCCATCGCCGTGCCGACGGCGGTACGGCGGCGCAGGCCCCGACCGCGGGGCCGCCGGTTGCCGGGGCCGGCCGCGGGGCGCACGGTCGCCGGCCGGACCGGGCCGCACGGAGCGGTGATGCGATCGGTCCCGGGCACCTGCAGCGCGAGCAGGCGGGCGGTCAGCGCGTCCGGGGCGGCGGCGGCCTGCAGCCCGGACAGCGCGGCCTTGAGCCTGCGCTGGGCCTCGACCTCGGTGCGGCAGGCCGGGCAGTGGGCCAGGTGGCGCTGGGCCCGCTCACGACTGACGTGGTCGAGCTCGCCGTCGACGAGGGCAGCGGCGCGCTCGCCGAGGCAGCCGCTCATGGTGCGGCCGGCGCCCGGTGGGCCAGGGCGGCGCGGAGCTGCGAGCGGCCGCGGTGGATGCGGCTCCGTACGGTGCCGATCTTGATGCCCAGCGTCGCGGCGATCTCCTCGTACGACAGGCCCTCGAGGTCGCACAGCACGACCGCGGCGCGGAAGTCCGGCGGGAGCGCGTCGAGCGCGGCCTGCACGTCGTGGTCGAAGTGGGTGTCGTCGTAGACCTGCGCGGGGCCGCGGTCCTTGCTGGGCAGTCGCTCGGCGTCGTCGGGCAGGGCGTCGAAGCGGATGCGTGCCTTGCGGCGGACCGTGTCGAGGAACAGGTTCGTCGTGATCCGGTGCAGCCAGCCCTCGAACGTGCCGGGCGTGTAGCTCGACAGCGAGCGGAAGACGCGGACGAAGACCTCCTGCGTGAGGTCCTCGGCGTCGTGCGGGTTGCCGGTCAGGCGGTAGGCGAGGCGGTAGACGCGGGCGGAGTGGGTGCGCACGACGTCGTCCCAGGACGGCGGGGTCCACAGGTCCTCGTTCAGGACGACCTCACCTGCCTCTCGCGGAGCGGCGAGCACCGCTGTCGTCGACATCGTGCCCAGCCTCCCTGTGGAGTACGTGTGAAGCGGTCGTCCGGTTCAACGCCGGCCGTTCTGAGGGCGTTCCCCGATAGGCTCCGGCGACATCTCGGACTACCAGGAGGCCGTCATCGAGTCGGGCAGCACCACCAAGGGCAAGGGCGCCGGACCGATCGAGGGCGCGGCCGTGGCCGACTGGGCGGCCGGGTGGCAGCCCGAGCAGGCTCCGCTGCTCGCTGCGCGACAGCGTGCGGCCGAGGTGGGCGTGGGCGCCGTCGACCCCGCCACCGGCGCGGCGCTGGCCTTCCTGGCCGCGGCGGCGAGCGCCAAGGCGGTCATCGAGCTCGGCACGGGCGCCGGCGTCTCGTCGCTCTGGCTGCTGTCCGGCATGCGCGACGGCGCGGTCCTGACCAGCATCGACGCCGAGAGCGAGCACCAACGGCTGGCCAAGACGTCCCTGGCCGAGGCCGGCATCCCCGCCGGCCGGGCCCGCCTCATCCACGGCCGCGCGCTCGAGGTCCTGCCGCGGCTGTCGGACGCGGCGTACGACCTGGTCTTCTGCGACGCCAACCGGGCCGAGAACGGCGACTACCTCAACGCGGCCGCCCGGCTGCTGCGTCCCGGGGGCATCGCGGTCTTCGCGGGCGGCCTCGGGGGCGGGCGCATCGCGGAGGCCTCCGCGCGCGACGCGGACACCGTCGCGCAGCGGGAGTTCGCCAAGGCGCTGCGCGACGACGAGCGCTTCGTGGCCGGAGCCCTCCCGATGGGCACCGGCCTGCTGGTGGCGGCCCGGACGGCTTAGCGAAGCAGGTCCGCCGGGATGATGCTCACGGTGTACGGGGCCGTGACGTCCAGGGGCTCGTCGCCGACGGCGCGCGCCGTCTCCACGTAGCGGCCGTCCTCGAGCTCGAGCACGGTGACGCTGGGCGCGAGCGGGTCGACCAGCCAGTAGGACGGGCAGCCGGCCTCCTGCAGGCGGTCGCGCTTGAGCAGCAGGTCCACCCGCCGGGTGCTGGGCGACAGCACCTCGACCGCGAGCAGGGGCGCGCCGAGCAGCTCCTTGTCCGTGAACTGCGTGCGCGGGGCGACGATGAGGTCCGGCTGGAGCTCGGTGTCCTCGGCCAGCGCAACTGCCGTGGGCGCGAAGAAGACCTCCAGGTCTGGCGGGCAGGCGGAATCCAGGAGACGGAAGAGGTTGCGGGCCACGCGCTGGTGCGGGATCCGCGGCGCGGGGCTCACGATGAGCGTGCCGTCGATGAGCTCGTACCGACGGCCGTCATCCGGGGTGTCCTGCAGGTCCGCCCGGGTCAGCGGTCGTGTTGCGGCGGACGAGGTGAGGGTCATGGCGGTCATGGTGCTCCCGGGTGCTCGGCATGTCGACACGCTCGCCGACGCCCGGCGCCCGCGGAAGGGCCGGCGCCGACTCTGTGGACGCAGCCTGCCGTCGCAGCCCGCCTCATGCTGGCGCTACGGCCGCTACGGGCGCTGCTTCTTCGGCTTCTTGCCCGGCTCCTCGGCCACGACCGGGCCCGGCGCCGGGTTGATCGCGGCCTGCTGCGTCACGACCGGCAGCGTCACCGCGGCCTGCTGCAGCACCAGGGCGCCCGGCGTGCGGCTGCCGTTGGTGGCGAAGATGTCACTGACCGGCGAGACGACCAGGAACAGCTTCTGGCCGGCGGGCACGTTCACCGCGACCCCGGGCAGCTCGAAGCTGCGGGCGGCGCCGACGACCGGCAGGTCCTCGTGCAGCGGCATGAGGTTGTTCTGCAGCACGACCGCGTCGGCCGGGGTGGTGCCGACGGCCAGGCCGAAGAACGCCTTGTTGTTGACGCCGGCGCTGGTCACGAGCGCCTTGAGCGTCGGGACGCCGGACACGGTCACCGCCTCGCCGCCGGTCAGGGCGGTGTAGAGCGGCGCGCCCGCGGCGGCCGGCGTCACCAGCGTGCCGAGGTCCTTGGCCGTGGTGCCGGTGGCCGTGTCGGCGTTGACGCAGTCGGTCGCGTCGGAGGTCGCCAGGTGGTACTGCCCGGTGCCGCGCACGCCGTCGCCGACGCCCTTGAGCGCCCGGTCGAAGAAGCGCAGCGTCAGGTCGGTGAAGCTCCCCCCGAGCTCGGTCGAGCACGGGTCGCCGGCGGTCGCCGCGCCGCGGGGCAGCGCGTTCGGCAGCGTGTGGCCGCCGTTGTAGCCGATGAGCACGCTCTGCGCGCGGGCCTCGGGCGTCAGCGCGGTGTCGAAGTTGGTGATGCCCTGGTTCAGGTTGAACAGGTTGTCCGAGATCCCCTGCCGGAACAGCACCGGGATGTCCAGCAGCCGGCCCTCCGAGACGTGCCAGGCCGGACCGGTCTTGAGGAAGTAGGCGTCCATGTCCGCGTCGATCGCCTTGCCCACGGCGTCCTTGGGCCACAGGCCGGTCGCCGAGCCGTAGACGAAGGCCCGCTGGGCGCGCTCGTCGTTGTCCTGCAGGGAGACGCCGGACAGCAGGGCGAGCCAGGCGCTGCGGGCCACCTCGTCGGGGGCCAGCGCGGTCTTCAGGTCGTTCCAGGTGATCTGCGGAGCGAGCGCGTCGAAGGGGTTGCGCTGCTCGTGCAGGATCCCGCCGAACGCACCGAGGAACTGGTAGCCGCCGCCGTACGAGCCGCCGATCGCGCCGAGGACCGGGTCGCCCACGGCCTCCTGCTGCACCCAGTCCAGCTTCGAGACGATCTTGACCAGCGAGAGGACGTCGAAGGCCTCGATGTCGGCCTGCAGGGTGTGCGCCCGGCCGCCGCTCTCGCCGAAGCCGCGCTGGTCGAACGACAGCACGCCGTAGCCGGCGTCGAGGAACGGCTTGAGCTCCGCCGTGACGGTCCGGGTACGGCTGCCGCCCCAGCCGTGGCTGTGCAGGACCATCGGCACCGGCGTCGCGGCGGTGGCGCCCTCGGGCTGGAACAGCGTGTAGCAGATCTTCGTGGGCGCGGTGGCCTTGGGCTCGGGCACGCTGTCGAAGCAGGCGTTGACCGGCGCGGGCGCGGCGGAGGACGGGGCGGCGACGGCCAGGCCGCCGAGCAGGGTGGCGGCGAGCAGGCCGCCCAGCAGAGGTCGTCGAGTCATGGCGGGCAACTTCGACGCAACGCGCCGGAACTCCTGCTGTCAGGGCGTGAGCGGTCCGTCCGCGCCGTTCACCATGGCGACCAGGTCCCACTCCTGGACGATGTCCGGGTCCTGCCCGATGAGCTGGGTGACCGGCGAGGGGTTGGCCCGGAAGTCCGCGAGGAAGCCGGCGCGGGCCTCCGCCGTCGACCACACGTAGATGCCGCTGAAGAAGCCGCCCGGCGTCATCTGCCAGGTCTTCTGCACCAGGCCGGCCATGCCGGTGAAGCGCGGCGCCGAGGTGTCGCGGACGTAGTCGCGCAGCCGCTGGTCGGTGCCCGCGGGGGTCCCCAGGAGGGACCAGCGGACGGTCAGGCCGTACATCAGCCGCGTCCCTTCGTCCGAGCGAGCTCGGTGAGCCAGGCGGTCAGCAGGCGGACGCCGTAGCCGGTGCCGCCCTTGGTCTTCTCGTCCTCGTCGCCGCCGGCCAGCGCCGGTCCGGCGATGTCGAGGTGGGCCCACGGTCGGCCACCGGTGAACTCACGCAGGAACAGCGCCGCGGTGATCGAGCCGCCCATGAGCTTGAGCCTGGGGTCGCCGATGTTGCGCAGGTCGGCGAGGGAGGAGTCCAGCGCGACGCGGTAGTCCTCGACCAGCGGCATCCGCCACAGCGGCTCGCCGGAGGTCTCCGCGGCCCGCTCGAGCTGGGCGGCGAGGGCGTCGTCGCTGGCGAACAGGCCCGCGTGCCGCTTGCCGAGCGCCACCGGCATCGCTCCGGTCAGGGTGGCGACGTCGACGATGACGTCGGCCTTGAGATCCCGATCGGCGTACGCGATCGCGTCGGCCAGCACCAGGCGGCCCTCGGCGTCGGTGTTGAGGACCTCGACGGTCCGCCCGCCGTACTGGGTCAGCACGTCGCCGGGGCGCTGGGCGGTGCCGGACGGCATGTTCTCGGCGGCAGCGGCCAGCACGGTGACCTTGATCGGCAGCTTCAGGTCCGCGACCGCGCGCAGCGTGGCAAGCACGGCCGCCGCGCCGCCCATGTCGGACTTCATCTCCAGCATGCCGGCGTTGCTCTTGAGCGACAGGCCGCCGGTGTCGAAGGTGATGCCCTTGCCGACCAGGACGACGTGCTGCCTGCCGCCCCCGTCGTAGGTCGCCTCGATCAGCCGGGGCGGCCGGGTCGAGCCCTGGCCCACGCCGACGATCCCGCCGAAGCCGCGGCTCTTCAGCGCCTTCTCGTCCAGGACCGTGACGGACAGGCCCTTGAGCAGGTCGGTGGCCGCGGCGGCGAGCCAGGCGGGGGTCTTCTCCAGCGACGGGGTGTTGACCAGGTCGCGCGCGGCAGCGGTGGCCGTGGCGGTGCGGACCGCCGCGTCGACGTCGGCCTGCGCCAGCGCCCCCACCAGCGTGATGTGCCGGAGCGCCCTGGTGGCCGGCTCCTTCTTGCGGCTGAAGGAGTAGGAGGCGAGCAGCAGTCCCTCGACCAGCGCCCTGGTGGTCGGGCCGTCCGTGACGACCTCGCGCAGGTCCAGCGCCAGGCGCGCGCTGTCCTTGGCCTTGCGGGCGAGCGCCGCGCCGGCCTTGCGGAGGTCGGCAGCAGTGCCGTCGCCGGTGCCGACGAGCAGCAGCGTCGCCTCACCCGGGACGCTGACGACCTCGCCGACGCTGCCCTTCGCGTCCGCGAGCAGCCGGGTCACGTCGACGGGGACGGCACCGATCAGCCGCGCGCTGCCGTCCTGGCCGACCGTCGGCACGGCCAGCGCGTCGGCCCCGGGGAGCTCTGCCGCCAGGACGACGGTCGGGAGCGGGACGGCCGGGAAGCGTGCCGCTGCAGCCCGGCGGGCGGGCGGCACTAGGCCAGGACGCCCTGGAGCGCGTCGCGCAGCTCCTTGACCTCATCGGCGTTGAGCTCGACGACGAGCCGCCCACCACCCTCGAGCGGGACGCGCATGACGATGCCGCGACCCTCCTTGGTGACCTCCATCGGACCGTCTCCGGTCCGCGGCTTCATGGCCGCCATCTGCCAACCTCCAACGTCGTGCCGTGCCGTCCCCCGGGTCCGGGGGTGCGTGTCGTCCATTGTCCCGTACGCCCGGCTCGGCGGTGCGCCGGGGCGTGCCATCCTGCAGCCGAACCCCACTCCGGAAGGCTCTGCCGTGTCTGATCTGGTCCTGCTCGAGCGCGCCGGTGCCGTCGCGACGATCACGCTCAACCGCCCCGAGGGCATGAACGCCCTCACCCTCGACGCCAAGCTCGCGCTGCTCGACGCCGTCCAGGCCGTGCGCGACGACGTGGGCGTACGGGCGCTGGTGCTCACCGGCTCGGGCCGCGGCTTCTGCGTGGGCCAGGACCTGCGCGAGCACGCCGCGTTGTTGGCCGCCGGGGACCCGGCGCCGCTGTCGACCGTGCGGGACCACTACAACCCGCTGGTCACTCTGCTGTCTGAGCTGCCGATCCCGACGATCGCCGCGATCAACGGGACCGCCGCCGGCGCCGGGCTGGGCATCGCGTGCGCGCTGGACTTCCGGATCGGGGCGGCCGGGGCGCGCTACACGACGGCGTTCGCCGGCATCGGGCTGACGGCGGACTCAGGGCTGTCCTGGTCTCTGCCCCGCCTGGTCGGTCTCGGGCGCGCCACGGCGCTGCTGCTGCTGGCCGAGCCGTTCACGACCGAGCAGGCGCTCGAGATGGGGCTGCTCAACGCGGTCGTCGCCCCCGATGCGGTGCTTCCCGCTGCGTTGGAGCTCGCCGTGCGGCTGGCCGCGGGGCCGACGGCGGCGTACGGGCTGATCAAGGAGTCGCTGGCCTTCGCGGTGACGTCCTCGCTGGTGGAGGCGCTGGCCAAGGAGGAC
>JBKJQQ010000039.1:0-15667 GCA_046593875.1 Mycobacteriales bacterium | reverse complement strand
CGACGGCTTTCCCGAGTGGGCTGCGGCCGGCCTCCCCGTCGAGACGGGGACCTGACCGCCAAAACTGTCGGTCCCATCCGACCGTCCGACGTGAGCGTCCTGGCGTCCGGGTCGGTGTAGGTCGACAGCAGCGCACCGAGCCCGAACGACGCATCGTCGGGATGGGCGACCACGGCGAGCACAGAGCGCGAACGCGGCAGACCCGTTGGGCCACCCGTTGCTGCGGTCAGGGCGGGGCGCGGAACAGGTCGTCGGGGCGCAGGTGGGGGGTTCCCGTACGCACCCGCGCCGTCTCCTTCACTGCCGAACCGGGGCACCTAACGGCTGCCCATCATTCCCGTCCCGGCCTCCATCATCGCCTGTCCACTGCCCATCATGGTCCGGCCCTGGGCCGCCATCTCCTGACCGGCATCCATCATCGTCCGGCCGTCTGTCATCATCTGGCGACCTCGTGCGGTCGTGTCGTCGTCCATCGACCCGCCTCGGTCCATCATCAGTTGGCCGGCATCGACCATGGACCGCCCGTTGGCGTCCATCTGCTCGCCGTTGCTCTGCATCGCCTGGCCGCCGTCCCGCATCTGCGCGCCGTTGGAACGCAAGAGGGTGCCGGCGTCGGAGTCGACTGAGCTTCCACCGCCGCAAGCAGCGAGCGCGAACGACGAGGCCAACGCCAGCACGCTCATGCGCAGCCACTGCCTGGACAAGAGCGTGGTCCTCATGACCGGCGCTCGAGCGCGGATCGCCGGGTGCGGTGCTCGTCAACGCTGATCTCGCCGGAGGCGAGGCGCTCGTCGAGCCGCTCATGTGGTGAGGCCGGCCTACCGCGTCGATCACGTAGAAGGGGCATCAACACGACGACGGTGAGCGCCCACGTCAAGAGCATCACCGGAACGAAAAACCACATCCAGCTTCCGTTCCACCACATCATCTCCGCGACCTCCGTGTCATCGTGTTCGCCTCATCGTGCTCGCTGGCTCGGAGCGTCGGTAGGGACGAAGGTCCTGGATGCACCGCCAGCCAGCACCACCACTTTCGGGCCGGCCTGACGATCACTCGTCCCGACGGAACCGCGGCTGCTCAGCCGGATGGTGTGTGACATCGATTGCCAGGACGAGCCGCGGTGGCAGGCGGAGCGACGACCACGTCGCCGGGCCCCGTCAGCCTGCGGTGAGAGCCTTCAAGGCCTGCAGCGCCGCCGCCTTGCCGCTGCTGCCAGCGATGCCGCCGACGGGCGCAGTGGACGCGCCGCACGTGAACAGCCCTTGCACGCCTGGGACGGTGTGCCCGGCCAACCGCCGAGTGGGTCGCATGAACGCCAGCTGATCGAGGCTGATGTCGAGGTACATCGGGTGCGCTCCTGGCCAGCGCAGCTCTTCCGCCATGAGCGTGGGCGTACGCACCGTCCGAGCCAAGATGCTGTCGGTGAACCCGGGCGCGTGATCCTCGACCTGCTGGACCATGGCGTCCGCGAACGACTCGGCCTGACCCTCCCAACCGCCCTCGACGTCGTACGGAGAGCTGGGACAGGCCAGGTAGACCGTGTGATGCCCGGCAGGGGCGAGGCTGTCGTCGTACACGCTCGGCGTGAAGCAGTAGGTGGGAGGCGGGTCCGGCAGCCGGCCGGCCTCCGCGGCCAGGAATCCCTTGGTCAGCTGGTCCATGTGGTCGACGTGGGACTGCAGCCCGTTCCAGTCGCCCGCACGGGCGCCGGGGTAGGGCGGGAGCTTGTCGGTGGCCAGGTGCACCACCAGCTGCACCGCGTTGCCGCGGTGCGCCGCGGACAGCTCACGGCCCGCGTCGCCTGCGAGCGGCGGGTCCAGCAGCTCGAGCAGAGCGGTCTGCACGTCGACCGCGCTGATGACGGCGCTGGCCGCGATGCGCTCGCCACCCTGCAGGACGACGGCACGTGCCTTTCCCCCCGTCGCGTCGATGCGCTCCACGACCGCACTGGTGCGCGTCTGCCCGCCCCAGCCGGTCAAGCGGCGCTCGAGCGCGTCGGTGAGGGCCTGCGAGCCGCCGCGCGGGTGCCACTGCCCGTAAAGGTGATAGGCGGCCTGCCAGAAGACGTAGAAAGCGCCGCCGGGCTGGTGCGGACCCGCCGAGCTGTGGCTGGCGAACGACGAGACCGGTGCGCGGGTGAGGTCGGAGCGCAGCACGGTCTCCAGCAGCGATCCGTAGGGGGTGACGAGATCGTGCATCAGTCCGAGCGGCCCGCCGGAGCGCTTGATGCCCTGCATCAGCGGCCAGAGCTTCGTCCCCGCTGCCTTCAGGACGCCGCCTGCACTCGAGCCGCTCTCCAGGCCGGTGACCGCGGTCTTCACCAGCGGTACGGCCTTGTGCATGAACGCGCGGTACGCCTCCGCGTCCGCCTTGTCGTGCTCGGCGATGGAGGCGACGGTCTGCTCGATGTCGCGGTGGAAGCGCACGATGCGGCCGTCCCGGAAGAAGCCGGTGGCGAAGGGCTCCATCGGGATGTACTCGAGCCCGGCGCCAGCCAGGTCGAGCTCGTCCGGGATGGACGTCATGTTGATGATGTTGTGCGCGGCGGAGTGGGTGTTGAACAGGTAACCGGGGATCGTCTCGTCGGTGCGAGATCCCCCGCCCAGCTTCTCCCCCGCCTCCAGGACCAGGACCCGCTTGCCGGCCTTGGCGAGGTAGCAGCCCGCGACCAGGCCGTTGTGCCCCCCTCCGACGATGACGACGGGATCTGGATGGGTCGGGATGGTCACGCGCGTTCCTCCACGGTCAGGGACAGATGGTCATCGACGATCACGCCCGTGCGAGCCGCTCGTGGACCCGGTGGGCGCGGAAGGCCTAGCCGCGCAGCGGTCCACCGACAAGCGGCCCGAGCAGGCACACGTCGGCGGCGCCGGCGATCAGCGGGACGAGACCGACTGCGGCGACGGCCCGGCGGCCACGGCGGCCAGCGCGGCGTTCAGGCGCTGGGCCGCCTCGTCCGCCACCGGCTGCAGCTCCGGTCGACCGGGAAGGCTGACCATGACCTGCGGGTCGAGAGCCTGCACGAGCGTGCGGTCACCGTCCCGGCGGACCACGACGTTGCAGGGCAGCAGCAGCCCGATGTCGCGCTCCACGCCGAGCGCCCGGTGAGCCAGTTGCGGATTGCAAGCACCGAGGATCAGGTACTGCTCCATGTCCTCGTCGAGCTTGCTCTTCAGGGTCGCCTGCACGTCGATCTCTGTGAGGATGCCGAAGCCGTTGTCGGCCAGTGCGGCGCGGGTGCGCTCGACGGCCTCCTCGAACCCCAGTTCTGTCGTGATGGTCGTTCCGTACTCCATGGGATACCTCCGCTGGTATGTGATCGTGTCCTACCCCGCTCAGGCCCCGCTGCACATGCCCCAGCGTGGGCGGGGTATCGGTCCGCTCATGAAGGTCAGCGCCCCGACCCGCGGCACGACGAGGCGCTTCAGGCTGTCCCCTGCAGAGTGGTCGACGACAGTCGTCGCGGCCGTCGTCTCCAGCAGCGCGTACGTGATCTTCGGCTACCCGTACCTGGCCCGAGGGGTCGTCGGCGACCTCGCCGGGTTCCTGCTGCTCGGCGTGGCGGGGGCCGCCGCGGGCGCCCGGGTGAAGCACGAGGCGCTGGTCTGCCTCGCCGTCATCGGTGCGGTGCTCCTGCTGGACCCGCAATGGCCCCTGCGCCTGTCGGAGCCGGTCTGGTGGTTCCTGTTCAGCCTGGGTCTGAGCGCGTACGTGTGGGTCCGCCGGACCCTGTGCGACTGACGGTCCGTCGGCCCACAGGTCCGGACGCCACGCGCCGAGTGGGGCGACCCCTCCGCAGCGTCAGGTGACGACCTCTGCGCCAGCGGCGGGGAGGGCTTCCAGCCCGCCTGCGTCGACGACATCGGTGAGTCCCAGTTCCGACATGGTCGTCGCGGCCTGCTTGAAGCGATTGCCGGACGCGCAGTGGACGACGTACTTCCCGCCCCGCGGCAGAGCGCTGATGGCAGCAGCGACGTCCCCGCCGAGGGCGATGTTGCGAGCCCCTCGGAGATGTCCGGCGCTGTACTCCTACGGCGCCCCTCTACGTCAACGACGAAACAGCGAGCTGAACCTGCCCCGCCTCGTCGCCGTTGTTGCAGGCTGGGCCGTCGCGACAGGCTTCTGCGCTCTGTTGCCGCAGGTGCACTGCTTCTCGGCCGGTACGCCGCGCATCACCTGCTTGACGTGCTTTCCGCATCCGGACCAGGTGATCTTCCCGCACTTGCGACACGTCGCCTTGCTGCACATGGCACTCGCCCTTCGTTGCATGTACCCCCAGGGGTACCCTAGCGCGCTGCCTTCAGGGTCGCACGCCGGCGGCCGTGGCTGCGAGGTACGACTGGATGGACACCAGCGCCGCAGCCACTCCCAGGACGAATGACGACGTGGTCCACCCGACTCACACGCAGAGGGAAGGCGGACGACGTGGTCGTTCCGTCGTCAAGCGAGGCTGAGGAAGAGCTTCTCCATCTGTGCGACGTCCAGCGCGGCCTCATCGCCCTCCTCGAGCAAGCACTGCTTGAGCCCACTGGCGACGATGGTGAAGCCGGCCTTGTCCAGCGCACGGGACACGGCGGCGAGCTGGGTCACGACGTCCTTGCATTCGCGGCCCTGCTCGAGCATGCGGATCACACCAGCGATCTGACCTTCGGCGCGCCGCAAGCGATTGACGGCGATCTTCACGGCGTCCTCATCGAGCTTCATGCGGTCTCCTGGATCATTGCGCCGGCTCCCGACGCTGTGCGTGCAACAAAGGAGCGCTGTCGCGCGTTCCGGCGCGAGGACGCCGCCCACTCCGTCGACGCCCCCGCCGGTGGCCTTCTTCCGGCGGCTGAAGCTCAGGCGCCCGGAGCACCGGTGGCCACGGCGCGACCGCTACGGATCCAAGCGCTCGTGCCGCCGGCGACAGAACGAGCCTCCACGCCCAACTGCTGCAGGACCTCGACGGCTTGCGCACTGCGCGCCCCGCTAGCGCAGATGATGTAGACCGGGGAGCCGCCTCGTAGCTCGTCTGCATGCATGGGCACCGTCGCGAGCGGCATCAGCCGCGCCGCCGGTACGTGGCCTTCTGCGTACTCGTCGCCCTCTCGGACGTCGAGCACCTTGGCACCTGCGGCAAGCGCGGTGTCGAACTCATCGAGGGAAGTCTCGTGGGTCACCATCTTCTCCTTCTTCGGTGGGCGACGTACCCTAGGGGGTACTCGGATCAACACAAGCGAGCCGGATGTGTTCCTACCGCGTATCGACCGCGACGCTCGTGGGGGGCGGCCCCAGGGCCCGCCCGATGTGCTGCTCGCTTCCAGCATGACGCGCGCCTACCTGCCGTGGCCGGCTGGCACGCCGCGACCAGGGCGTCGTGCCCGCCGCCCACGACGACAGCCGGCCCGACATCGCGCGCCCTTGATACCCAGGGGGGTACCCGTGTACGGTTCAGCGTACTCAACGCGCCATACCCCCCTGGGTGTGTTCGATCGCCGCTCGAAACGAGGAGCAACATGAGCGTCAGCACCGTCCGTCCCGGCACCTCGACACCGCAGGTCCTGGACGACACGCCCCCGCACGGGCCCCTCGGCAGGCTCGGGCTCTGGACGGCGGCGCACTTCAAGGTGCTGCTCGTCGTCTGGGCGATCGTCGCCGTCGGGCTCGGGTCCTTCGCGCCGCGGGTCGAGGGCGCGCTCGCCGGAGCCGGCTGGGAGGCCTCGGGGTCGGAGTCGGTGCAGGCGCGCGACCTCGTGCAGCAGCAGTTCGGCGGGCTGTCGAGCGCGGCGCTGCAGGTCGTCGTCCGCGCAGACGACGGCCTGGCCACCGGCCGCGGCGCCGAGGTCGTCCGCGAGGCCACAGCGCTGCTGCAGGCCGACGACCGGCTGTCCACGATCGTGCCGCCGACCCCCGGCCTGTCGATCTCGCAGGACGGCCGGACCGGGGTGGTGCAGGCCGGCGCCGCGACCACGAACATGAACGAGATGGTCCGTGCCGCCAACGATCTCAAGGAACCGCTGCGCGAGCTGGGCGGGGACGGCGTGACCGTCGCGCTGACCGGTTCCTCCGGGCTGTGGAGCGACTTCAACGAGGCCAACCTGGAAGCGATGCTCAAGAGCGAGCTGTTCAGCTGGCCCGTGACGCTCACCATCATGGTCCTGGCGTTCGGCTCCCTGGTCGCCGCCGGGCTCCCCTTGATGCTGACGATCCTCGGGCTGGTCTCGGCCGCCGGCACGCTGTGGATCGGTGCGCAGTTCGCCGACATCAGCATCTGGGCGCTGAACTTCGCGCTGATGTTCGCCCTGGCGCTGGGCATCGACTACGCCCTGTTCCTCGTAGTGCGCTTCCGGGCTGCCAGGGCAAGCGGCCTGAGCTCGGCGCAGGCCGCCGCCGTCACCATGGACACCGCCGGGAAGGCGGTCCTGTTCTCCGGCGTCACCGTGCTGATCTCGCTGTCCGCGGTCCTGCTGGTGCCCTCGCCGGCCTTCCGCTCGATGGCGCTGGGCATCATGATCGCGGTCGTCTTCATCCTGGCCGCCACCCTGACGCTGCTCCCGGCCGTCCTGGCCCGCCTCGGCGATCGCGTGAACGGCCTGTCGATCCCGGGCATCTCCCCCGGCGAGCACCGCTCGGCCCGCTTCGCCGCGTGGGGCGAGCGGCTGTGGCGCCGGCCGCTGGTCTACGGCGGCGTCGCGCTGGTCGCGCTGGTCGCCCTGGCCCTTCCGGTCTTCGGGCTCAAGACCGGTATGCCGAGCATCAAGGTCGTCCCCAGCCAGGACAGCAGCCGCGTCGGGTACGACCTCGTCCAGGACGCCTTCGGCCCCGGGGCGCCCGGCACCCTGCAGGTCGTCACGACGCCGGGGCAGGCCGCTGCCGTCAGCAGCGCCGCCGAAGCAGATCCCGGTGTGGCGCGCGTCTTCCCGGCCATGCCCGGCGCCGACGGCGCGACCTCGCTCGTCCAGGTCGTCCCGGCCAGCGACCCGTCGTCCACCGCCACCGGTGACACCATCGACCGGCTGCGCAGCACCCTGCCCGACGGCACCCTGGTCGGCGGCACCGCCGCCGAGAACCACGACCTCGAGCAGGTCCTGAACGACACGACCCCGCTGGTCGTGGCGATCGTGCTGGTCCTCGGCTTCGTGCTGCTGCTGGTCGCGTTGCAGGCTCCGCTGCTCGCCGCCATGGGAGTCCTGACCAACCTGTTGGCCACCGGCGCAGCGTTCGGCGCAGCGAAGCTGGTCTTCCAGGACGGCATCGGGTCCGGGCTCTTCGGCTTCGAGAGCCAGGGCTTCCTCGACGCCTGGGCACCGGTCTTCTTCTTCGCCATGATCTTCGCGATCGGGATGGACTACACCGTCTTCCTGCTCGCCAGCGCGAAGGAGCACTGGGAGCGCTCCGGCGACCCCAAGGAGGCGATGGTCGGCGGCATCGCGCACTCCGGCCGCGTCATCTTCGCGGCGGCGGGCGTCATGGTCGCGGTGTTCTTCACCTTCGCCCTGTCCGGCCCGCTGCCGCCCAAGGAGATGGGCGTCGTGCTCGGCATCGCCGTCCTGCTCGACGCCGCGCTGGTCCGCCTGCTCCTGCTCCCGGTCCTGATGCGCCTGACCGGCCGCGCCGCCTGGGCCTGCCCCAGCTGGCTGCGCCGCGTCCTGCCCGACATCCGCTTCAGTCACTGACATCGTGCTTCGCACGGGGAGGAGCGGCCGGTGACGGACGACAGGCAGCAGCACTGGAACGGCGTCTACGACAGCAGGGCTGACGACGAGGTCAGCTGGTACCAGGCGCTCCCCAGCACCTCCGTACGCCTCGTGGGTCTGGGGACTCGAGGTCGTCCGGGCGCGTCGGTCATCGACATCGGGGCGGGCACCTCCACGCTGGTCGACACCCTGCTGGATGCGGGTCACGAGATGACCGTGCTGGACGTGTCCGGCGAGGCGCTGGCCACGGTCGCCGAGCGGCTGGGGCCGCGCGCCGAGCAGGTGCAACGCGTCGAGGCGGATCTCCTGCGCTGGCAGCCCGGACGCACCTACGACGTGTGGCACGACAGGGCGGTCTTCCACTTCCTGACCGCCGAGCCGGACGTCGCCGGCTACGTCCGGCTCGCCACTTCCGCGGTGGCCCCCGAGGGCGCGCTCGTCCTCGGGGTCTTCGCTGCGGACGGCCCCACCTCGTGCTCAGGCCTGCCGACGTCCCGGTACGACGCATCGACGCTGGCCGAGCGCTTCGCGGCCGCCTTCGTGCTCGAGCACGAGGAGCGCGAGCTGCACTCCACCCCGACGGGCGCCGTCCAGGCCTTCACCTGGATCGTCCTCCGCCGTCGCTGAACCGGCCGCTCCACCCGCAGAGGGAGACAGGACATGCGCAGAGCGGCGACATGCCGACGTTGCGGCAAGACCACCTGGGCCGGCTGCGCCAGCACGTCGACAGCGTGACGCAGGGCGTGCCGACCGCTGACCGCTGCACCTGCGTGCGCGCGGGCCGTCAGCCGGCGCTGGGGTCTGTTCCGGCGGCAGATGACCGCATCCGCCCACCTGCCCGTGCTCACGCCTCCCGGCTCGCACAGTGCCGCCGCTGCAGGGCGCCGCCCGAGTGCGTCCGAGGACGCCGAGGCGCTCTGTCTGCCGTAGGGAGTGCACGACCTTGCCCTAAACCGGCGCACCGCCACCACCCGCGGATCTGCTGGCTCCCCCATCTGGACTTGAACCAGAAACCCTGCGATTAACAGTCGCATGCTCTGCCAATTGAGCTATGGGGGATCGCGCCGGCGTGCCGACTGCGGCTCACGAGACTAGCGCACAGCCCGGCATCGCCGACCGCCGGACAGGCCGCCCGAGATGACCCACACTGTCCGAGTGCTGACCTTCCCCGAGCGGGTGCTCTCGTTGGCCGTCGCCGGCCTCCTGACCGCCGGCACGGTGAGCGCCGCGGCGGTCGAGCCGACGCCCAGGACCGACCGGGTCGCCGCCGCGACGCCGTCTCCGGCCGCCGTCGCCAGCCCCACGCCGAGCCCCCGCCCGAGCGTGGTGGCGGCGCCGAAGCCGACCGTCCAGAAGAAGAAGCCAAGGGCGGCGGCGCCGGCGCCGAAGCCGCTCGCGGCGCAGCCCCCTCAGGCCGGCTGCCCCGTCCCCAAGCGCCCCGGGAGCAAGCCCTTCCAGCCCAAGCCCCTCCAGTCGCCAGTGGTCGCCGACGCCGACCTGCCGCCGCCGCTGGCCCCTGGCCGGAAGTCGCCGAGCCTGGACGCCGTCGCCGGCAAGGGCATCTGGGTCACCAACTTCAAGCAGACCCCGGTCGACGTGCCGCGCACCGTCGCCCGCGCCCGCGCCGCCGGCGCGCGCAGCATCTGGATCCGCACCGGTGGCCGCCAGGGCTACTACGGCGACCAGTTCCTGCCGGCGCTCGTGCCCGCCGCGCACGCGGCAGGGCTCAAGGTCGTCGCGTGGGACTTCCCGTTCCTGTCGGACCCGGTGGCCGACGCCGCGCGGGCGGGCCGGGCCTACGCCGACGGCATCGACGCCTTCTCCCCCGACATCGAGACGACCGCCGAGGGCACCTACGCGACCGCCCGGCGGGTGCAGCTCTACCTGTCGCTGGTCCGGTCCTACGCCGGCACCCGGCCGGTCGCCGCGACCGTCCCGCGTCCGACCCCGCTGCGCCGGAAGTCCTTCCCGTACAAGGCATTCGTGCCGTACTCAGACGTCTTCGTACCGATGATCTACTGGTCCTGCAACGAGCCCGGCAAGCTCGTCGTCCAGAGCCTGCGCGAGCTCGGCGCGCTGCTGCCGGTCGCGCCGGCGGGCCAGGCGTACGACATGGGCGAGGAGGGCGGGCGCCGCGGCACCCCGACCCGGGCGGAGACGCTGCGCTTCCTCGACGTGGCCAAGCGGGGCGGCGCCGTCGGCGCCAGCCTCTGGACGATCGAGCGGGCCGGCCCGGGGCAGCTCGAGGCGCTGCGTGACTACCCGTGGGCGGTCCGGCGGTAGGTCGGCGACGACCCGGGGGCGTTGCGGGTGGCTGCGCGGGTAGGGGTCGGGCAAGCGACCCACCACCCACCGAACGCCCCCGGAGGCCCCCGTGTTCAAGAAGATGACGCTCCTCGTTGCTGCCGGTACCGGCTACGTCCTCGGCGCCAAGGCCGGCAAGGAGCGCTACACCCAGATCGAGACGAAGTTCCGCGAGATCGCCGGCCTGCCGGCCGTCCAGAGCGCGACCGCGACCGTGGTCGACACCGCCACCTCCGTCGCCGACAGCGCGAAGGCCGCGGCCTCCGAGAAGGTCTCCGCCGTTGCGGACAAGGCCAAGGGCAAGCCCGACTCCGACGTCGTCGTCGACCTCGCCGGCACCGGCACCGGCGCCGGGCCGCGGACCACGGCCCCGCCCGCGTCCGCGCCGCAGAGCACCTCGGCGAAGTCGACCGCCCCCAAGCCGGCGGCCCCGATGGCTGGCGCCGCGGCGAGCACCTCTGCGCCGGACGTCACGCGTGCCTGACCCCTCGCACGGGTACCACCCCGACAGTCCCTGAACCCGACGAGAGGAACACCCCATGGGCAGCGTCACGCACTACCTCGAGGTCAACGCCCCCGCCGACCAGTGCTACGCCTGGTGGCGCGGTCTGACCAACCTCCCGCAGATCATGCCGGACGTGCAGGAGGTCGTCGCCAGGGACGGCAGCACCGACGTCACGCACTGGAAGGTGCACGGCCCGCTCGGCAAGACCGTCGAGTGGGACGCCAAGATCGTGGAGGACGTGCCGAACACCCGTATCGCGTGGGCGACGGTGGAGTCCAGCGGTCTGGACGTCAAGAACGCCGGAGCCGTGCGGTTCGACGACCACGGCGGCACCACCGGCGTCGAGGTCAGCCTGCAGTACGACCCGCCGGCCGGGATCCTCGGTGAGGCCGTCGCGAAGGTCTTCGCCGACCCGCAGAGCAAGGTGGAGAAGGCGCTCGAGTCGTTCAAGACGACGATCGAGAGCGCGGCGCCGGGCACGGGCACCACCGTCAAGAGCAGCTAGCCACGCACACGTCCAGGGCCGCCTCCCCCGAGGCGGCCCTGAGCCGTCCCCCCTCACCGCCGTCGCAAGGAGAACGCATGAGCTCGCGCATCCCCCGGCCGCCGTCGGAGTTCGAGGCCGAGGGCATCCCCGACCCGGGCGACGCCCTGGCCGGCGGTGACGTCACCGGTCAGCTCGAGAACACCACCCAGGTCCCGCGCGACATCGCCTTGGCTGCAGACGACTTCGGCACCACGGCCCGCGAGCTGCACGACGGCGAGCCGCTGGACGGACGACTGGCCCGCGAGGAGCCCGATGTGCTCACGCTGGTGGACCAGCCCGCGGACGAGAGCGAGGGCGTCGACACGCCGTACGACGAGCGCGCCGGGCAGGGCGTCGGCCGCCTGGTCGAGCCGGACGAGGGCGTCCGCGCCGACACCGAGGCCGATCTCGTGGCCATGGACGTCGGCACCGACCTCGGCGGCTACACCGCCGAGGAGGCCGCCATGCACGTCGAGCCCGAGGTCTAGGGCCTGCCGTGCGCCTGCGCCGCGTCTCCACCTCCGGACCCGGGCTCCACCGGGTCCGGAGGGGCAAGGGCTTCCGGTACGTCGACGCCGCGGGCCAGCCCGTGGAGGACCCGGCTGTGCTCGAGCGGATCCAGACGCTGGTGCTGCCCCCGGCATGGGAGGACGTGTGGATCTGCGCCGTGCCCAACGGCCATGTGCAGGCGACCGGTGTCGACGCGCGCGGCCGGCGGCAGTACCGGTACCACGACGCCTGGCGGGTCCAGCGCGACCTGGCCAAGCACGACCGCGTCCTGGACTTCGCCGCTCGCCTGCCGGCCGCGCGCGGGCAGCTGCGCGAGGACCTGCAGGGCACCGCGCTGACCCGTACCCGTGTCCTGGCCTGCGCGGTCCGCCTGCTGGACCTGGGCTTCTTCCGGATCGGCGGGGAGCAGTACGCCAGCGAGAACCAGTCCTACGGCCTGGCGACGCTGCGCAAGGACCACGTCCGGGTCTCCAGGAACGGCGAGATCGAGCTGGAGTTCACCGGCAAGAGCGGCAAGCTCTGGCAGCGCTCGCTGGCCGAGCCCGAGGTGTGCGCGGTCGTCACCGCGCTCAAGCGCCGACGCAGCGGCGGCGAGGAGCTGCTCGCCTACCGGCACCCCACCTCCGGCGGCTGGGTGGACGTCAAGAGCACCGACATCAACGGCTACCTCCGCCAGGCCACCGGCGGGGACGACACCGCCAAGGACTTCCGGACCTGGTCGGCGACCGTCCTGGCCGCCATCGGCCTGGCGGTGTCGACATACGCGGAGAGCCCGACCGCCCGCAAGCGCGCCGTGACCCGCGTCGTGAAGGAGGTGGCCGACAAGCTCGGCAACACCCCCGCGGTCTGCCGGTCGTCCTACATCGACCCGCGCATCATCGACCTCTACGACCACGGCATCACCATCGCCAAGGACCTCGAGCTGCTCGGCGAGCGGGCCTCCTACGGCTCCCCCGCGTTCCAGGGCGCCATCGAGGCCGCGGTCCTGACCCTGCTGCGCGAACCCGTGTCCGCGGCCCAGCTCGCCGGCTGAGGTGCCTGCCGGATCGCGGTCCAGCACGTACCGTTCGGGGGTGATCCGTCCTCGTCTGGTCGGCCTCGTCGCCGCGACGGGGGTCCTGCTGCTGCTCGCGGCGCCGCCGGCCGCCGCCGCGGGCACGCCGTCGCAGCGGACCTGGCACGCCGACGAGGCCACTGTCCCGGACGCGCGCAGCGCCGGACGCAGCGGGCAGGGCGTCGTCGTCGCCGTCCTGGACAGCTGGGTGGACCGGGCGCACAAGGACTTCGAGGGGCGGGTGCTCGCCGGCGCCGACTGCCTCGGTGGGACCTGCGTCGCGGGTCCGGCTGCGGCCGACCAGTGCGACCACGGCACGCACGTCGCCGGGACCGTCGCGGCCTCCTCCTTCGGGGTCGCCCCGAAGGCGACGATCCTGCCCGTCCGCGTGCTGTCGTACGACCCGGCGAACGGCGAGTGCGTCGGCCGCCCGGACGACGTCACCGCAGGCATCCGCTGGGCGGTGCGCAACGGCGCCCGCGTGCTGAACCTCTCGCTCGGTCCCGACGTCCCGGGTCTGTCCTCGTCGTCCTCCATCCCGGCCGCCGTTCAGGAGGCGGCCCGGGCCGGGGTCGTCGTGGTCTTCTCCGCGGGCAACGCGAGCCTGCCGGTGACGGACGCCTACGGCGGCGCGGCGGTCATCGTGGCGGCCACCGGCCGCGGCGGGAAGCTCGCCTCCTACAGCCAGCGCGGCGCCGGCGTGGACCTCGCAGCCCCCGGCGGCGACCCGGAGACGCCGGACGTCTGCTCGCAGGCGGACTGCGTCACCTCGCTGTTCCCGGGCAACCGCTACTCCGTCGCCGCCGGCACGTCGATGGCCGCCCCGCACGTCGCCGGCGTCGCCGCGCTGCTGCTCGGCCAGGACCCGGAGCGCTCGCGCGAGGACGTCCTCGACCGGATGCTCAGCACGGCCCGCCCGCTCGCCGACGCGGGCCGCGGCCGGGTCGACGCCCGGGCGGCGCTCGGCGTGCCGGTCGAGGCCTCACCGGAGACCAGCGCCCGCGCGACCCGGGAGCCCGCGCCGGTCGCCGCCCCTGCGCCCCGCGCACTGCCGGCGATCCGGCCGCCGGCACCGGCCCGCCCGGCGAGCAGCCCCACCCCCGCGTCGTCCCTGCCGCCCCCGACCAACGCCTCGCCAGAGGTGTCCGCACCCGTCGTCGAGGCCCCCGCGCCGCAGGCGGCTCCCGCCCCGACGGTCCCGCTCCCGGTGCCGGTCGAGGGGCAGGTGCCTCCCTGGGCGGCGGCGCTGGCCACTGCGCTCGTCGTCGGCGCCGGGTCGGCGACGGCAGTGGCAGCGCGGCGCCGCTAGCCGATCGTGCGGCGGGCGTCCTCGACCAGCACCTGCCCCTGCGCCCGCACCTGCGGGTCGTCCGGGTCGGTGCCGACGTCGTGGACGAGCTGCCAGTCGAGGAGCTCCTGACCGGGCCGGCGCCGACCGACCAGGCGGACACCGCCGAACGGCGTGAGCTTGACGTGGTTGGACCACGCGACGCTGTCGGTCACCTGCGTACGGATGACGTCCGGCAGCTCGTCCTCCTCGGCCAGGTCCAGCTGCCAGCGCTCGCCCGCGCCGTCCACGGCCGCCACGCGCGTCACCGTCAACGAGGGACGGCGCCAGGTGGCCCGCTCCACGTCGGCCCACGGCAGCGGCGGCAGGCCGGGCAGGCGCAGCCCGCGGCTGGTCGCCAGGACGGCCGCACCGCTGCTCGTGACGCCCCAGCCGAGCCGGCGCTCCCCCGGGTCCAGGGCCACCGCGCGGACGGCGTCCGGGACGGCGCGGCGGCGGAACAGGGGCACACCGCCACGATAGGCGGGAGGGCCTGGCCATGAGCCTGCGCTTGCTGGCTTCGGGGTTGATCGACGCGAGCTCTCCCGCAGTCTCAGGGCCCTTGGTTCTCGCGGGACGGCGCAGCGTTGATCACGTGATGGGACCGGCTCAGCCGCCGAGGTAGTCGCGCAGCTTGGCGGCCCGGCTGGGGTGCCTGAGCTTGAGCAGCGTCTTGCTCTCGATCTGGCGGATCCGCTCCCGGGTCACGCCGAACTCCTGACCCACCTCCTCCAGCGTGCGCGGCCGACCGTCGGCCAACCCGAAGCGCAGGACGATCACCTGCTTCTCCCGCTCGGACAGGTCGTGCAGCACCAGCTCGAGCTGCTCCTTGAGCATGTGGAACGCCGCCGCCTCCGAGGGTGCGACCGCGTCGGCGTCCTCGATGAAGTCGCCGAAGTGCGAGTCGTCGGCCTCCCCCACCGGGGTGTCGAGCGAGACCGGCTCCTGCGCGAGCTTCTGGATCTCGACGACCTTCTCCGGAGTCAGCCCGAGCGCGAGGCCGAGCTCGTCGGGCGTCGGGTCGCGGCCGAGCTCCTGCAGCAGCTGCCGTTGCAGACGCAGGACCTTGTTGATCGTCTCGACCATGTGGACCGGGATGCGGATGGTGCGTGCCTGGTCGGCGATCGAGCGCGTAATCGCCTGACGAATCCACCAGGTAGCATAGGTCGAGAACTTGAAACCCTTGCGGTATTCGAATTTCTCGACAGCGCGGAACAGGCCGATGTTCCCTTCCTGAATAAGGTCTAACAGCGACAGTCCCTTCGAGCTCGCAAACTTCTTAGCGATCGAGACAACGAGACGCAGGTTAGCTTCGATAAGACGGCGTTCAGCATCCTTATCTCCCCGTTCCTTACGCTTAGCTAGTTCAATCTCTTCTTCATTAGTCAGCAAAGGCACTTTGCCGATTTCGCGCAGGTACATCTGGATAGAATCGGATGATAATTCTGAAATATCAAATTTAAGACGATCCTTGTCGCTGCCTAAGATAGAAGACAACGCTGCTGACTTTTTAGTATTAGCGTCAAAGTCGAGAAAGCCGCCGGAATCTTCGATGATGCGGATGCTGTTGCGCTGCATTTTTTCTAATGTCAGCTCGTAGTCGTAGACATAATTCTCGACTTCAGGAAAGGATTGCAGTAATTCAGTTTCAGTTACAAAACCGCGCGGTCGTACTTTCGCAATCAAGGCGTCAATGGCGGTCTGATCGACTTTTGCGACGGCGCGTTCAACCGGCCGATGATGCGGTACCGGCTTTTTTATGGAT
>JBKJQQ010000003.1:0-12846 GCA_046593875.1 Mycobacteriales bacterium | reverse complement strand
GTTCTTCGGTGCCGAGGCGGAGTTCTACATCTTCGACTCGGTCCAGTACGAGGACCGTCCGGAGACGGCCTTCTACAAGATCGACGCCAAGGCCGCGGCCTGGAACACCGGCCGCGACGAGGTCGGTGGCAACCTGGGCTACAAGCCGCGCACCAAGGGCGGCTACTTCCCGGTCTCGCCAACCGACCACTACGCCGACCTGCGCGACGAGATGGCCGTGAAGCTCGAACAGGCCGGCATGGTCGTCGAGCGTGGCCACCACGAGGTCGGCTCCGCTGGCCAAGCCGAGATCAACTACAAGTTCGGTTCGCTGCTGGAAAGTGCCGACAACCTGGTGTTGTTCAAGTACATCATCAAAAACACCGCGCACGCGGCCGGTAAGACCGTCACGTTCATGCCCAAGCCAGTCTTCGGTGACAACGGCTCGGGCATGCACTGCCACATGTCGTTGTGGAAGGACGGCGCGCCGCTGTTCTACGACGAGGTCGGCTACGCCGGGCTGTCCGACACCGCGCGCTACTACATCGGCGGCCTGCTGCACCACGCTCCGTCCCTGCTCGCCTTCACCAACCCGACCGTGAACAGCTACCACCGCCTGGTGCCCGGCTTCGAGGCTCCGGTCAACCTGGTCTACAGCCAGCGCAACCGATCGGCCTGCATCCGGATCCCGATCACCGGCAGCAACCCCAAGGCCAAGCGCCTGGAGTTCCGCTGCCCCGACCCGTCTTCGAACCCGTATCTCGCGTTCTCGGCCATGCTGATGGCCGGCCTCGACGGCATCCGCAACAAGATCGAGCCGCCGACGCCCGTCGACAAGGACCTCTACGAGCTGCCGCCGGACGAGCTGGCCGACGTCGCGCAGGTGCCCGCCTCGCTCGACGCCGTGCTCGACGCGCTCGAGGCCGACCACGACTACCTGCTCGAGGGCGGGGTCTTCACCGAGGACCTCATCTCGACGTGGATCGAGTACAAGCGGACGGTCGAGATCGACGCGCTCCGCCTGCGCCCGCACCCGTACGAGTTCGCGCTCTACTACGACATCTAGGACCTGCAGGAGCAGCACATCGGCCGGGTCCGCAAGGGCCCGGCCGACTGCTGTTCCAGCCCTGGTCGTCGGCTGATCAGCCGCCGGGGCAGGCCGCGCTCGTTGAGGGCAGCGGCGAGGGTCTGCGCGGACGCGCCGTCGGCGTGCATGTGCAGGATCGGGTCCGCCTGCGGAAGGTCAAGCGCTGGCCATCGCCGTCCGCGAGGGGCTCCTGAGTGACGACGGACCGCGGCCCTAGGCCGCCGGTCTGGTCGAGAGGTCCCCGGGGTCGAGGGGCGTCCGGGACACGATGACGCTGCCCGGACCGCTGGACTTGCCCGCGTAGAGGGCGGCGTCCACGTCGGCGAGCAGGCGAGGGATGTCGGCGGGCGGCAGGTTCTTGCCACCGGGCACGACGACGGCGCCGACGCACGCGGAGACCGGTCCCGGGATCACGGCGACCAGGCGCGCCGCCACGGCCTGCGCGCGGTCCTCGTCGCAGTCGTCGAGGACGGCGATGAACTCGTCGCCGCCGGCACGGGCCAGGACGTCCCCCTGCCGGAGCTCAGCCGTCCAGGTCGCCGCCACCGCTTGCAGGAGCTCGTCTCCGGCAGCGTGACCGGAGGCGTCGTTGACGGCCTTGAACCCGTCCAGATCGATCCCGAGGACCGCGACGGAGGGCCGGCCCCGGTCGCTGGCCAGGCGGTCGGACAGGGCCAGGTCGAGGAACCTGCGGTTGGGCAGACCGGTGAGCTCGTCGGTCAGGGTCAGGGCACGCAGCCGCGCCGCCAGGATCCCGACGACGGTGCCGGTCGCCACGAAGGTGCCGGCGTTCAGCACCACCTGCGCCGGCGGGATCGCGCCGGCGCCGAGGGCGAGGACCACGGGCACCTGCGACAGCAGGGCGACCAGGACCTGCACGGTCGCACCGCGCGGCGAGAAGAACAGGAAGGAGTAGACCGCGACCCAGACGTAGAACCCGGCGTAGGTCGCCGACGCGCCTTGACCCCCGCCCGCGTACAGCAGACCCGCGATCAGGAACGAGCCGCAGAGCACCAGGACGTAGCAGGAGCGCCGCGTGAGCCATCCGTGCGTCAGGGGCAAGGTGCAGGCGACGACGGCGGCCACCACGCCGACCGCCAGCACGAGGGCCTCGTTGCTGCCCGACCACGACGGAACCACGAGGGACAGCAGGCACAGCAGCCCGCCCGCGCCGTAGAAGGCCGCCAGCGCGTACACCGCGTCGATCGAGGCGAGCCTGATCAAGGACCTCGGCGCCGATCCCGCCGTGCCGCGACCGACGGCGGCCGACCAGCGCGAGGCTGCTCTGGGTGAGGTCATGGTCGCGCTCCCCTTCCAAGGCTCGCGGCTCTTGCCCAACCGGCCCCGACATGTTCGCACCCATGGGGCATCAAGGACATGGTCCTATCGGGCCAGGCTCTGCTGCGGCCCGGGCACCCCCACGGCCGCGCTGTTCGCGTCCCCGACCGCCGCGCCCTCGAGCGGGTGCGGCGCGCGGCTGTCCGCCCTCGGAAGGGCCGCCCTGCGGGATAGCGTCGCACCATGGGCGACGAGACCGAGGAGCACGACGCCTGGGAGCGTCGGCTGCGCCACGCCGAGCAAGAGCTCAGCAATCGGGAGCGGCAGGTGCTGGCGCGGGACCCCAGCCCCGAGGAGCTGCTGGCGCTGGCTGCGGAACGAGACGGGATCGCCCGCGAGCGCGACGACCTCGCCACCTCCTACGACGCGCATGCCGTCTCCCGCGATCGCAGCGGGCTGGAGCGCGACGTCGCTGGTTCGGGACGGGACCGGCGGGCGCGCGCCACGGAGGGCGACCGGGACCCGGCCGCCCTGGACCGCTGGTTCGCCGGCACCGATCGCGACTTCGGGGCCGGCGACCGCGGCGACAGCTACGTCGACCGAGGACGCAGCCTCCGGGCACGCGAGCGAGCGGCCGACGACCGCGACCAGGCCGCCGAGGACCGGGACGTCGCCGCACAGAAGGCGTCCGAGCAGGACCGCCACCTCGAGGGGCTGCAGGCTGCCCTGGAGACGCGGGCCGTCATCGGTCAGGCACAGGGCATCTGCATGGCCAAGCACCAGATGTCCGCCGACACCGCCTTCTCCCTGCTCGTCCGGCTCTCCCAGAACAAGAACGTCAAGCTGCGGGAGGTCGCCGCCCAGCTCGTGGCTGAGGCCGACCGGGCCGCCGGCTGAGGCTGAGGGCGGCGACGACCCGCCTAGCATCGTGACGTGAGCCTTCCGCGCCGAGGTCGCTTCGAGCGGTTGATGTTCACCTTCATGGGTCCGCCGCAGCTGGGCGACGGCAACGCGCCCGCCCGCGAGCTGCCCGCGCGGCCGGTGGAGCTGTGCACCCGGTGCCATCAGCCGTACGACGAGCACGAGGTCGTCCGTGACCCGGGCCTGACCTACAGCCGCTGCCCCGCACCGCCTACGGGTGCCACGACGTGACCGCCGACAAGCTCCGCGTCTTCCTGCTCGACGACCACGAGCTCGTACGACGAGGTGTCCGCGAGCTGCTCGAGAGCGACGGCGACATCGAGGTCGTGGGCGAGGCGTCCACCGCGGCCGAGGCGCTGGCCCGCGTCCCGGCGGTGCGTCCGCAGGTGGCGGTGCTGGACGTGCGCCTGCCGGACGGCGACGGCGTCACCGTCTGCCGCGAGCTCCGCTCCCTCATGCCGGAGCTGGCCTGCCTGATGCTGACGTCGTTCTCGGACGACGAGGCACTGCTCGGCGCCGTGATGGCGGGCGCCGCCGGGTACGTGCTCAAGGACATCCGCGGCGGCGACCTGGTCGGTGCGGTGCGCACCGTCGCGGCCGGCGGCTCGCTGCTGGACGCGCGCTCGACGGCGCAGATGCTGGCCCGGCTGCGCGACAAGCCCAAGGACCCGCTGGACGTCCTCACCGATCAGGAGCGCAGGATCCTGGATCTCATCGGCGAGGGGCTGACCAACCGGCAGATCGGCGAGCGGATGCACCTCGCCGAGAAGACCGTGAAGAACCACGTGAGCTCGCTGCTGAGCAAGCTCGGGCTGCAGCGCCGGACGCAGGCCGCCGTCCTCGTCACCGAGCAACGGCCGCGCCGTCACGCAGAGTAGTTGCTTGAGCGTGATTGAGTGACGGCAGAGGGGGTAAGCGACACCTCGTCCCGGGGACGTTTCGCCTGCCCTCCCTGGGCTCGTCCTTCGACCGACGGGATCCGCCATGCTCGCCACCGCCCCGCTCCCGCTCCTGCGCGCAAACCGCCGCGGGATCCTGCAGGCGCTGACGTTCACCCTTGCCGTCGTCCTGGCGCTCGGCCTGATGCCCGTGGGGACCGCCACGGCCGCGCCGCTGACCGTCGCGCAGTGCAACGGCATCTCCAACGTCGGCGGTCAGGGCATCGACTGCTCCGTCACGATCGTGAACACCTTCGACGCGGCCACCGGCCTGGGCAGCTCGACCGTGACGGTGCAGTCCTGCACCGGAGCGGCGAACGCCGCCAACACCTGCGTCGGGCCGACGACGACAGCCTTCCCGGACGTCACGACGACGGTGGACCAGTGCAACGGGTCGGCCAGCGGCGGTGGCGGCACCGCCACGTGCACCGTGACGATCACGAACAACATCACGGCTGGCGCCACGCCCGTGGCGGCCACCGTCCGGCAGTGCATCGGGTCCGGGACGGGCGGCGGCACCGTGCCCACCACCGTCTGCGACCCGGTGAGCAACACGACCGGCGCGACGGTCGACCAGTGCAACGGGTCCGGCAACGGCGGCGGCGGCACGATGCGCGTCCGATGCACCGTCGCCCTGGGCTCGACCCAGAGCGCGTCGCTCCCCGTGCGCGTGAACCAGTGCAACGTCTCGGCCAACGGCGGCGGCGCGTTCCTGACCTGCCGCACCTCGACCACGAACAACCTGATCGCCGCCCCGGCGCAGCCCGCTCCGTCGGCCTCAGCGACGGCAACCGCGACCATCGCGCCGTCCGCCTCGCCGTCCCCGGTCGCCAGCGCCGCCCCGTCGAGCTCACCCGCAACGCCGGTCGCGCCGACCACCGCCGCGCCGGCGCCCACCACCGCTCCGGGCGAGACGGGCGTCCTGCCTGAGGTCCTGGTCCCGGTTGCCGCCCCTCCCGCCGTCGGCGCCCCGGTCCCCGTGAGCAGCGCACTGCCGACGACCGGTGTCGACGCGTCCCTGCTCTCCCTGCTGGGCCTGCTCACCCTGGCCATCGGCGGCGGCCTCGTGCTGCTGGCCCGGCCCCCGCGCGGGCGGCACGTCCTGCGCTAGGCAGGCACTGGCGTCCGGCTCGTGCGCACCAGCCTGGCCTCGGCGCTGGCCGCCGGGCCGGTCGTGCTGGACGGCGGACTGTCGACCGACCTCGAGCGCGCCGGGGCCGACGTCCGTGGCCCGCTGTGGTCCGCACGCCTGCTGCACGACGACCCGGACGCCGTCGTCGCGGCGCACGCCACCTTCTTCGCCGCGGGCGCCCGGGTCGCGACGACCGCGAGCTACCAGGCCAGCGAGCAGGGGTACGAAGCAGCCGGCCTCGGGTCGGCCGCTCCCCTGCTCCGACGCTCCGTCGCGCTCGCCATCCGGGCCCGCACCGAGGCCGGCCTTGACGACGCGGCGTGGGTCGCGGCGTCCGTCGGGCCGTACGGCGCGGTGCTCGCCGACGGCTCGGAGTACACCGGCGCCTACGCCGGCGAGCTGGGCATCGCCGCGCTGCGGGCCTTCCACCGGCCGCGGCTCGAGGTCCTGGCCGAGGCCGGCGCGGACGTGCTGGCGTGCGAGACCCTCCCGGCCGCCGCGGAGGCCGAGGCGCTGCTGCTCGAGCTGGACCTGTTGGGCGTCCCGTCGTGGCTGAGCCTCACCACCGTTCTGGACGACGAGGGCGTGCCGCGCACCCGGTGCGGCGAGCCGGCGGCCGACGTCTTCGCGATGGCCGCGTCGGTGCCGTCCGTGGTCGCCGTCGGCGTCAACTGCACGACGCCCGGCGGGGTGCTGCCCGCGGTGCGCGCGGCGGCGGCCACCGGCCTGCCGGTGGTCGTCTATCCCAACAGCGGCGAGCTGTGGGACGCCGGCGCCCGCCGGTGGACCGGCCCGCCGGCCCTGGACGCCCAGGACGTCGCGGCGTGGGTCGCGGCGGGGGCCCGCCTGGTGGGTGGCTGCTGCAGGGTCGGACCGGAGCAGATCGCCGCCGTCGCCGAGGCGCTCAGTCGCCGCTGAGGTAGCCGATCCCGCGCACGACGAGCAGCAGGACGACGAGCAGCACCGGCACCGCCCACGGCAGCCGGCGGCGCGGCAGCACGCGCGAGGCCACGAAGGCCAGCACCAGCAGCACGACGACGACCTTCAGCACGTCCGCAGGCTAGGCGCCTAGCGACCTGCGACCGTCACCCCGCCGTCGACGACCAGCGTCTCGCCGGTGATCCAGGAGGCGTCGTCGGACAGCAGGAACGCCGCGGCCTTGGCGGTGTCCTCGGGCACCCCGAGTCGCTTCAGCGGGTAGGCGGCGGCGACCTCCTGTTCGCGCCCCTCGTACAGCGCCTCGGCGAAGCGGGTCTTCACGACCGCCGGCGCGATGGCGTTGACCCGGACGGTGGGGCCCATCTCGGCACCGAGCTGTCGTACGAGGTGGATGACGGCCGCTTTCGAAGCGTTGTAGGCGCCGATCGGTGCGCCGGACCGCAGGCCGCCGACGCTGGCCACGACCAGGATGCTGCCGCCGTGCTCGGCCATCGACTGCCGCCAGGCCTGCTGCACCCAGGCGAGCACCGCGGTCACGTTGACCTCCATGACCTTGCGCACCGCGGACAGGTCGGCGTCCACGAGCGGGCCGTACTGCGGGTTGACCGCGGCGTTGGGCACCAGGCAGTCCAGCCGGCCGAAGCGCTCGACGGCCAGCGCGACCGCCTCAGCCTGATGCGCCTCGTCGTCGGCACTGCCGCGGACGGACACGGCACGGCCGGTGCCGTCGGGGTCGAGCTCGGCCACCGCGGCGGCGAGCTCGTCGGGCTTGCGCGCGGTGATCACGACGTTGGCGCCGCGGTCGACGAGCTCCTGGGCGATGCCCAGGCCGATGCCGCGGGTCCCGCCGGTGATCAGGGCGGTGCGGCCGGCGAAGTCCTGCATGGAGCCTCCATGTTGAGGGACAGGGTCAGGGGACGAGTGCGGCACGGCCGGTCAGGTCGGTGCGGGCGCGCTCGGCGTCGGCCCGTACAGAACCACGAGCGGTGACCGCCACGGCTCCGCCCGCCAGCAGCGACACCGCCAGGACGCCGATCGCGACGCGGTAGCCGCTGCCCTCACCGATCCCGGCCAGCAGCGGCGCGAGGAAGGCGCCGACGCCCAGCCACAGCAGCGCCCAGGCGTACGCCTGCGCGCGCACGGTCGCGGGCGCGACCATCGCGACCAGGCTGAAGTAGTTGGGCTGGTAGGTGCCCGAGCCGATGCCGGCCAGCAGGTAGCAGAGCGCCGACAGCCACGCCCACGGCGAGAGCACCAGTCCGAGCAGGGCGACGCCGATGCCGGCGATGGCCCAGCCGTCGTAGGTCGCGAGCTGCTCGGGGCGACCGCTGGCCAACGCGCGGGTGGCCAGGCGCTGACCCCAGCCGAGCCCGATGACGATGCCGACACCGGACAGGAACGTGACGAAGCCGCGGCCGGCCGGGCCGTAGTCGTAGACGCGTTCGAAGAACAGGCTGATGAGCTGAGGCAGTGCGATGAGCGCGACGCCCACGACCGGCAGGCCGATCCAGAGCCGGCGCAGCGTGGGGATGCGGAACAGCACCCGGCGGGCCTCGAGGAACGACGCCCGTCGCACGCCGGCGGCCGCGAGAGCTGCTTGTGCATCGACGCTCTCGCCGCGCACCGGCTCGCGCAGTCGCAGCAGGAACGGCAGCAGCAGGAACGTCGGCACGCACAGCAGTCCGAACACCAGCCGCCAGTCGAAGAACGCGGCCAGCGCGCCCACGACCAGCGCGCTGGCCAGGCCGATCGGGTTGGCCAAGCGGTGCAGCGCGAACACCCGCGGGTGGAGGTTGGTCGGGTAGTAGTCGGTCAGCAGGCTGGCGTGCACCGGCTCGTTGACGATGCGGCCGACACCGGCTCCCATCCGGGCGATGGTCAGCACCCAGGTCGACGGCGACAGCGCGGTGAGGATCGTGAAACCGCCCCAGGCGAGGGCGCCGACGGCGGCCAGGCGGATGCGGCGGACGCGATCGGCGAGCACGCCGATCGGGAGGGCGGCCAGCAGCGAGGTCACCCCGGCGGCCGAGCCGACGGCGACGATGCCGCTGTCGGACAGGCCGAAGGTGTCGCGGATCTCGGGGCTGAGCACGCCGAACGCGACGCGGTCGAACTCGTCGACCAGGTTGAGCAGGAACAGCACCACGAGCGGTGCGACTGTCACCCCACCGGTGGCCGCAGCCAGCCGCCTCACACGCTCCCCCTCCACCGGCAGTGGGTCTGTTCTACCTCGCCGCACGCGCCGCCCGCGGCAGGATGCGCAGATGCGGACCCCCTCGCGCGACGACCTGCTCGACGCCGCCCTCGCTCTGGTCGCCGCCGGCGTGCACCTGGGGATGGCCGCAGTGGTCGAGAGGTTCCCGCCGGCGCTCGACTTCTCGGTCGTCTTCGTCGTCGTGCCGGTGGTCCTGTCCGTCGTCGCCGCGGTCGCGCTGGTGGCGCCGGGCGACCGCCGGCCGCTGCAGGCGGCCTGCCTCTACGGCTGGCTGATCGTGCTGTTCACGCTGCCGGCGCAGGGACTGGGCGTCGCGTGGGTGCCGTCGGCGCTGGTGCTGACGGTCGCCCTGGCCCGGCCGCGCTTCAGCAGTGACCGCGCGGCCGCAGGGTGAGCCGGCTGGTCACGACCACGGTGCCGGGCTCGGCGAACCGCAACCGCGTCCCCCCACCGGCGCGCTCGACGCAGGCCGGACCGTCGACAGACAGCCAGCGCGACCAGCGCACCTTCAGCTCGACGTCGGTACGGCGCGCGCTGCGCACGGTCACCGTCGTGCGGTCGGTGTCGACCACCTCGGCGGGCGGCTGCGCGATCGCCTCGGCCGGGACGTAGCGCCACACCGTCCAGGTGTCGTCGCTCCACACCCGCACCATCCCGTCGACGCTGCCGATGAGCAGCAGCGCGCGTTCGGCCTGGCCGCCGCTGTCCGCGCGCGCTGACGGACCGAGTGCGACGGCGTCGACGCCGTTGTCGCGCAGCCACCGGGCGTACTCCCCCGCACCGAGACCGCCCTTGTAGAACAGCGGGTTCCGGTCGGTGTCGATCTGCCGTGACCAGCCGCGGGCGAGCGGGACGACCGGCGCGACGAAGGCGGCCTCCCCGTGGTCGCGCAGCGGGACGACCTCGACCCGCTTCACGTCGAGGTCTCGCAGGGCCTGGTTGAGGGCGACGAAGGACGGCGGGCGCGCGGCGCGCAGATCGGCGTACGGCGGCTGCACCTGCCACAGCAGCAGCGCCGCGGTGACGGGAGCCACCAGGCGCCAGTGCTCGGTGGCGGTGGCCACGACCAGCGGCGCCGCGAGCAGCAGGCCGAGCCGCAGGATGTTGCTCCCGAAGGGGTCGCTGAGCAGCACGAGCAGGCCGGCGGCGACCGCGTAGAGCAGTCCGCCCAGGCGCAGCACCGGCGAGTGGGTGAGCGCGGCCAGGACCAGCCCGGCGATGACGGCGTAGATCGCGGACGTCGTCTCGTACGGCTGGATCCCACCGCTGGGGAACAGCAGCGCGAGCGCCGCGACCGGGATGCTGGCTGCCAGGCCGAGGGTCCAGCCGCCGGTCAGCCGCTTGAGGACGAGGACGGCGGCGGCCAGGCCGAGGAAGGCGGCGGCGACCGGGCTGAAGAGGCCGGACAGGACTGCTGCGGCGGCTGCTGATCTTCTTCGCGGCAGCAGCGCGAGCGCGGCCAGCGCCGCGACCGCGCCCAGCGCGAAGGTGGTGCGCCCGGACACGACGTTGGCGACGGAGAAGATCGCGCCAAGGGCAGCGCCGGCGTAGGGGTGCGCGGTGTCCCTGAGCAGGCGCGCCAGGAGCACGGCGCAGGCGATAGCGCAGAGCCAGCCGGTCAGGCCGATGCCGACGACGGCCATGACGTACGGCGCGAGAAGGCTGTAGCCGTAGGGGTGGACGCCGGCGTACCAGGACAGGTCGACAGGGGTCAGCGGGTGCGCGTCGGCGAAGGACGCGCGCGCGATCTGCGCGGCGATGTCGGTGCCGGTACGCGGCCGCAGCAGCAGATGCAGGCCGCCGAGCACAAGCGCGATCAGCCCGGCGAGCGCCTCGGGGGTGCGGCTCGCTGCCGTCAGCCGCCGGTCGACGGCGGTGTCCGCTTGGTGGGGGCCTTCTTCTTGACCGGGGCCTTCTTCGCCGGGGCCTTCAGCGGGGGCTGCTCGAGCACTGCCGGCGTCGGCTCGAGGTCCGCGTGCTCCTTCTCCGGCGGGGCGGCGGGCGTGGCGCTCTGACCGTCGCTCAAGAAGTCGAGCAGGACGTCGGCGACAGCCTCGGGTGCCTCCTCGATCACGAAGTGCCCGGCGCCCGGGATGGTGACCATGACGCAGCTGGCGCCGAGGTCGCGCTGGACGGCCTCGCCGCAGGACACCGGCAGGATCGGATCGGCGGCGCCCCAGAGCACGAGCGCCTTCTCGGTGGTGACCCGCGGCACGGGGGTTGCCGGCGCCCCGCGCTGCAGCAGCGCCGCGATACGGGGGCGGGCGGCGGCGCGGTAGTAGCCGAGCATCGCCTGGGTCACGGATGGGCGGGTGTAGGCGGCGCGGTACTCCGCGAGGGCTCCCGCGGCGAGCTCTGTCTTGGCCTTCCAGCCGATCGCGAACGCAGCGTCGACGACGCGGCGCCCGCCCGCCTTCAGCAGCAGCTCGGGCAGGACCGGCAGCGCGAAGAACGGGATGTGCACGGCGCGGGCCGGGACCGATCGGTAGGGCGCGTTGGCGACGACGAGCCGGCGCACCAGATCCGGCCTTGCCCCCGCCAGCGCGAGGGCAAGGGACCCACCCCAGTCGTGGCCGACGACGTCGACTCTCTGTCCCGGGGCCTCGGCGTCCAGGAGCGCGGCGAGCTCGCCGACGAGCGACGGCACGTCGTACGGGCCGGTGTAGCTCGACCCGCCGAGGCCGGGAAGGTCAGGGGCGAGGACGCGGCGGCCCTTGGCCAGCTGGGGGGCAAGGACGTTCCAGACCGACGCCGTCTCGGGGACGCCGTGCAGCAGGAGCACGGGGGTGCCATCGCCTCCGGCGGGCTGCTCGCGCAGCAGGAAGCTCGTGGACCCCGCCGGAACGGTCCGGACCTGCTCACTCACGCGTTGTCCCTTCGCTGACCGTCTGACCTGGAGGTCCACAGCCTGCCGTACGTCGTAAGCGTCCCGGGAACCGACACGTCTGCCGCGGACCATGAGCAGCGACCAGCGCTGTCCTGCTTGACGTCAGCCTCGGGATCTCGCTCGGTGCCCTAGGCGCCGGTCTGATGATCGCCCTGGCCCTGCACGGCCCTCGGCGTCGGCCTCGGCCGCATCCTCCCCGGCTGACCGAGTGGCACGCAACAGCGCCCCCGCCCACCGTCTGGCGTGAGCGGGGGGCGCTGTTCGCGTTCCTGTCGTCAGGCGCAGGCGCGTGACCCGTTAGGGCTGGATACGACCGCCTTGGACGTGCCTGCGCTGTTCGTTGCCCAAGCGTTCGCGGTGCCCCCAACGCTTCGAACCGCCCAAAAGTAGGTGCCGGTGGTCGCCGTCGTGTCGGTGAACGTCTGCGCGTTTGTCATCCCTGTCACAACGTTGACGGTCGTGATCACGGTAGGGCTGCTCAGAGTCGAGCTGCTGCTTCGGATGACCTCGAACTTTGTAGCGAAGCTCGAACGGCCAGCCGCGCTCCATTCAATCTTCACGTTCGGACGATTCGCCTGTACACACGAGACGCTCACGGAGCCAGGAGCGGCCAGACGGGCGGCCTTGGCCGCTCCCTGCCCGACGCTGGCGGAGGTCCAAGACGCAGCAGCGTGAGCGGCGGTCGGGATCGCGACGCTGAACAGGATCAGCGTGGCGGCCGTCAAGGTGCGCTTCACGGATGTGCTCCTTGGTCTCTGACGTGATGGGCAGCCGGTCCATGTCGCCGGCGGGGACCTCTGAGGGGGCCCCGGCGCGGCGGGCTGAGCTGCGCGCTTAGGCGACCGAGGTGCCGGTAACCGTCAGCGGGACACTCAGGGTCGCGTCCTGACAGTCGTTGCTCGAGGCACCCATGTCGAGACCAGCGATGGTGAAGGTCGCATTCGCACCATCAGCGATCGTGCGCTGAGCCGTGGTGTAGGTGGCGAGCGACGTCGCGGCCGCAGCCGCATCCACGACGGTGGCAGGCGTGGTGCAACCCGTGGTGGAGGCGAGCGCATCCTGCACGACCTGCGAGACGATAATCGAGAAGCCGCTGGTGTTGGCGACCGTGAAATTCACCGCCATGTCTTGGGCACCCGGGTAGAGAACAGCGGCCGGCGTCGCGCCGACGACGGTGAAGGCGATCTTCTTAGCCTTGCCGGTGCCGTTGCCGTTCTTGTCGCTGCTCCAGGAGGGAACACCGACCGCCACACCGACGCCAGTGGCCGCCAGGCCCATGCCGGTGAGGGTGACGACGGCGAAGGCGCGCTTGAGGTTCTTGCTCATCAGAAGTCTCCCTTTCGAGGAGGACAGTGAGCGCCGGTTTCGCCTCTCGCTCCCCTCCAGGCCTTGGCGACCAGGTCGCCCGGAGGATCTTCACGTCCGCTCGTGGCCCCCCGTTGGGGCCGATGGAGGAACCATGCCGTCGGC
>JBKJQQ010000180.1:0-12955 GCA_046593875.1 Mycobacteriales bacterium | reverse complement strand
CTCAACCAGCTGATCCGCAAGGACCTGAAGGTGAAGTACCAGGGGTCCACGCTCGGCTTCGTCTGGAGCCTGGCCAATCCGCTGCTGCTGCTCGGCATCTACTACCTGATCTTCGCGGTCGTCTTCGACAACGGCGTGCCGGACTACCACGTCTACCTGATGGCCGGGCTGCTCGCGTTCACGGCGTTCAGCCAGGGAGTGAGCGGCGCGTCGGGCAGCGTCGTGAGCAACGCCGGGCTGGTGAAGAAGGTCCGCTTCCCGCTGCTGGTGCTGCCGCTGTCCGGGGTCGGCTTCGCGATGGTGCAGCTCGCGCTGCAGCTGCCGGTGCTCCTGGTCATCGCGCTGATCAGCGGGGTCAACTTCTTCTCGGCGCCGTTCCTGCTGATCTTCCCCGCGCTGGCGCTGCTGGTGGTCTTCTCGACCGCGCTCGGCGTGCTCACCGCGGCGCTCAACGTCCGCTACCGCGACACCAGCCACTTCGTCGAGATCGCGATGCTGGTGTGGTTCTGGCTCAACCCGATCCTCTACCAAGCCCACCTGGTGAAGGACAAGCTCGACGAGCTGGGGCTGTTCTGGGTCTACTTCCTCAACCCGATGGCGACCGTCGTGTCGACCTTCCAGCGGGCGATCTACCAAGACCCGTTCTACGTCGACAACCTCGGCGACACGCGCCAGCTGCTCGTCGACCCGGGCTACGCGATGTACTTCCGCAACCTGGCCATGGGCTTCGTCCTCTCGGCGCTGCTGCTGTGGCTGGCCCGCCGCACCTTCTCGCGCCTGCAGGCCGACTTCGCGGAAGACCTGTGAGCGACACGGTCATCGTCGCCGCCGGTGTCAGCAAGCGCTTCCTCACCCACACCAGCAAGGCGACGCAGCTCAAGGAGCGCGTCGTACGCGGCCGGGGCGGCAGCAACGAGGAGTTCTGGGCGCTGCGCGACGTCGAGCTCGCGATCGGCATCGGCGAGACGGTCGGCCTGATCGGCCCGAACGGCGCCGGCAAGTCGACCCTGCTGAAGATCCTGGCCGGCATCCTGCGGCCGACGTCCGGCACCGTGCAGGTGCAGGGCCGCATCGCCTCGCTGCTCGAGCTGGGCGCGGGCTTCAACGGCGAGCTCACCGGCCGCGAGAACGTCTACCTCAACGGTGCCCTGCTCGGGCTGTCCCGCCGCGAGGTCGACGCCCTGCTCGACGACATCATCGCGTTCTCCGAGCAGGGCCCGCGCATCGACGACCCGGTCAAGCACTACTCCTCCGGGGAGTACGTGAAGCTCGCCTTCTCGATCGCGGTGCACGTCGACCCCGACGTCCTGCTCGTCGACGAGGTGCTCGCCGTCGGCGACGAGGCGTTCGCCCGCAAGTGCCTGAGCAAGATCGAGGAGTTCCAGCAGGCCGGCAAGACGATCCTGTTCGTCACGCACTCCCTCGACCTGGTCACCCAGCTCTGCACGCGCGGCATCGTCGTCGACCACGGCCGCGTGCAGTACGACGGCGACCCGGCCTTCGCGGTCGGCACGCTGCGCAAGATCCTGGGCACCGACCGGCCGATCGGTCAGCCGGTCGCACCGGTCGAGATCGGCGGCGTCGTGGTCCACTCCGCGGTCGCGTCCGACGTCGTGGGCGGACCGCAGCGCGGGCGCTTCTCGGCCGGAGACCCGTTCCACCTGCGGGTGGAGTGCGAGGTGCTGCGCGGCGACGAGGTCTACCCAGGGGAGGTCGGCGTGGTGGTCATGGGCGCGGGAGACATCCCGGTCTGGTCGATGCGCACGCCCAAGGGTGCCGCCCTGCCGCCGGTGCCCGGCCGCTACACGATCGACTTCGCCGTCGACGCCGTCCCCCCGCTGAACGGCGCCTTCATCGTCGGCGTGCAGGTCGACCACGCCGAGACCGGCCTGCCCATCACCGCGCGCCGCTTCGACGCCGCGATCTGGGTCGAGACCGGAGACCTGCCCGGCCTGCTCGACGTCCCGGCGAAGGTGACGGTGGTCGCGTCGTGACGCGCCTCGAGAGCGACTACTACGCCTACATGGGCTACGACCCCGAGAACGCCAAGAAGGGCCTGCGCCACTACCTGCCCTGGTTCACCGCTGGGCCGGTGCTCGAGCTGGCCTGCGGTCGCGGCGAGTTCCTGGACCTGCTGCGCGAGGCGGGCATCGCCGGCGAGGGCATCGACCTCGACGAGGGCATGGCCGCGCAGGCCCGCGAGGCCGGTCACGTCGTCCAGCTCGCCGACGCGCTCACCGGCCTGCGCAGCCGCGATGACGCCTCGGTGCACGGGGTGTTCTCCGCGCACTTCGCCGAGCACCTGCAACCCGACGACCTCGAAGCCGTCATCGTCGAGTCGGCGCGCGTCCTCGCTCCCGGGGGCCACTTCATCGCGGCGACCCCCAACGCCGCCTGCCTGTCGGTCCTGGGCCACGACTTCTGGCGCGACCCCACGCACATCCGCTTCTACGAGCCGCGGCTGCTCGCCTTCTACTGCGCCAAGGCCGGTCTCGAGGTCGTCGAGACCGGAGGCAACCCGCTCAACCACCCCGGACCGCCGCCGCACGCGCTCGCACCCGCCGTGACCGTCGACCCCGACCTGCGCCCCGACCTCGCGGTCGCCCTGCGCCGCATCTCCGAGTCGACCCGCAAGGGCAAGGTCGACCCCGACTCCCCCTGGTACGTCCTCGGCCACTTCCTGTCCGTCGTCGAGGAGCGGCTGCGCGCCACGCAGGAGGAGCTCACCTCGGTGCGCCGGTCCTACGCGCACCTGCTCGACGCGCTCTACCCGAGCAACGAGGTCTACGTGGTGGCCCGTGCCGTCTGAGGCCCCCCGCGCGACCGTCGTCGTCGTCAACTGGAACGGCGAGCGCTGGCTGCGCCCCTGCCTCGACGCGCTGGCCCGCCAGCAGACCAGCACCCCCTTCCACACCTGGGTCGTCGACAACGCCAGCAGCGACGGCTCGGTGGCCCTGCTCGAGCGCGAGTACCCCTCCGTGCGGGTACTGCGCAACGACGAGAACCTCGGCTTCGCCGGCGGCAACAACACCGCCCTGCGCCAGGTCACGACGCCGTACGCCGTGCTGCTCAACAACGACGCGACTCCGGACCCGACCTGGCTGGAGCGCCTGCTCGCGCCGTTCGACGAGCCGGGCGCCGAGACGGTGGCGGCGGTCACCAGCAAGGTGGTGTTCGCCCCGAAGTTCCTGGCGCTGCAGCTGGACGTGCCCGGCTTCGTCCCCGGCGGCGCCGACCCGCGCGAGCTCGGACTGCGCATCGCCGGCGTCACGGTCGACGGCGAGGACGTCACCGGGAAGCTGCTGTGGGAACGGCTCGTGCACGGCGCCGAGGGCGTCGGCAAGGGCCGCTTCTGGTGGACCCGCCCGACCGGTGAGCTGCTGGTGCCGCTGCCCCAGGACACCGGCCCGTGGGAGATCACCGTGCGCTGGGCCGCCGAGTGCGGCAAGGCGGCGACGCTGTCCTGGGACGGCGGCCACGTCGAGCTGCCGGTGACCGAGGAGTACGCCGACCAGTCCTTCACCGTGCCGGTCGGCACGCCGGCCGTCGATGTCGTCAACAACGTCGGGTCGCTGGTCTTCACCGCCGGCTACGGCGCCGACCGCGGCTACCAGGAGGTCGACGCGGGGCAGTACGACACCGCGCAGGACGTCTTCGCGATCTGCGGCTGCGCCGTGGCGTTCCGCACCGAGGCCGGCCGTCAGATGGACTGGTTCGACGACGACTTCTTCCTCTACTACGAGGACACCGACCTCTCCTGGCGGCTGCGCCTGGCCGGCTGGCGGCTGCGCTACGAGCCCTCCGCCGTGGTCCGGCACGTCCACTCCGCGAGCAGCATCGAGTGGTCGCCGACGTTCGTCTTCCACACCACGCGCAACCGGCTGCTCATGCTCGTCAAGGACGCCACCCCCGGCCGCGCGCGCGAGCAGTACGTCGCCTTCCTCGGCGAGACGCTGCAGATGGCGCGGCCCGTGGTCGGCGCGCTGCGCCGTGGGCGCCGCCCTGCGGCCCGCCCGCTGCAGGCCCGCGTCCGGGCGACCGGCTCGCTGCTGCGCCTCACCCCGGCCGCGTTGCGCAAGCGGCGCGCGATCAGCCGCACGGCGGTCGTGCCGCGTGAGCAGCTCGACGCCGAGCTGGTGACGCACCGATGAGAGCGGCTGTCTACAACCGCTTCTGGCACAGCCAGGGCGGCGGCGAGCGCCACTCCGGGATGATCGCGTCCGTGCTGTCGCAGGACGGCGTCGAGGTCGACCTGGTCGGCCACACCGAGGTCGACCGCGACGAGCTCGCCGACCACCTGGGCCTGGACCTGTCGCGCGTCCAGCTGCGGATCGTGCCGGACCGCGGCGACCTGACCCTGGCCGCGTTGTCCGAGCAGTACGACCTGTGGGTCAACGGCTCCTACATGTCGCGCATGGCCCCGCGGGCCCGGCGCAGCGCCTACCTCTGCTACTTCCCGACGCCGTTCGACGTCGACCTGCCGCCGTGGAAGAAGAAGCTGGCCGGGGCGATCGGCCACCGCATCAGCGCGCACGCAGGGGGGTTCGACTACGGCGACGGCTGGTACCCGCCGGAGGGCGGCCGGCGGCGGCGCTGGCGCTGGACCAGCGACGACGCCATCCTGTCGTTCACCCCCAGCAACCGCGCCCGCGTCGTCCGGCTGGCGCTCGGCGGGCCGGCGCTCCCCCGCCCGGCCCGGCTGCGCGTGGAGACCAGCGAGGGCGCGGAGCTGCTCTCGACGACGGTGCAGGCGGCCTTCAGCACCCACCGCTTCACGGTCCCGGCGGACGCTCGCGGCACCGAGGTGCACCTGCGCGCCGAGACCTTCTCCCCCGGCGGGACCGACGCCCGCGACCTGGGCGTCGCCGTGTCCGGCATGCGGCTGGAAGGGGCGGCGTACGGCCCGCGGCAGCGCCTGGCCTACCACTACCCGTGGCTCCTGCGGGCACCGAAGGACCTGTCGTTCCTGCAGTCCTACGACACGGTCATGGCCAACAGCGAGTTCACCCGCGGCTGGATCGACCGGATGTGGAAGACCGACGCGGACGTGCTGTTCCCGCCGATCCAGGTGCAGCGCCTGCACCCCGCACCGGTGCGCGAGAAGGCCGTCATCACCGTCGGGCGCTTCTTCGCACCCGGGCTCGGGCACGCCAAGCGGCAGCAGGAGATGGTCCAGTTCTTCGCCGACGCCCACCGCGCCGGTCGGCTGCCCGGCTGGCGGATGTACGTCGTCGGCGGCATGGAGGACAGCCAACGCGGCTACGTCGACCAGGTCCGCGCGGCCGGTGCCGGTGCACCCGTCGAGGTCATCACCAACGCCCCGCGGGCCCGCGTGGAGCAGCTGCTGTCGACGTCGTCGGTCTTCTGGTCGGCGACCGGCTACGGCAGCGACGAGAACGAGATGCCCTGGGCCAGCGAGCACTTCGGCATGACCACGGTCGAGGCCATGGCGGGCGGATGTGTCCCCGTAGTCATCGACGCGGCCGGTCAGAAGGAGATCGTGCGCGAGGGCGTCGACGGCTACCGCTGGTCGACGCCGGACCAGCTGGTCGCCCGGACCGTGCAGGTCGCCGACGACGAGGAGCTCCGAGCGCGGCTCGCTGCCTCCGCCACGGCGCGCGCGCAGGCCTTCAGCGAAACTGCCTTCGCCGACCGCTGGCACGCCATCGTGGACAAGCACACCCTGCTCGGATGACGGCCGTCCGGCGGGTCCGCGCCGTGGTCGTCAACTACAACGGCGGCGACGAGGTGCTCGCCTGCGCACGGGCGCTGCTCGCCAGCGACTGGGACGACCTCGAGGTGGTCGTCGTCGACAACGGCTCGGTCGACGGCAGCGCCGAGCGGCTCGAGGAGGAGCTGCCGGACGTCCGGGTGTGGCGCTCCCCGAGCAACCTCGGCTACCCCGCCATCAACCAGGTCGTCGAGGACCTCGACGGCATCGACGCGGTCCTGGTCGTCAACCCGGACGCCGTCGTCGAGCCCGGCTGCCTGCGCGCGCTCGCCGAGGCGCTCGACGCCGACGACGGCCTCGGCGCCGCCTGCCCGCTGATCCTGCTCGACGGCGCCTACCGCGAGGTCCACCTCGAGCTGGACGGCGCGCCGCGGGCCGCGCTCGATCTCCTGGCCGTCGACGGCGCGGACCGCTGGCACCTGACCGGTCCGAAGGTCCGCCGTCGGTGGCGCGGTGGCGTGGCCTGGTCCATCGGGGACGGCAGCGTCCTGCGCACGACCGGTGCGCGGGTCTCGCTGCGCGTCCAGGCGCACCGGCCGGGGCGGGCGCGACTGGTCTGCGGCGCGGCGTCCGTCGAGATCGCCGTGGGGCGGCGACCGGTCGACCTCGCCCTCGACGTCGACGGTCCGGCGGTGGAGATCGTCCAGAACGCCGGCTCGGTCATCGGTCCGCACGGCGTCGGCATCAACCGCGGCTACCACCAGCCGGTCGGCCCACCGCTGGACGTCCCCGTGGACGTCCCGGCCTGGTGCGGCGCCGGCGTGCTGCTGCGGAGCGCGTACCTCCAGCAGGTGGGGCTCCTCGACCCGCGCTGGTTCCTCTACTACGAGGACACCGACCTCGCCTGGCGCGGCCTGCTGCGCGGCTGGCGCTACGGCTACGTCCCCACCGCGCGGGTGCGGCACGCCCACTCCACGACCATCGGGCACGGCAGCCCGCTCTACGACGTGCAGCACCACCGCAACCGGCTGCTGACCGTCGCCAAGTGCGCGCCCCGCGCCGAGGTCGTGGCGACCTGGCGCGAGGCTGTCGGCCTGGTCGGCCGACAGGTGCGCGGAGACGTCGTCGCCCGGCTGCGCGACGGCCGCCCGCCCGAGCCCGTGCTCACCCTGCGGCGGCTGCGCGGGCTCGCCTCCGCTGCCCTGACCACGCCGTCGGTGCTGCGCGACCGGCGCGCCGTGCGGACGGGAGCCGTCCCCGACGACAGGCTGCCGGTGCTCGGCCGATGGCACGACCCCGCGGGAGCCCCCTGATGCAGCTCGTCCTCCTCAGCGCCCGACCGGCCATGCTCGCCGGCACCCTGCGGCACGTCCACGCGCACCTGCCGTGGGTCGACGACCTGCTCGTCATCGCCCCGGCGCGGATGCGGTCCTCGATCGACGCGGTCGTCCTCACCGACGAGGAGCTGCTCGGCGGCGCAGGGCCGTCCGACCACGCCAGCCGCAACTACGCCCTGCGCGCGGCGCTGGCCACCCGTGACGAGGTCGCGGACGTCTTCCTCATGGGCGACGACGACAACCGCCCGCTGGTGGAGCTGCCCGAGACGACCTTCGTCCGCGACGGCCGCTACCGCCGCTACGCCTACGGCCACCTCGACGACTGGGACCGCACCGCCACGTCCTTCGACGTCAGTCAGCACGCCTCCCGCGCCGTGCTCGGCCTGCACGGCATGCCGCGCGTGTCCTACGCCTCGCACATGCCGCAGGCCATCGACAAGGCGATGCTCGCCGAGGTCGTCGCGCTGCTCGCGCCGGCCGCAGCCCGCCATCCGCTCGACGAGTGGACGACGTACTTCAACGCCGCGGGCGCGCTGCACCCGGACCGCTTCGAGGACCCCGAGCCCTACGTGACGCTGGGCTGGCCGGACGACAGCGCGACCTGGCAGGCCGTCCGCGACCCGGGCGCGTTCCTGTTCGAGAACACCTTCCTCGAGCACTACGCGGCCGGCGCCGTCTTCGACGGCATCGACCCCGACGACACGTCGTACGACGCCGCGCTCGACAAGGTCGTCCGCTGGCGGACGTACGAGCTGCAGGTGCTGGCGGGCGAGCGTCCGGCAGCACTCGCCCCGCCGGTGGCGCACAGCCGCCTCGGGGCGACGCTGCGCCGGCTGCGGACCACAGCCTTCGGGGACCCGGTCCTGCGCGACCGGCGGGAGCGGGCCGCGACGGCCACGGTCCTGCGCGGTCTGCACCGACGCTAGAGCCCGTCGAGCAGCACCTCGAGCCGGGTGTCGAAGGACGCCAGCGAGAAGTCCTGCGCCCGCTGAGTCGCCGACGTCGACATCGTCTGCAGTGCAGCAGGATTCGCGATGAGCTCACGGGTGCGGGCCGCCATGGCGGCGAGGTCGTCGACGTGGAAGCCGTCGACGCCGTCGCGCACCGACTCGACCAGTCCCCCGGCCCGCAGCACGACCGGAACCGCACCGGCCGACATCGCCTCGACGGTCGAGATGCCGAAGTGCTCCAGCCGGTCCGGGTGGCGCTCGCCATCCTCGTCGAGCCCGGCGGCGTGCCAGAAGACCGAGGCCCGCGCGTAGAGCGCGTCGAGCTCGCTGCCGAGAGCATTCAGGTGCAGCTCGACCGGGTAGCCGGCGGCAGCCGCCCGCACGGTCTCGACGTAGTCGCGGCCGCTGTCGGAGCAGCCGCCGACCAGGTGCAGCGTCCAACCGTCGAGCCCGCCGTCGACGAGCCCGCGGAAGGTGTGCACCAGCTCCAGCTGCTTCTTGCTGTGGCCCTTCCCGCGGGGGAAGAAGCGGCCCACGCCGAGCAGCACCTGCTCCTTCGCGCCGGGCGCGCGCATGGGGACCGGCGGGTGCAGGACCGTGCTGTCCCGCTGCCAGCGCCGCTGCACCCAGCCCTGCGTGAAGGCGGAGTTGGCGATGAGCGCGTCGTAGCCGTCCAGCCAGGCGGTCGAGGTCGACGGGGCGGTCCCCTGGCGGGTGAGCCGCGCAGCAGCCGCCGACCCGAGCGCGACGCCGACGACGGGCACGCCCAGCGTGCGGTCGTCGTCCCCGCCGACGAGCTCGCTCGGCACGAAGCCGTCGGAGGCGACCGTGACCTGGGCGGGGATGCCCGGGGCAGGACTGACCACCCGGGCCTTGAGCGCGCGGCCGCTCCACCGCTCGAGCGGGTTGCCCGTCGCGGCGAGCCGGGTGGACGCCACGGCGCGGCCGGCGACGAGCAGCTGCACGTCGGTGGCCCCTGCCCCCGCGGGTCGGGCGAAGCCGAGGAGGACGGTCAACGTGACGGGTCGACCCGGCTCGGTCGTCACCAGCAGCGTGCCGGCACCGTCGGTCCACGTCGTACGTCCCTCCTGGACGTGGAAGCCCGGTCCCCACTCGACGCGCGGAAGGCCCTCGTTAGCAGGCGCTTCCGCGCCGAGGGAGGTCGGGAAGTGCACGACGTACAGGCTCTTCGGCGCGGCCGGCGCCTCCCGGCTGCGGTGGCTGACGTTGACGAACAGGTCGGCGTCCGCGCTCGCAGCGGTGATCGCCGCCGACGCGTGCGGTACGACGCGCACGGTGCAGCCGGACAGGTCCAGGCCCAGCCGCTCGCCGAGGGCCGCGGTGTCCACCTGGTCGTGGGCGAGCAGCTCGACCGGTCCGCGCCGCGTCAGCAGCTGGGCCAGCGCGCCGCCGTAGGTCTCGGCGCCACCGCCGGTGCTCCAGTAGCGGTTGTAGACGGCGGACCTCACGCACCGACACGCTAGCGTCCGGACGTCATGAGACTCGGCCTCGACGCCACACCGCTGCTCGGGGCGCGCACCGGCATCGGCCGCTACGTCCAGCAGCTGCTCGCGGCTCTGTCCGGCGGTCCGGACGAACTGGTCGCCACCGCGTTCACGCTGCGCGGACGAGGAGCGCTGGAGGTGCCGGCGGGGGTGGAGGTGCGGAGTCGGCCACTGCCGGCGCGCGGCCTGCAGGAGGCGTGGGCGCGCAGCGAGCTGCCGCCGGTCGAGTGGCTGACCGGCCGGCTGGAGGTCTTCCACGCGACCAACTTCGTCCTGCCACCGCTGCGTCGGGCCCGCGGTGTGGTGACCGTCCACGACCTGGCCTTCCTGCGGATGACCGAGACGGTGAGCGCGGCCAGCGCCCGCTACCGGGTCCTGGTGCCACGCTCGATCCGGCGCGCCGCGGTCGTCGTCACGCCGAGCGAGGCCGTGGCCGCGCAGGTCCGGGAGGCGTACGCCCCGGCTGTCCCGGTCGTCGCCGTCCCGCACGGCGTCGCGCCCGCGTGGGCGAGCAGTGCGCCGCCCGACGACGCGCTGCGGTCCCGGCTGGGGCTGCCTCGCGAGTACGTCCTGTTCGTCGGCACTCGCGAGCCGCGCAAGGACGTCCGCACCCTGCTGGCTGCACACCGGCTGCTGCCGGACGCGCCACCGCTGGTGCTCGTCGGGCCACCCGGATGGGGCGCGCAGGTGGACGCGAGCGATGCGGTGACGCCCGGCTACCTGCAGGAGGACGACCTGCGGCCGGTCGTCGCGGGGGCGTCTGCGCTGGTGCTGCCGAGCCGCGACGAGGGCTTCGGGCTGCCGGTGCTGGAGGCTCTGGCGACCGGCACCCCGGTGGTGGCGAGCGATCTGCCGGTCCTCCGCGAGGTCGGCGGCGTGCACGCGTCCTACGCCCCCGTCGGCGATGCGGAGGCGTTCGCCGACGCGTTGCGCACGGTGCTGGACGCACCAGGAGACCCGCTCGCGCGGCGTGCGCACGCCGCTGGCTTCACGTGGGCGGCTTCCGCGGAAGGGCACCGTCGCGCCTATACGCTGGCCGTGTCCTGACCCCCTAGGAAGGTGCTGCCACCGTGCGCCTGGCCGACCAGATCCTCGAGCACGTGCACCTCACGCAGAAGCACGTCGCGGAGACGCGCTGGGACAGCAGGCGCGGCGACCGCCGTACGCGCACGTGGCCCGAGGCCGCCGCCGTCAGCAAGCTGAGCAAGATCACCAGCATCTGCAACATCTGCGGCTGGCGCGAGCGCGGCTTCGAGGGCGTGGAGCACAGCGAGTCCGCGCTCTGCCCGGTCTGCGGGTCGATCGCGCGCGACCGCTTCCTCTACTGGTGCTGGACCAAGCGCACCTCCTACGACCCGGAGGCCGCCGTGCTGGAGACCTCGCCGCGCCTGGGCGGGGAGTACCGGATGCGCATGATGCAGCGGGTCGACTACACGTGCAGCGACTACGACCTGTCGATGCACCACGGGATGATCCAGCTCGACCTGCAGGCGATCGACCTGCCCGACAGCTCGCTCGACGTCGTGCTGACGCCGCACGTGCTCGAGCACGTGCCGGACACCGACAAGGCGCTGTCAGAGCTGTTCCGGGTGATGAAGCCCGGTGGGCACGTCTTCCTGCAGGTGCCGATCCCGCAGGCCGTCACCAAGGTGCCGGACGAGCCGGAGTACCACGGCGACATGACGCTGGTCTTCTTTCGCTTCGGCTGGGACCTCGCCGAGAAGATCCGCGCGCACGGCTTCGCCTGCGACACGCTGGTGACGCAGGAGCTCTACGACGCGGCCGCCGCCGGCGCGTGCCCGTGGAAGCACCCCGAGTCCGACTGCGACGTCGAGGACCTGATGGCCGGGGCGGACGCGTCGACGATGACGGTCATCGCCAGCACGGAGGAGGCCAAGCTCTACGGCTTCCGACCGGCCTACCAGTTCGTCACGTTCGACATGCGCAAGCCGGGCTAGCGGCAGCACCTCGACAGAGCGTGGTCAGCGCTCCTGGGCGAAGTAGATCTGCGAGCTCCCGACGAACTTCCCGCCGCCGTCGCGCGCCAGCGGCTCGGTCTCGTTGAACTCGCGGACGGCATAGGTGACGCGGAGCTTGTTGTCCGTGCCGAACGCGGCCTGGGTGAACTCGCCGGGGGGGCCGGGCTCGATCGCCAGTCCTGTCACCAGGCCCTTCACGATCTCGCGGGACCTGGTCTTCCGGGCGCCGGGGACGAAGGTCGCGGCCCGGAACTGCCAGTCGCTGTCGATGTCCTTGCGGTAGTAGGCCGCGATGCCGAGCATGCCGTTCGGTGCCGCAGCGATGCTGGCCTGGGACCAGATCCCGCTCTCCGGCGTCACGTCCTGCTTGGTCCAGGTCCGCCCCTGGTCCCGCGAGGTGTAGAGGAGCAGGCGCGTGGACACCGGCACCTCGGTGCCGAACGCCGTCCCGTAGACGGCATCCAGCTTCGGGTCCGGACCGAGCGTCTGGGCGTTGTAGAGCGCCCGCCAGGTGCCGTCGGGACCCTCTGAGGTCGAGAGGAACTCGATGTAGATCGTCGAGACGTCGAGCTCCGGGTCGAGTTCGCCGCGCTGCCACGATGCGCCGCCGTCCCTGCTCGTGACGGCGAACAGCCCGGTCCCGGATGCGGACGTGCACACGGCGGCGCTCCTGGTCGGCGTCCTCCGGCTGACGAGGGGACGGCAGAACTGCGAGTCGGCGATCGGCGTCGGGTCCGAGAAGCTCCGACCGCCGTTCGTCGAGGTGAAGATCTGGATCCTGCCCCGCTCGTTGAGGGGGGAGTTGCTCAGCGCCAGCACGTGCCCGTCTCCGCCCGCGGCCACGAAGGGACGGTCGTCGACGCCCGTGCTCGCCTCGGAGTACGGCGCCGAGTGCCGCAGCGTCGGCGTTCCCGATCGGTCCACCGACCAGGCGGTGAAGGTGTTCCCCGCGACGGCGAGATCGATGAAGTACACGTTGCCCGTCGCGTCGACGGCGAGGTCGCCCTCGTCGCCGAACAGCAGATTCTGCTCCTGGAGGGCGGTCGCCCCGGGCGGGCTGCTGAAGCTCCGGCCGTCCTGAGAGGTCCACAACCAGGAAGCGGCGCGGAACCGCGTGGCAGCCTTGTCGTCCGGGGAGAACGCGATGCCGTGGTAGGTCTTGTGGGCGGTGACCCAGACCCGGTTCGACCGGTCCACCACGAGGGAGGGCTCGAGCCCGCCGAACCCGGGTACCTGCGTCAGCAGGACCGGCTCCCGGAAGGCCGGCGCAGCGGCCTTCGTCGCCGCGGAGCCGATGCCGGCCAGCAGGGTGGCGGAGGCAAGGGCGACGGCCACCCCCGCTCGGAACGTTCTGATCACGACGGTCCTCGCACATCAGGCGCAGGGCCGGTCGTCCTGTCGACGCCCGGTGAAGACCCCGCTACCCCTCAGCAGAGGTGACGCGCCAGCAGGCGCCCTTGGTCACAGGCCTTCAGAACCAGGGCAGGTGACGGGGCTCGCCCAGGCCGGTGGC
>JBKJQQ010000022.1:0-7768 GCA_046593875.1 Mycobacteriales bacterium | reverse complement strand
GCGCTGGTGGCGGTCGAGCTGTCGTCGGTCGGCTTGCCGCTGTCCGTGCCCGTCCTGGACGACCTGCTGACGTCGGTCATCGGTCCGCGACCGTCCTCGCCGGCGCAGGAGGCCGCCGACCGCGAGCGCCGCGATGCCGCGGTGCTCCGGCACTTCCCCGGCGGCGCTGAGTCCGGTGCTGCCGACCTGCGCTCCCCGCTGCAGGTCAAGGACCTGCTGGCCCGCGTCGGCTTCGACCTGCCGGACACCCGGTCCTGGCGGCTCGAACCGCACGCCGGCACCTCGCCCGCGGTCGCCGCGCTGCTCGCCTGGCGCAAGGCCGAGCGGACCGCGACGACCTACGGCTGGGGCTGGCTGGACCGGCACGTCGGCGCCGACGGCCGGCTGCGCGGCGAGTGGCGGGCCGCCGACGGCGCATCCGGTCGGATGACCGCCTCGGCGGGGCTGCACAACCTGCCGGCTGAGCTGCGGCCGGCGGTGCGGGCGGCCCCGGGCTGGTCGTTCGTGCGCGCCGACCTCGGGCAGGTCGAGCCGCGGGTGCTGGCCGCCGTGTCCGGCGACCCCGCGCTGGCCCGCGCCGCGCAGGAGGACGACATGTACGCGCCGGTCGCTGCTGCCCTGGGTGTCGACCGGCCGACCGCGAAGATCGCCGTGCTGGCAGCGATGTACGGGCAGACGTCCGGGACCGCGGGCGCGGCCCTGCGCGACATGGACCGGGCCTATCCGGTCGCCATGGGCTACCTGCGCGCGGCCGAGCTCGCCGGGCAGCGCGGGCAGGACCTGCGGACGTACGGCGGGCGCCTGCTGCGGCTGTCTGCCGCTCCTGTCGGCGAACCGGTGGGGGAGCACGTCGCGGCGTCCTCCGGCGGGGGCCGCTTCGCCCGCAACGCGATGGTGCAGGGCGCGGCGGCTGAGCTGTTCAAGGCGTGGACGGCGACGGTGCGGGAGGGGCTGCGGCCGCTCGGCGGTGAGGTGGTGCTGTGCCTGCACGACGAGCTGCTGCTGCACGTCCCGTCCGCGCAGGCTCCGGCCGCGGCGGCGTTGCTGACGGACGCGCTGGCCGCGACGGCGCACTGGTGGGCGGCGGGGTCGGCGGTGCGCTTCGTCGCCGACGTGTCGGTCGTCCAGAGCTGGGCCGACGCCAAGTAGCCCGCGCCGCCGGCCGATTCGCACACCTCGTGATCGTCTGCGGCCGGCAGCACGCTCAGCAGCCCGCGAAGTGGATCAGGTTGTGTGCAGACGTGCCCGGTCCGGCCCCGTGGCTGCGGGCTCAGCAGGACAGCCTGGTCGTTCAGCGCTGGGCGAGCGCAGTCAGCGCCGAGCCGTCGACGCGGAAGGTCGTCCACTCGTCCTGCGGCACCGCCCCGAGCGAGCGGTAGAAGGCGAGGGCGGGGTCGTTCCAGTCGAGCACCCACCACTCGAACCGCGGATAGCCGCGCTCGACGCACACGGCGGCGAGCTCCTGCAGCAGCGCCTTCCCCAGGCCCCGCCCACGGGCGCTCGGCCGGACGAACAGGTCCTCCAGCCACAGCCCCGGCAGGCCCTTCCACGTCGAGAAGGTGACGTACCAGAGGGCGAGGCCCACCACCTCGCCGCCGTCGCCGAGCGCGACGTGGCACGAGGCCGCAGGCGTCGGCCCGAACAGCGCCGCCTGCAGCATCTCCGCGGTCGCCTCGACGGCGTCCGGCTCGCGCTCGTAGACGGCCAGCTCGTGGACCAGCTCGAGGATCACAGGCACGTCGTCCGGCCCGGCCTCGCGGATCGTCATGTGCAGACCCTAGAGACGCCGGAGGCCGGCCCCGTCACGGGACCGGCCTCGTCAGCGAGAGTGCCTACGCAGCAGGCTTGTCGTACGTCTTGCCCTTGGTCTCCCAGAAGATGGCGGCGATCTCGTCGATGCCGTCGAGCAGCTTCTGGCCCTGCGCGGCGTCGATCTCCTGCTTGGCGCCCTTGCCGCCGGCCAGCTTGATCGTGTCGTTGACCAGCGCGTGCAGGTTCGGGTACTTCGCGAAGTGCTCAGCGGTGAAGTAGTCGTGCCAGAGGACGGCCAGGTGGTGCTTCACCAGCGTGGCGCGCTCGTCGATGATGATCAGGGCGCGGGTCTTGAAGACGTCGTCGCTGCTGGCGGCGTACTTCTCCTGCATGGCCTTGACGGACTGCGCCTCGATGCGGGCCTGCGCGGGGTCGTAGACGCCGCAGGGCAGGTCGCAGTGGGCCGAGACGATCGTGCGCGGGGTGAGGATTCGGGGCAGACGCATGCGTGGTCCTTCCGTGGAGAATGGGCTGCCCCGACCCTAGACCGGAGGTCACGTGCACGCCGTCCTGGTCTCGGGACCGTCGATGCTGCCGACCCTGCGAGACGGCGACTGCCTGCTCGTACGACGCCGCAGTCGGGCGCGGGCCGGGTCCGTGGTGGTCGCCCGCTTCCCGTCGCGCCCCGACCTGCTCGTCGTCAAGCGCGCGGTGCGGCCTGACGGCGATCTGTGGTGGGTCGAGGGCGACAACCCGGAGGTGACCGACGACAGCCGGCGCTACGGGCCGGCGGAGGTGCTCGCCGTCGTGGTGCTGCGCTACTGGCCGCTGCCCCCGCGCAGGCTGTCGTAGAACCGCACGCAGTCGTCGTACGACGGGAGCAGTCCGTCAGCCTGAGCCTGCTCGAGCGAGGGTGCCGCAGCGTCCTTGTCGGACAGCAGGAGCTCGACGTCGTCGGGCCACGGCAGGTCGAGCGCGGGGTCGAGCGGGTGGATGCCGTGCTCGTGGCCGGGGTTGTAGGGCTCGCTGCACAGGTAGGTCACGTTGGCGTCGTCGGTCAGCGCGAGGAACGCGTGGCCGAGCCCCTCGGACAGGTAGATGCCGCGGCGGTCCACGTCGTCCAGGCGGACCGCATCGCTCACGCCGAAGGTGGGGGAGCCGACGCGGAGGTCGACGACGACGTCGAGGACCGCGCCGCGTGTGCAGTAGACGTACTTCGCCTGCCCCGGAGGGACGTCGGCGAAGTGCACGCCGCGCAGGGTGCCGCGGCTGCTCACGCTGTGGTTGGCCTGCTTGACCGTCAGCGGGTGGCCGACGGCCTGCTCGAGCACGGGCGCCTTGAACCACTCGAGGAAGACCCCGCGAGGGTCGGGGAACTGGCGCGGAGTGAACGACCACGCACCCGGCACCTTGAGCTCGTCGACCTGCACGCCCCGACCCTAGGGCCCGGCCGCGGCTCTGCGAGACTGGTGTCCGTCTCGTGCGGGTGACCCCCGTCCGGAGGCGTCCTCCGCACGGCCCACCGGCCGGGCCCGTGACGTCGCCGCACACCCTGCCCCCGTACCCAGGAGACCCATGACCCAGCTGGAGGCGCCCTCCGTGTCCGAGCCCGCCTCGCGTCCGTCCGCCGCAGCGCGCGACGCAGACCCCGTCTTCGCGCTGCACCGCGGCGGCAAGGTCGAGGTCGTCTCCACCGTGCCGGTGGACAACCGCGAGGAGCTCTCGCTCGCCTACACCCCGGGCGTCGCCCGCGTGTGCACGGCGATCGCCCAGGACCCGGACCTCGCCTACGACTACACCTGGAAGTCCTCCACCGTCGCGGTCGTCACCGACGGCACGGCCGTGCTCGGCCTCGGCGACATCGGCGCGCTCGCCTCCCTGCCGGTGATGGAGGGGAAGGCGCTGCTGTTCAAGCAGTTCGGTGGCATCAACGCGGTGCCGATCTGCCTGGACGTCACCGACCTCGACGAGCTGGTCGAGACGATCGTGCGGCTGGCTCCGGCGTTCGGCGGCATCAACCTCGAGGACATCAGCGCACCGCGGTGCTTCGAGGTGGAGCGCCGGGTGCAGGACCGGCTCGACATCCCGGTCTTCCACGACGACCAGCACGGCACAGCGATCGTCACGCTGGCGGCACTGCGCAACGCGGCGCGGCTGACCGGACGTCGGCTCGAGGACCTGCGGGTCGTCGTGTCGGGCGCCGGCGCCGCCGGCATCGCGGTGTCGAAGATGATCCTCGACGCCGGCATCGGCGACCTGGCCGTCGCGGACAGCAAGGGCATGGTGCACCTGGACCGCGCCGACCTGACCGACAGCAAGCGGGCCTTCGCGGAGATCTCGAACCGCGGCGGCCACTGCGGCTCGTTCGTCGAGGCGCTGGTCGGTGCGGACGTGCTCATCGGGTTGTCCTCCGGCACGGTGCCGGCGGAGGCCGTCGCCTCGATGAACAAGGACTCGATCGTCTTCGCGATGGCCAACCCGGTCCCGGAGGTGCACCCCGACATCGCCCACGCCAACGGCGCGGTCGTCGTGGCCACGGGGCGCAGCGACTTCCCGAACCAGATCAACAACGTGCTCGCCTTCCCCGGCGTGTTCCGCGGCGCCATGCAGGTGCGCGCCTCCTGCGTCACGGAGTCGATGAAGCAGGCGGCCGCCGTGGCCCTGGCCGCGGTCGTGGGCGACGACCTGTCGGCGGAGTGCGTCATCCCGAGCGTCTTCGACCCCCGGGTCGCGCCGGCCGTCGCCGAGGCGGTCGCCGCGGCCGCGCGGGCCGACGGGGTCGCCCGGCTCTGACCGGCTGCTGAGCTGGCGCGCGCGCTCCGTACTGTCTGCGCATGCTTGCCGCCACCTGCACGTCCCAGTCCGCCGACGACCCGCTCTCCGGCCTCACCGTCGGTGACGTCCCCGACCCGTCCGTGCCCGAGGGTTGGGCCCGCGTCACCGTGCGCGCCGCCTCGCTCAACCACCACGACCTGTGGTCGCTGCGCGGGGTCGGCCTGCCCGCCGACCGGCTGCCGATGGTCCTGGGCTGCGACGCGGCCGGGGTCGACGAGCAGGGCAACGAGGTCGTGGTGCACGGCCTGGTCGGCGACCCCGACTGGGCGGGCGACGAGACGCTCGACCCTCGTCGCAGCATCCTGTCCGAGCGCTACCAGGGGACGCTGGCCGAGCAGGTCGTCGTGCCGCGGCGCAACCTGCTGCCGAAGCCGGCCGGTCTGTCCTTCGAGGAGGCGGCCTGCCTGCCGACGGCCTGGCTGACGGCCTACCGGATGCTGTTCACGAACGCCGCGGTCAAGCCTGGTGACACGGTCCTCGTGCAGGGGGCCGGCGGCGGGGTCAGCACCGCCGCGATCGCGCTCGCCCGCGCCGCCGGGCTGACGGTCTGGGTGACCGGTCGCGACGAGGCCAAGCGCGCTCGGGCTCTCGAGCTCGGTGCGCACGAGGTCTTCGAGCCCGGTGCCCGGCTGCCGGCCCGTGTCGACGCCGTCCTCGAGACCGTCGGCAAGGCGACCTGGGGCCACTCGATGAAGAGCCTGCGCCCCGGCGGCACGCTGGTGGTGTCCGGGGCGACCACGGGCGCCGACCCATCGGCCGACCTCAACCGGCTGTTCTTCCTGCAGCTGCGGGTGATCGGCTCGACCATGGGCACGCGCGACGAGCTGGCCGGTCTGCTCGCGATGCTCGCGGCGACGGGCGTACGTCCGCAGGTCGACGAGGTCGTACCGCTCGCGGAGGCGGCGCGGGGCTTCGCGCGGCTGGCCGCGGGGGACGTCATCGGCAAGATCGTCCTGACGCCCTAGGAGCGCCGTGGTCCTGCCCGTGCACGACGTCAACCCGACGCGACGCGCGCCGTGGGTGACGCGGCTGCTGCTGCTCGCCAACGTGCTCGCCTTCGTGCTCAGCCCGCTCGCCCTGGCGCCGCTGCTCGGCTCCTCGAACGCCGCTGCGGTGTGCGACCAGGTGGCGTTCCTGGACGAGTACGCCGCCAAGCCCGCCGAGGTCATCCGCAACGACCCGGCCGACGAGGCCGCGACCGGCGAGGTCGGTACCGCGCCCTCCGGCGAGACCGGCTGCGTCACGCAGTCGCCGCCGCCGTACGAGAAGTCGCCCGTGCTGTCGGTCCTGACGGCGATGTTCCTGCACGGCGGCTGGGCGCACCTGCTCGGCAACCTGCTCTTCCTCTACGTCTTCGGCAACAACGTCGAGGACCGCCTGGGCAAGCTGCGCTACCTGGCGTTCTACCTGGGCTGCGGATACGCCGCGACGTACGGCTTCTCGCTGTTCTTCAACGGGTCGGACCAGCCGCTGGTCGGCGCGTCCGGGGCGATCGCCGGCGTGCTCGGCGCCTACCTCGTGCTGTTCCCGCGGGCCAGGATCTGGTCGCTGCTGACGTTCTTCTTCTTCCTGCCGGTACGGCTGCCGGCGTGGCTGGTGCTCGGCAGCTGGTTCGTCCTGCAGTACCTCTACACCCGCGGCGCGGGCCTGTCCGAGGCGACCGGCACCGCCTACCTCGCGCACGTCATCGGCTTCGTCGTCGGCGCCGCCCTGGTCTGGAAGCTGCGGCGGACCGCCCACCCCCGACCGATCGCCGACCCGCGCTGGGGTCCGTACTCCCGGCGGTAGGCCCTTGTGCCTGCCGGGCAGCGGTGGATACTGCCGAGCATGACGGTGCCCTCCGCGTACGTCCCCTCGCAGGTCGTGACGTCCGTCGGTGAGGTCGAGGCGATCCTCGGTGAGCAGTACGAGAACCAGGTCGAGAAGGTCATCGACCACATCGACGAGCACTGCCGGGCGTGGATCGAGCGCAGCCCCTTCGTCGTGCTCTCGAGCGCCTCGGCGGCAGGCGCGATGGACGTGTCGCCCAAGGGTGACCCGGCCGGCTTCGTGCGGGTCCTCGATCCGAAGACCCTGGCCGTGCCGGACCGCCCGGGCAACCACCGGGGCGACACCTTCCGGAACGTGCTGGAGAACCCGCGCGTCGGCCTGATGTTCGTCGTCCCGAACCGCCGCGAGGTCGTGCGCGTGTCGGGAACGGCGCAGATCGTTAAGGACGAGCCGCTGCTGAGGTCGATGGCCGTCCGCGACAAGGTGCCGTGCCTGGCGCTGCTGGTCCGCGTCGAGGAGGCGATGTTCCACTGCGGCAAGTCGATGATCCGGTCGCACATGTGGGAGCCGGAGCTGTGGGGCTCGGTCGAGGGCCTGCCGACCTACGGGCGCGCCCTGGTCGACCACGGCGCGCTGGCGACGCCGGTCGCCGAGATGGAGTGGATGACGGACTTCAACGAGGCCTACCGGCTGTACGACGACTGATCCGACCGCGCCGCCACGCCTTTCCTCTGCGTCCGGCTGACCCGAGGCTGCAGGCCACCTGGCCGGACGCAACGGCAGCTACTCCTCGTCGTCCTCGTCGTCGTCCAGGCGCGCCAGCCAGGTCGCCAGCCGCTCGATCGGCACCTCGAAGTCCGGGTTGGCGTCGACGAACTCCCGCAGGCGCGTCGCCAGCCACTCCAGCGACACCTGCTCGGTGCCGCGGCGCGCGGCCAGCTCCTCCAGCCCGCGGTCGGTGAAGTACACGCCCTACAGCTCCAGCGCCGCCGACAGCAGCGCCGCCTGCTCGGCCTCGTGCACCTTGCTCGAGCCGGCGGCGGGCGAGGAGCCCGCCTTGCGCGAGATGCGGCGCAGCGACCGGCCCTCGGGCAGGTGCTCGGGCAGCGACAGGGCGATGTGCGCCCACGCGCCCTGGTTGGCTGGTTCCTCCTGGCACCACACGACATCGGTGGCGTTCGGGTAGGCGGCCAGCGCGTCGGCGACCTCCTCGCCGGGCAGCGGGTAGAGCTGCTCGACGCGGACGAGGGCCACCTTGGTGCCCTCGGTCTTGCGGCGCGCCGACAGCAGGTCGTAGAAGACCTTGCCGGCGGTCAGCACGACCCGCTCGACCGCACCGGCGTCGAGGCCGTCGGGGTCGGCCAGCACCGGCTGCCAGCCGCTGCCGGTGATGTCCTCCACCGCGGAGGCC
>JBKJQQ010000240.1:0-11774 GCA_046593875.1 Mycobacteriales bacterium | reverse complement strand
GCGCGACCACGTCCGCGACAAGTCCGGCGAGCTGCGCGACCTCGTCGTGCTGGCCCACCTCGTGGACGGCACCTGGTCCGGCATGGCCACGGCCGGGCTGGACGAGCTCTCCTAGCTGACGGTCAGGCGGGCCGGACCTGCCCGTCGGCGAGCAGGCCGGTGCCGCAGGTGGCCACAGCCCCCTTGCGCAGGGTGCGGCGGCACAGAGCGGTCATCCCGTCGACCGTGCGACGCGCGCAGCGGAGCGGCTGGCCGGGCCGTGACGGGGCCGCCTGCACGGGCGGCGCCGTCGTACCGCAGGCTCCAGGAGGCAGGGAACGTGACGCCCGCGGCGAAGCCTGCACGAACCGGACGTCCTGGAGGACCCCCATGCAGCACCGCCTGCGCGCCGCCCTCGCGCTCACCAGCGCCACCTCGCTCGCCCTCGCGCTGCTCGTCCTGCCCGGCGGTCCCGTCGCGGCGATGACGGAGGAGCCGGCGCCCGTCCCCGCCGGGCCGACGGTCGACCGCGGCCTGGAGTTCGGCGCCAGCCTGGTGACCGACCCGCAGCGCTCGCAGGGCGAGTCCGCTGCGTTCGCCGACCGCTCCGGCGTGCTCTACAGCTGCGGCACCAACGGCGCGTCCAACGGCACCGACCACGGCTCGGTGTCCGTCGACGGCGGGGAGACCTGGCGCCCGCTGGGCACAGCCCCGTTCGGCGAGACCGGCACGGCGCAGGGCGGCGGCGACTGCGCGATCGGCACGGGGCAGGACGTCAACGCCGACGGCAACCGCCAGCTGGCCTTCAACGGGCTGGGCCCGCTGACCGGCTTCTCGACCTTCACCTCGCCCGACAACGGCCGCACGCTGCAGCGCTCGCCCGACCAGAACGGCCTGGAGAAGTTCAACCAGCAGTCGATCGTCGACCGCCAGTGGCTCGAGTTCACCGACGACAAGACCGTCTTCCTCAACTACAACACCGTCCTCGGCGGCACCCAGGTCATCCAGAAGTCCACCGACGGCGGGCTCACCTTCGGCCCGCAGTACGCCGCGGCCTCGGACGGCAACCGGCTCGGTCAGCTCCGCGCCATCAAGGAGGGCGTGGTCCCCGGCGTGCCCGCCGACAAGGACGTCGTCTACTTCCCCTACAACAACGGCAATCTCGTCAAGCTCGCCCTGAGCCTGGACGGCGGCGAGACCTTCTCGCAGTGCCTCGCCGTCGACGCCGAGGTCGACCCGACCGCCGGCTTCGTCGCCGCGGACCACGACAGCGCCGGCAACATCTACGTGACCTACACCGAGAAGGGCGGGCAGCGGGACACCTACCTCGTCGCGCTGCGCGCGGCGGACGTCGCCAAGTGCAAGGGCCCGAACCCGGTGTCGGCCTCGGAGATGAACAACGTCAACCCGGGCTTCACCAAGAAGATCCGCGTCAACCGCGAGGGCATCGAGACGACGGTCATGCCGTGGGTGGCCGCGGGCGGTGCGCCCGGTCGCGTGGCGGTCGCCTACTACGGCACCCCGTCGGTGGGCAGTCCGGACAGCGGTGCGTTCAAGGCCACCTGGCACGTCTACGTCAGCCAGACGCTGGACGCCTTCGCCGCGGACCCGCAGATCGACCAGGCCCGGGCCACGACGCACCCCAACCACTACGACTCGATCTGCCTGGCCGGCCTGGCCTGCACGATCAACAGCGCGGACCGCTCGCTCGTCGACTACTTCACGATGACCTTCGACCCCGTCAGCGAGCGGCTGCTGATCGTCTTCAACCAGGCGGCCAAGAAGCCGGGCGACGCCACGGGCAACATCGCCGCACCGGTGTCGGTCCTCCAGCGGGCCGGGCCGAGCAACGGGGGCACGACCCTCACCGGACCGCCGGTGGTGCGGACCCGGACCGCCGACAAGCCGGGCGACGCGCTGGGTCGCTGGACCGTGCGCGACGGCGTCCTCGGCAGTCCGACCACGCAGCTGCCCGGCGGCGACAACGTGCCGGCCCTCGACCTGCTCGACGTCCAGGTCGGTCCGGAGGTCGACCTCGAGTCCGGCGAGCCCGTCCAGGACGGCGGCTTCACCGTCACGATGGCGTACGACGACCTCAAGCCCGCCGCCCTGACGAACGCGCTGACCGGTCTGCAGGCGAGCTCGCTGCTGTACGTGTTCCGCTTCTTCGACGGCTACCAGCCCGGTGGGGCGACCGCGTTCTACGAGCCGGCGGCCGGCGGATGGCGCTTCGGCTACAACGACTACACGACGACCCGGCGCAATCCGCAGGGCAACCTGCAGACCTACAAGGGCGAGATCCCGATCAAGGGCGATGTGGACGAGGACGCGGGCACGATCCGGCTGTCCGTCCCGCGCTCGGCGATTGAGGCGCTGGCCGGTCCGCAGGGTCCCGAGCAGCGGCCGGAGGAGGTGCCCGCGGTGACGGGATCGCGTGTCTACGACGCCTCGGCGTGGACCTTCTCCTACCAGCTGCCGACGAGCCGGGTCGAGCAGACCTTCCTCACCCAGGCAGACAACAGCGCGGCGATGGACTTCGTGCTGCAGGCCGCCGGCAGCACGCCCGGCACGGTCGTGGCGGCACCGCCGCCGGCTGCCGCGCCGGACACCGCCCAGCCGGGCGGCGGTGGGCGCCTGCCGGCTACCGGCGGTCTCGGCCTGCCGCTGCTGGCCGTCGCCCTGGTGAGCGGTGCTGCCGCAGTCTGGCGACGCCGCCGGGCGTGACCGGGGGCGCGGTGGGGAAGCGGTCCTGCATGGAGCATTTCGAGATCGCGACCGTGGCCGAGCAGAGTGCCGACTTCCGCCGGGTCCTGTGGACCGGCGAGCACACCCAGCTGGTGATCATGACGATCCCGCCGGAGGGGGAGATCGGTGAGGAGGTGCACGACGACACCGACCAGATCCTGTCCTTCGTGAGCGGCATCGGGAAGGCCGTCGTGTCGGGCAAGGAGCGCAAGGTCAAGGCGGGCGACATCGTCGTCGTCCCAGCGGGTCTCACGCACAACTTCCTCAACACGGGCCCGAACCCGCTCGTCCTCTACACCGTGTACGGCCCGCCGGACCACGCCGAGGGCGCAGTGCACGCGACCAGGGAGCAGGCCGACCGGCTCGAGGCCGCCGGCAAGGACGAGCCACCGCAGTCCTGACCCCGCGGGTCAGGGGTCGAGGACGCGGATCCAGACCTCGCGGGCCTGGTCGTACGACGCCTCGAGCACCTTCTGCCGAGGGTCCGGGCCGTCGAGCCGCCGGCCGGTGACCAGCGGGCGCAGCGGCTCGAGCCGGCGGTCGGCGAGCACCGCGTCGACGGCAGTCCGCTCGCCGCCCACGATCAGCGCGTCCAGCGTGGCCGCCTCCGGGAGCAGCACTCGGACGGCGGTGTCGGCGCTGGCCTGGTGCATGACCCGCACCTGACCGTCGCGTCGGCGCGAGAAGCGCTGCTGCGACTGACCTCCCGCCTGGATCCGGCCGTGCACCTGCCTCGTGGTGATCTTCGAGCTCACCAGCTTCGGCCCGGCGAAGACGCCGCACGCGCAGCCGCCCAGGCGCACCAGCAGCACGCCGATCCGCCGGTCTCTCAGGACGTGCTCGACCAGCCCGCCGGTCAGGGGAGGGAACGGCACCTCGACCTCGGCGACGGCACCGTCCTCGCCGAGCAGCCGTACGACGGTGTCGTCGAAGGTCCGCGATACCGGCCCGTGCCTCGTCCCGAAGCCGTCCAGCCAGCGCTGCAGCCGCTCCGGCGACGTCGTCACCCAGCGGCCACCACCGGCTGCCGGCCGGGACGTCACGCGGACTGCCAGGAGGCCCAGAGCGCGGCGTAGGAGCCACCGAGCGCGAGCAGCTCGTCGTGGCTGCCGAGCTCGGTGACGCGGCCGTCCTCCACGACGGCGACCCGGTCGGCGTCGGACGCGGTGTGCAGGCGGTGGGCGATGGCGATCACGGTACGACCGGTGACGACCGCGGCCAGGGACCGCTCCAGGTGCCGGGCCGCACGCGGATCGAGCAGGGAGGTGGCCTCGTCGAGCACCAGGGTGTGCGGGTCGGCCAGCACGAGGCGGGCCAGGGCGACCTGCTGCGCCTGCGCCGGCGACAGCGCGAGACCGCCTGCTCCCACCGCGGTGTCGAGGTCGACGTCGTGGGACCAGTCGACCGCGTCGAGGGCAGCGCGCACCTGCGTGTCGGTCGCGTCCTCGCGCGCCAGCAGCAGGTTCTCGCGCAGCGTGCCGACGAAGACGTGGTGCTCCTGCGTGACGAGGGAGACCTCGGTGCGCAGCTGCTCCAGCGGCAGGTCCAGCATCGGCACGCCGCCCAGGGTGACGCTGCCGGTGCGCGGGCCGTGCACGCCGGCGAGCAGCCGTCCGAGGGTCGACTTGCCCGCACCGGACGGCCCCACGACGGCCAGCCGCTCGCCCGGCCGGACCGCGAGGTCCAGGCCGTGCAGCACGTCGTGGCCGTCGCGGTAGGAGAAGCGGACGTCGTCGGCCGTGAGGTCCTCGCCCACCGGCGCCTGCCCGCTGGGGGAGCGGTCGTCCGGCACCTCCGCGACGCCGATCAGCCTTGCCAGCGAGGACGCGCCGACCTGCAGCTCGTCCAGCCAGCCGAGCAGCCGGTCGAGCGGGTCCAGCAGCAGCTGCACGTACAGCGCGACCGTGGTGACCTCGCCGAGCGAGGCGATGCCTCGGGTGTAGAGGTAGCCGCCGAGCAGGACGACGCTGACCAGCGGCAGCACGAACGACAGGTCCACCAGCGGGAACCAGATCGTGCGCAGCCGCAGGGTGTAGAGCTCGGTGCCGTAGGCGTGCCGGATGTCGTCGTCGCTGCGCTGCCGCCGCACGTCCTGCCGCCGCAGCGACTCCACCGTGCGCGCGCTCTCCGCGTTCTCGGCGATGCCGGCGGTGACGACGGCGTACGCCGCGCGCTCGCGCAGGTAGCCGTCCGGAGCGCGGCGCAGGTACCAGCGGGTGGAGAGGAACAGCACCGGCGCAGACAGCAGCATCGCGCTGGCGACCGGCGGGGACACCAGGAAGGCCGCGCCGATCGTCAGCACCGAGGTCACCGTGGCGACGAGGACCTCGGGCACGGCGTAGCGCACGGTCTTGGCGAGGGTGTCGACGTCGGAGGTGGTGCGGCTCAGCAGGTCGCCGGACCCAGCCCGCTCGACCGTCGACAGCGGCAGCGCGACCACCCGCTCGAGGAAGTCCTCGCGCAGGTCGGCGAAGACCTCCTCGGCCAGGACCAGCGAGATCGTCCGGGACCACTTCGTGAGCACCGTCTGCAGCAGGACGGCGCCGGCGAGCAGCAGCGCCACCCTGTCGACGTAGCCGCTGGTCGTGCCCTTCTCGACGGCCTCGACCAGGGCGCCGAGCAGCCGGGGCGCGACCAGTCCGGCGAGAGCGGCGGCGGCGTAGAGCCCCAGGGACAGGCCGAGGGCGCGCGGGTGCCGCCGGGCCAGGCCGGTGGCGTAGGTCCGCACCTGGCGCGCGTCGGCCACCGGGAGCTGGCTCATGCGGCCGGCTCCGTGCGCAGGACGACCGACCGGTAGGCCTCGCCGTCGAGCAGGGCGCGGTGCGTGCCGACCGCCACGACCCGACCGTCGACGAGCAACGCGACCTCGTCGGCGCGGTCGAGCAGGAGCGGACTGCTCGTCATGACGACCGTCGTCCGGCCGGCGCGCGCGTCGCGCAGCCGGTCCGCGATCCGCGCCTCGGTGTGCGCGTCGACCGCACTGGTCGGCTCGTCGAGCACCAGCACCTCCGGGTCCGCGACCAGCGCCCGGGCGAGCACCAGGCGCTGGCGCTGCCCGCCGGAAAGCTGGCGGCCGCGCTCCTCGAGCACGGTGTCCAGCCCGTGCGGCAGCGCCTCGAGCACGTCCGCGGCGCAGGCGGCGTGCAGGGCTGCGGCCGGCTTCGGCCCGAGCTCCTCGCCCAGCACGCCCGACAGCAGCAGCGCGTCCTTGTCGACGACCTGCACCCGGCGGCGGACGACCTCCAGCGGCAGGTCGGCCAGCAGGGTGCCGCCGAGCCGCACCTCGCCGTCGACGTAGCGCCCGAGCCGGTCGGCCAGTGCGGACGCGTCGACCGGCTCGGCGCTGACGACGGCGGTGAGCAGGCCGGGCCGCACGACCAGTCCGCTGGCGACGTCCTGCAGCGCCGACATGGGCGGCGGCTCGGGCTGCGGGTGCGCGGACTCCGGCAGGGACGTCTGCAGTGCCAGCAGAGCGATCATCCGCTGGCCCGCGACCAGCGCGCGGGTCACCTTGTCGGCCGCCTCGGTGATCGTGCGCAGCGGCGTCACGAGGAACGCCGCGTAGCCGTAGAAGGCGACGAGGTCACCGACCGAGATCTTCCCCTGGACGGCGAAACGTGCTGCCAGCCAGGTGACCAGCACGACGAACGTGCCCGGCACGAGGACCTGTGCGGCGTCGAGCAGAGACTGGCTCCGGGCGACCTGCACGCCGGACTGCCGGACCCGCTGCGACTCCCGCCGGTAGCGGTCGAGGAAGGCGCGCTCGCCGCCGACGCCGCGCAGGACGCGCAGGCCGGAGACGGTGTCCGTGCCGAGCGTGGTGAGCCGGCCGAGCGCCTCGCGCTGATGGGCCTGTCGGCCGTGCAGCGGTCGCAGCGCCGGGCCGATCACCAGGCTGAACAGCGGCACCCCGATCAGCACGACCGCCCCGAGCGCGGGCGAGGCCTGCAGCAGCAGGGCCGCCACCAGGACGAAGGCGACGACCGAGCCGGCGCCGCGCGCCGTGACGTCCAGCGCCCGGGCGATGCCGAGCGTGTCGGAGGTGCCGATGCTCACGACCTCGCCGGTCGAGGTCACCGTCCGCAGGTCGGCCCCGAGGTGCAGCGTCTGCCGGCTGACCCACTGCGTCGTGCGGAAGTAGGAGACGAGGAAGTTGCTCACGGCGAAGCGGTGCCGGGTGACGCCGGCGAAGGCCTGCACGAGGCCGATCCCCAGCAGCACCAGGGCCCATCGTCGCAGCGCGTCCCCGTCGCGGGCGGCGACGCCCTCGTCGATCGCGCGGCCCAGGACGTACGGCACGACGGCCTGGCAGCTCATCCAGAGGACACCGAAGGCCATGCCGCCGAGGACCGTCTTGAGCTGAAGCCGCGCGACCCGCAGCAGGAAGCGCGCAGGCGACCGCAGGTCAGGGCGACCCGGGTCGGCGAGGGGGAGGGACTGCACGTGGGTCCACGCTACGGCGCGGGTCCAACGGGTTCGGTCGTACGTCGTGGTCGGGGACGGCACCGACCACGACGTACGGCGAGGGACTAGAGCCGCCGGCGCAGGCTCCCGGCCAGGCCGGCGGCGCCGACCGCGACGAGCAGCGCCGGAGCGACCCAGCGGCCGTCGACGGACAGGCCGGTCGTGTCGTCGAGCAGGAAGACGGCGGCGAGCAGCACCAGCAGCAGCCCGCCCATCAGGGACAGCACGTCCCGCTCATGCCTGGACATAGCGCACCTCGATCTGTCCGACGAGGACGTCCGCGTCCACCGTCACCGTGACGTCGTCGGCAGACCCGAGGACGAGCTCCTCGTGCAGGTCGTCACCCTCGGTCGTGGAGCGGGGGGTGTCGATCTCGCCCAGCTCGACGTCGGCGTCGATCGCCACGTCCATGCCCCGCGGCACGAGGACGACCAGCTGGCCGATCCCGACGCGGGCCGACACCGTCGCGTCGTCCTGGCCGCGCAGACCGCGCAGGTCGAGCGTCGCCTCGCCGGCGCCGAGCCGGTAGTCGCCGCCGTCGACGGCGCGCCAGCTCCGTTCGCCGACGCCGTCTGCGATGTCGACGCGCTCGGCGCCCGCAGCGCCGGCCATCGCCACGGCGAGCAGCACGCCGATCGGCAACAGCCACCGGGCGCGGCCGTAGCAGGTGCCGACGAGCAGGCCGGACCCGACGACGAGCAGGGCGACAGCCAGCACGCGGGAGCCGGTCAGCTCGTCGACACCGGCCTCGCGCAGCAGCAGCAGCGTGCCGGCCACCAGGACCGCGGCGCTGAGGGTGAGGCCACCGAGCGGTGACCGCTCGCGCGGGACCGGTGGGGGGATCGGGGCGGTTCCTGCTGCAGGGGGGGACATCTCGGGGCGTGGGGCCGGCAGGCCGTCGCGTCGGTCGCGGGCGACAAGGTAGGCCAGGAGGCCGAGCACGACGATCGCGCCGACGCCCGCTCCGTCGAGCAGGCCCAGCAGCACGACGCCGACGATGACGGCCAGCACGACACCGACGACCGTGATGCTGCTGTCCGGCCGGCGCAGCGTGCGCTCGGCGATGGACTGCGGCTGGTCGGCACGCGGCACCAGCAGCCAGCCGAGGGCGTAGAGAGCGAGGCCGGCGCCGCCGAGCAGGGCGAGGACGGCGATGGCGACGCGCCACAGGACGGGGTCGGTCGCGGTGTAGCGGCCCAGCCCGGCGCAGACGCCGGCGACGACCTTGTCGTCCGGGTCGCGCACCAGGCGGCGCGGGTCAGGGGGCGGAGGCGGCAGGGGCTGGTCGATCAGCGTCTCGGTCATGACGGCGACGATGATCCCCCCTTGGGGCGAGCACATCGGGGAACGACCCTGGTCTCCGTCTCAGGGTCGCGCCCTGATCCCCGGAGCTCCTCCCGCGTGGAACCCTGAGCCGGTGACCACCGCCGCTCCCGCCCGCCTCGTGCGCGCCGGGTCCGGCCGCGCCCTGGGCGGGGTCGCGGCGGGAGTGGCCGAGCACCTCGGTCTGGCACCGCTGGTCGTCCGGCTGGCGTTCGTGCTGCTGACGCTGTGCGGCGGGGCCGGGATCCTCATGTACGCCGCGTTGTGGGTGCTGGTCCCGCAGGGGGAGGTGCCCGCGGCGGTCGCGGCCGACAGCCGCGTGCAGCTGCTGGCGCTCGGGGCGCTCGGCCTCGGGGGCGTGCTCGCGCTGCAGGCCACCGGCTTCTTCTCCGCCGCGCTCGTCCCGCTGCTGGCCGCGGCCGGGGGAGTCGGCCTGGTGTGGCGGCAGGCCGACGAGGCGCAGCGCTCGCGCTGGCGGGCCGGTCGCGTCCGCGGCCCCGTCGTGGTGCTCGTCGGGGCGGTGCTCGTGGTCGCCGGGCTGGCCGGCTTCCTGGCCACCCGCGGGGAGCTGCAGCAGGCACGAGAGGGGCTGCTGTCCACGGTCGTCGTGGTGCTGGGCGTCCTCGTGCTGAGCGGGCCGTGGGTGCTCCGGCTCGTCGCGGACCTGCGCACCGAGCGTCGCGAGCGCATCCGTTCGCAGGAGCGCGCGGAGGTCGCCGCGCACGTCCACGACTCGGTGCTGCAGACCCTCGCGCTGATCCGCAAGGCCGCCGACGACCCCCGCGAGGTGCAGCGCCTGGTGCGCACGCAGGAGCGCGAGCTGCGCGGCTGGCTGTACGAGCCGGCGGTGCTGGACGCGACCCTGCGCGGTGCGCTGGAGCAGACCGCCGCCGAGGTCGAGGAGGCCCACGGCATCGCCGTCGAGCTGGTCGTGGTCGGAGACGGCCCAGCGTCCGTGCCGCTCGTGGCCGCGACCCGCGAGGCCCTCGTGAACGCCGCCAAGCACTCCGGCGAGCACGCGGTGCAGGTCTACGCCGAGGTCGCCGAGGGTCGCGCGCAGGTCTTCGTGCGCGACCGCGGCTCGGGCTTCGATCCCGCTGCGGTGCCGGGCGACCGGTACGGGCTCGCGCAGTCGGTCGTCGGCCGGATGGACCGGCACGGCGGCACGGCGTCGGTCCGCAGCGCTCCCGGCGAGGGCACCGAGGTCCGGCTGGAGGTACAGCTCTGATGGCGCTGCGCGTGGTGCTCGTGGACGACCACCGGTTGTTCCGCGCGGGGGTGCGCAGCGAGCTGGGCGAGGCCGTCGAGGTCGTGGGGGAGGCCGAGACCGTCTCGGAGGCAGTGCGTCTCATCCTCGCGCTGCAGCCCGACGTGGTGCTGCTCGACGTCCACATGCCCGAGGGCGGTGGCAGTGCCGTCCTGGCCGGCGTCGCCGCCGGTGCGCCGTCCACGCGCTTTCTCGCGCTCTCGGTGTCGGACGCCGCCGAGGACGTCATCGGGGTCATCCGCGGCGGCGCGCGCGGCTACGTCACCAAGAGCATCTCCGCGCCCGAGCTGGCCGACGCGGTGCGTCGGGTGGCCGACGGCGACGCCGTGTTCTCCCCGCGGCTGGCCGGTTTCGTCCTCGACACGTTCTCGGCCACGCCGCCCGCACCGTCCGAGGACCTCGACGTGCTCACCGCCCGCGAGCGCGACGTGCTGCGGCTGATCGCCCGCGGCTACACCTACAAGGAGGTCGCGGCGGAGCTGTTCATCTCCGGCAAGACGGTGGAGACGCACGTGTCGTCGGTGTTGCGCAAGCTCCAGCTGTCCAACCGGCGGGAGCTCTCGCGGTGGGCCGCCGACCGGCGCCTGGTCTAGGTACCGTCTGCGGATGGTCAGCAGCGCGCGGGAGCGGCGCCTCCTCGCCCCGGCGCGGGCCGGCCGGCTCGGCGCGTGGTCGTACGCCCTGCGCACGACGAACCCGCCGCCGGACCGCGACCCGAAGACGCTCGACGGGGTGACGAAGTGGCTCGTCGTCACGCGCGCCGCCGTGCTGCCGATGACGCTGTTCGCCGGCCTGGTCGCGGGCTTGCTCGCCGTGCGGGCGGACGGCTTCTCCTGGCCGCTCGCCCTGCTGGCGCTGCTGGGGATCCTGGTCGCGCACGCCTGCAACAACATCCTCAACGACCTGTCCGACCTCGACGTCGGGCTGGACACCGACGCCTACCCGCGAGCCATGTACGCGCCGCACCCGATCCTGTCCGGGATGGTCCGCCGCAAGCAGATGGGCCTGGCGGTCCTCGGACTGATGGGCGTCGACCTCGTCGTGATGGTGGTGCTCGCGACGCAGCGCGGCTGGCCCGTGATCGCCTTCGCCGTCGCCGGGCTGTTCCTGTCGGTCGCCTACACCTCACCGCCGCTGCGCCTGAAGAAGCGCGGCCTCGGCGAGCCGGACGTCTTCGTGACCTGGGGCCCGCTGATGGTGGCCGGCACGTACTTCTCCGCGGTCGGCGAGCTGCCCTGGCAGGTGTGGCTGGCCAGCGTCCCGTACGGCCTGCTGTGCACGTCGGTGCTGATGGGCAAGCACATCGACAAGATCGCCTACGACGAGCCGACCGGGACGCGGACGCTGCCGGTGATCCTGGGCGACGCACGGGCGCGGGCGGTGACCGTCGGCCTGCTGGTCGCCTTCTACGCGACGACCGGGATCGCCGTGGCCGTCGGCGCCCTGCCTTGGCCGGTGCTGCTCGTCGCGCTCGCGCTGCCGACGCTGCGCAAGGTGGCCGGCGCGCTGGGCAAGCCGGCCCCGGCCGAGCCGCCGCCGGGCTTCCCGGTGTGGCCGCTGTGGTTCGCCGCGGTCTGCTTCGTGCACGTGCGCAGGGCAGGGGGGCTGCTCGTGCTCGGCCTGCTTGCGGCGGCCGTCACGGGCACCGGCCTGCCACTAGGTTGACGCGGTGCTCGACCTGCTGCTGGCCGCCGTCGTCTTCCCGCTGATCGTCGCCCTCGGCCTTGCCGCGCTCGCTGCCGTGACGCTCGCGCCGTACGTCGTGGCGTTGACGATGGCGGAGTCGCGGCGGTTCTCGGCCACCCGCTGGGGCGTCGTCGCGCTGCTGGGCTCGCTGTTCGGGCTGCTGCTCGCGCTGCTCTTCTACCGCTCCGACCGGCTGCCGGACCTGGCCGCGCTGCTGCCGCTGGGCTTCACCTGGAGCGGGCCGGCGCTGCTGTGGCTGCTGACCGGCACCGAGGACCTGGTCGGCGGCCGCGCCGGCGCGCACGAGTAG
>JBKJQQ010000141.1:0-23163 GCA_046593875.1 Mycobacteriales bacterium | reverse complement strand
GCCCACGGTGCTGCCGCCGGTGCCGTCTGGGAGTCCGATGCAGGTCGTGCTGCCGCTCCCGAGCGAGGCGGCGGCGGAGACCCCCCAGGGGGCTGCGGCGTTCGCCAGGTACTACTTGGAGCTCATGAACCAGGCTTTCCGCAGCTCGGACGCGTCTGCCGTCCGTGCTGTCAGCGACCCGGGCTGCGGCGGCTGCACCAACCTGATCGGTGCGATCGAGGAGGCACCGACAGCAGGGGAGACGGTCGAGGGCGGCGAATACCAGGTGCAGTACGCCGAGGCGCCGCCTGTCGAAGCCGGAGATGTCATCGTGGAGCTGCGCTACTCGCTCACTGAGTTGCGGGTCCTGGGTTCTGACGGCCGTGTCATCGACCGCAAACCTCCGGTTGCAGGCGCAGACGCGCAGATGCGCCTCATGCGCCGCGGCAACTCCTGGGTAGTTGCCGGCTTCCGGGACGTGAAATTGTAATGCGACTACAGCTGACGTCGGCCCTCGTCGGCCTTGTGTTGCTCAGCGCAGCCGCACCTGCCCAGGCAGTGCCGGGCGACTGCGGGCCGCGCGATCAGCGGACTGAGTGCACGACAGCCGCCACTACCGACAGTGGCTTCGGCGTCACGGGGGTACGCGCGAATGACGCAGCGAAGCCTGTGGGCACTCGCCCTCGCGGTCCGAAGGCGCCGTTGTCGCCGACGTACGTCGACCGCGACTTCGCACCGACGTGCACCGGGAACAATGCCTCCGACGCCGGGGCCCTCTGCAACGCCGCGCTCGAGACCTGCCCGACCGAGGGCGAGGTTCGGTTCTGGGTGTTCGAAACGACCATCAACCGTGCGACCGGCCGACCTGCCGCCGACACCGGGACCCGCCTGGTCGACACCGTCTGCCTCGGCGCGGACGCGCCCGTCCTCGATCCCGCGGTGGCGATCCCGGCGCTGGTCCAGAGAGAGTTCAAGAGCGTCGTCGTCGTGACCGGTGCCGCCCAGGTGTCGCCGAAGCCCGAGACGCTGGTGAACATCCCGACCCGGTTCCGGACCGACGCCCCGGCCAGCTACCAGATACCGCTGACGCTGCTCGGCCGTTCCGTCGTGATCACCGCGACGGCGCAGCGCTACGTCTGGCACGTCGGGGAGGGCCCCGAGCAGGTGTCGACCCGGCCGGGTGGCTTCCTCGAGCACGACTACGCGCGGGCCGGTGTCCGCGACGTGTGGGTCGACATCGAGTGGTCGGGGACGTTCAGCGTCGACGGCGGCCCGGCGCAGGCGATCACCGGCACGGTCGTCACCGAGGGCGACCCGGTGCAGGTACGCGTCCAGCAGGCGCGCAGCGAGCTGGTCCGCGACTGAGGCTCGCCGGAGCAACGGGTCGCTTAGAGGCGGATGGTCCCGAGGTCGACCTTGGTGCCGCGGTCCAGGAAGACCTTGCGGCTCGTGCGCCCGATCTTGACCGTCCAGAACTCCTTGCCGCGACGGTCCTGGATCGTCGTCGGCCGGGTACTCGGGTTGGCGTGGACGGTGAAGCGGCCCTGACCGTCCGTCTTGGCCGTCGAGGTGATCGTCTCGGGGACCGACCCGTCGCGTTCGGCCAGGACGTCCTCGGCCACCGGCGTCCTGAAGGACTTGGTCAGCGTGACCGTCACGCCCGCGGCGGGCGCCCCCGAGCCGGTGACGGCCCGGCCGCTGAGGACGCCGTGGTTGCGCGGATCGGCCGCTGCCTCAGCCAGCATGAGCCAGGCCGGGCGGTTGATCGCGTACGTCGACGGGATGTTGGCGGCGTACGGCGGGTGGAAGTCCTGGTTGTGCTCGAAGGTGTAGACGATCGTGCGCAGCGCGCCGTACGACCAGTCGCGACTGGTGCCGGCGGTCGGGTAGAGCGACAGGCCGATCTGGTTGCGGTAGCCCAGGTGCTTCTCGCACATCTGCTCGCCGAGGTCCTCCTGCAGCGCGTTGTCCGGCGACGCGTCGGTCGTGTAGCCCCACGGGCGCATGCACAGCTGGCCGCTGGTGTGGTTGGTCAGGTACGCCGTGACCTGACGGGCCTTCATGCCGCCCGCGATGTTGCGCGCCTCGGGCTCGCTGAACGGCTGCATGCCGCCGTACGTCTGACTGCTCGGGTCGCCGCCGCCGCCCTCGCCACCCCAGAAGAAGGGGTAGTTGCGGTTCGGGTCGGTGCCGTGCGCGTCGGCGTTCAGGCGTGAGGACGCGCCACCGGCGGCGTACAGCGCGTTGGTGACCGAGCGCTTGTTCTTGCGCCAGCCGCTCTCGAGGCCGGCCACCTCGAAGGCCAGGTTGTTGTTCAGCACCGGGTTGAAGACCGGGGAGGCTTCCCGCGAGTGCACGAAGCCGTCCACGTTGACGATCGGCACGATGACGACGCGGATCTTCCTCAGCAGGCTGGTGACGCGCGCGTCCTTGCCGAACGACGCCAGCAGGTCGAAGGCGAACATCATCGGGTACTCCGACGACGGCCACTCCCGGGCGTGGTGGGCCCCGTCGACCCAGAACGTCGGGCGACCGTCGGTCGCCGCCCGCATCACGTCGTCCGCGATCTCGATGCCGAAGACCTTGCGTCCCTCGAGCGTGGTCTCCGGGAAGGCGAACATCCGCGCGCGCTTCGGGTGATCGGTGGCGAGCTTCTGCAGATCGGTGACGTAGTCGGCGTAGCGGCGGTAGTCGGTGCGCTCGCCGGGCTGCGGCGCGAGGCCGGACAGCCGGGCGGCGGCGGTGAGGTCGGGACCGCGGTAGGGCTGGGTGACCTCGTAGTCGACGCCGAGGCGCCGCAGCCTGGTCTCGTCGCCCGGCCACAGCAGAAGCTCCATCGAGCCGTCGGCGAGCAGCCGGTGCGTGTCGTCGAAGTCCGCGAGCGCGAGCGCCTGGCCGAGCGTGCGCGGGCGGACGCGGGCGTAGGAGAGCATCTCGCCCGGCACCGTCGTCCCGGTGGCCGCACCGAGGGCCGTGCGCTCCAGGACGGGAGCCGCGGCGAGGACGCCCGCGCCGATCGCCCCGCGCCGCAACAGCGAGCGACGGGTCAGGCGGGCGTCGGACGAGCTGCTCAACGGTCCTCCAGGAGCGGTTGCGTCCCGGAGTCTTCGCCGTACGGCCGCCGGCTCCTGCCGTCAGACCTTGCGGAGCACCGTGACGACCCGGCCCAGGATGACGGCGCTGTCGCCGTCGATGGGCGCGTAGGCCGCGTTGTGCGGCATCAGCCAGACGTGGCCGTCCTTGCGCTTGTAGGTCTTGACGGTCGCCTCGCCGTCGATCATCGCGGCGACGATGTCGCCGTTGTCGGCGTTGGGCTGCTGGCGGACCACGACCCAGTCCCCGTCGGCGATGGCCGCGTCGACCATGGAGTCGCCGACGACCTTGAGCATGAACAGCGTGCCGCTGCCGACCAGCTCGCGGGGGAGCGGGAACACGTCCTCGACGGCCTGCTCGGCCAGGATCGGCCCGCCGGCCGCGATGCGACCGAGGACCGGAACGTAGGCCGGCGTCGGTCGGGCGGCGCGCTCGGCCGCCTCGTCCTGCACGGCGTTGGCGGCGGCCGTCTCGCCGGGCAGGCGCACGTCGACGGCGCGCGGGCGGGACGGGTCGCGGCGCAGGAAGCCCTTCTTCTGCAGCATGGCCAGCTGGTGCGACACGCTGCTCGTGCTCGTCAGCCCGACGGCCTCGCCGATCTCGCGCACGGTGGGCGGGTAGCCGCGCCGCTCGACCGAGTCGCGGATCACCTCGAGGACCTTGCGCTGCCGCGGGGTGAGGCCGGCCTCGTCGGGCGGGCCGTCCGGGAGGTCGTGCACGACAGCGCCCTCGGACTCGGTCGGTGCCTGCTTGCGCGCCATGGGGGTCTCCGTCTGCTGGTCCGAACAGGTGGTCGAGGCGCAAGGTAACGCTCCGGAGGTCACAGATCAAACACATGTTCGAACGTGTCTGGTGTTTTGTCAGAGGGCCTGGGTACCTTCTCGCTCAGACGTTCGATCGAACACCCGTTCGGTCGACTTCGACCCCGAGGAGATCCCCATGACCGCCACCTCCGCCACCTGCGTCACCCCCACCGCCGTCCGCCTGACCCGCCGCGGCCGCGCCGCGCTGGTGCTGGTGCTCGCCGTGCTGCTCCTGGGCGCGTTCTCGATCGGCCAGCGCGACACCCGGGCCGCCGGCGTCGACGCCGGCGGCACGGCGGCGGCCCCCGTCGTCACCACGGTGCAGGCGGGCGAGTCCCTGTGGTCGGTCGCCCAGCGGATCGCCCCGGAGAACGACCCTCGCGAGGTCATCGCCCAGATCCGCCGCCTCAACGACCTCCAGACCTCCGGTCTGCAGGTCGGTCAGCAGCTGCTCCTGCCGACCGCTGCCTGACCCCCCGCTGCCTGACCCCCCGTTGCCGGATCGTCAGGCGGCGAGGCGCTCCCGCGCCTGCGCCGCGGTCGGGTAGGGGTCGACGGGCACGGCGGGGCGGAAGCGGCGGGCGTACTGCAGCGCCGGCGCCTCGACGAAGCGCCAGGACACCACCGCGCACAGCAGCGAGGCGGCGATGCCGAAGGGGATGCTCACCCAGGGGCTGAGCGGGTTCAGCCAGGTGGCCCACAGGTAGTGCCAGAGGTAGATCGCGTAGGACCGCTGGCCCAGCCAGACCAGGACCGGAGTGGCGAAGCCCCGGCCGAGCAGGCTGCGAGGACGATCGACGAGGTACGGCACGACCTGCATCGCGGCGACGGCCATGATCGCGGGACCGGCCAGGGACTTGAGCGGGACGTTGCCGACCGCAAGCAGGAAGACGAGCACGGTGACCAACCCGGCCCAGGCGCGCGGCGTGGCCGCCGGGCTGCCCGTACCGCGGCTCCGTCGCTGGTGCCAGGCCAGCGCGGCCGCGGCCCCGAGGAGCATGCCGACGGCGCGGGTGTCGGTGCCGAAGTAGATGCGGTTGGTGCCCTCACCGCCGTCCCAGTACAGCAGGGGCAACGCAGCACTGACCACCGCGAGCGCGAGGACCGGCCAGATCCGGCGCGCGGCGGGCACCTTCAGCAGCAGGAGCAGGACGAACGGCCAGACGAGGTAAAACTGCTCCTCGACCGCGAGCGACCACAGGTGCGCCAGCGGCGCGTCGCCGCTGCCCAGCGCGTAGACCCAGTTGGCGCCGTAGCCCAGGACGATGCCGACCTGGCCGAGCGCGGAGCGGACATCGACCGGGTCGCCGCTGCCGTCCCCGCCCGGTGTCGCCGCGATCCAGCTCGTGTCGTGGAAGGCCAGCAGGACGCCGACCCAAACGGCCAGCATGACGAGCAGCGCGGGCAGCAGACGACAGGCCCGGCGCGCGTAGAACAGCGGCAGGGACACCCGCCCGTGCACGCGGACCTCGTCGAGCAGCATGGCGGTGATGAGGAAGCCGGACAGGACGAAGAAGACGTCCAGGCCGACCCAGCCGCCCGGGAAGGGGCCGGCGCTGGAGGTGAAGTGGTAGGTGACGACCCAGATCAGCGCCATGCCGCGCAGGCCGTCCAGCGCAGGCGAGCGCCCGAGCAGCGCGCGGCGGGGACGCGTGCGCGGCGGCCGCTGCAGCGTGGGAGCAGTCACCAGGTCTCTGTGCCCGCGGCGATCGTCACGTACTCGTCATGTCGTGACCCCCACATCGAGCTCCTCCGACATGCAGGCAGGTACTCGCACTCCCGGTGTCGAAACCCGCGAGCAACTGCCCCACCTCCGGAGGACCCGTGTCGCGTCGCCGTCTTGCCCTGCTGCTCAGCGCAGCCCTCACCGCCACGCTCGCTCCCGTCGCGGTCGCCGCGTCTCCTGAGCGCGCGGGCTTCGACGCCACGATCCGCGAGACCGAGTACGGCATCCCGCACATCAGCGGCAAGGACTTCGAGGACGTCGGCTACGGCTACGGGTACAAGATCGCCAGCGAGACGATCTGCGTCCTGGCCGACACCTACACGACCGTGCGCGGCCAGCGGTCGATGTTCTTCGGCGAGGGCGGCTCGTACGCCTTCCGCGGCAATGGCTCGACCGTCAACAACCTCAACAGCGACTTCTTCTTCCAGCAGATCATCGACGACCGGCGGGTCGAGAAGCTCATGGCGGCGCCGGCCCCGAACGGCCCGCAGCCGGAGGTCAAGGAGCTCGTCACCGGCTACGTCGCCGGCTACAACCGCTGGCTGGCCGACGTCGGCGGCGCCGCGGGCGTGACCGACCCGACCTGCGCCGGCAAGCCGCACGTCACGCCGATCACCGAGATCGACGCCTACCGCCGCTTCTACCAGCTGGCCCTGCTCGCCAGCTCCGGCGTAGCGATCGACGGCATCGGCGGCGCGCAGCCCCCGCACCCGTCCGCGCCGCTGCCGAGCACGCAGACCGACCACGAGGCGACGGCCCGGCTGCTGGACGAGCAGTACAAGACGCTGGCCATCGGCAGCAACGCCGTCGCGCTGGGCAAGGACACGACCGCGAACGGCAAGGGGATGCTGCTCGGCAACCCGCACTTCCCCTGGATCGGCTCCGAGCGCTTCTACCAGGCGCACCTGACCGTCCCGGGCAAGCTCGACGTCACCGGCGGCTCCCTGCTCGGCGTCCCGCTGGTGCTCATCGGCCACACGCAGAAGATGGCCTGGAGCCACACGGTCTCCACGGCGTTCCGCTTCACGCCGTTCCAGCTGACGCTCGTGCCGGGGTCGCCGACGACCTACCTGTACGACGGCAAGCCCACGGCGATGACCAGCCGCGACGTGACCGTCACCAAGCAGGACGGCTCGACCCAGAGCCGCAGGCTGTACTCGACCCGCTTCGGACCGGTCCTGACCAGCCTGCTCGGCCTGCCGATCTTCCCCTGGACGCCGGCGACGGCCTTCGCGATGGGCGACGCCAACGCGCCGAACTTCCGCTACCTCAACCACTTCCTCGAGGTGGACAAGGCGCAGTCGGCCAAGGAGGTGCTCGAGGTCCTCAAGCGCAACCAGGGCATCCCGTGGGTCAACACGATCGCCGCCGACGACCAGGGCGACGCGCTCTACGCCGACATCTCGGTGACGCCGCACGTCACGAACGCCAAGGCCCAGATGTGCAACACCGCGATGGGCCAGGCGACGTTCGCGGCGCTGCGCCTGCCGGTGCTCGACGGCTCGCGCTCGGCCTGCGAGTGGGGCAACGACCCCGACGCGATCCAGCCCGGCACCTTCGGTCCGTCCAGCATGCCGTCCCTGCTGCGCAGCGACTACGTCACCAACTCCAACGACTCGTACTGGCTCAGCCAGCCGCGGCAGCCGCTCACCGGCTTCGCGCGCATCATCGGCGACGAGGGCACCGCCCGGGCGCTGCGCACCCGCTCCGGGCTGGTCATGGTCGAGGAGGAGATCGCCGGCGGTGGCCGCTTCACCCGCCAGGAGCTGCAGGACCTGCTCTACAGCGACCGCCAGCACGCCGGTGAGCTCACCCGTGACGCCGTCGTCGCCATGTGCAAGGGCTTCCCGGGGGGCGTCGCCCCGTCGGGCAGCGGTCCGGTCGCCGTGGGCACCTCGTGCGACGTGCTCGCGGCCTGGGACGTCCGCGACGGCCTGGAGAGCAAGGGCGCGATCCTGTTCCGCCGCTTCTGGACGCGGGCAGCCGGCGCGGCCGGGGGTCCGTGGTCCACGCCGTTCGACGTCAAGGACCCGGTCAACACCCCGCGCGACCTCAACACCCGGCACCCGCAGGTCCGGCAGGCCTTCGGCGACGCGCTGAACGACCTCAAGGGCGCCGCGATCCCGGTGGACGCGCCGCTCGGCGCCTTCCAGAAGGACCTGCGGCCGGACGGCACCAGCACGCCGTACCACGGTGGTCCCGGCGGCCTCGGCGTCTTCAACGCGATGGCGGCCGCCTGGGACCCGAAGGCCGGGTACGTCGGCCGGCTCGCGCATGGGGCGTCCTTCATCCAGACCGTCAGCTTCGACGGCGACGGCTGCCCGGACAGCCAGACGATGCTGACCTACTCGCAGTCGACCAACCCCAAGAGCGCGCACTACGCCGACCAGACGCGGCTCTACAGCGACGGCGGCTGGGTCAAGGGCGTCTTCTGCGAGACCGAGCTGAAGAAGGCCACGCTCAGCACGCAGCGCCTGCGGGGTTAGGCCCGCCCACGGCCCGGACGTTGCCCCCGGCGCCTCGGTCGACACGCTCGCACCCAGAGGGGAGCCGCTCGGCATCCACAGATGTCGCTCGGGCAGTGGTCGTGGGCCCCTGGGCGCCGCAGCCTCGCCGGATGACCGACCTCAGCAGCCTCGGCGACGGGACGAGCGGCGTATGGACTCGCGGGCAGGCGCTGCGACTGCTCGGCCCAAGGCAGATCGACGAGATGGTTCGCGCAGGCATCTGGCAGGTGCTCTGGCGCGGCGTCTACGCCGACGGCGGGTTCGCCCCGTCGCCCGAGCAGCGGGGGATCGCTGCGGTGCTCGCCACCGGCGGCGCCGACCAGCCCGTGCCGGCGAAGGACGGGAGCGGGCGCGACGTCCTGCGGGCGGTGGCCAGCGGCCGGACCGCAGCGCGGGTGTGGGGCTTTGCGCTGATCGACGACGACCTCGCCACCGGCGCCCGGGAGCACCTGCTCGACGACGTCACCGTCGGCCGACGGCTGCCGCCTCAGACCTGTACCGGACGCACCCTGCGCCCCACCTGCGCTCCGGTCCGGCGCGGCGACGTCATGCGGCTGGACAGCGGTCTCTGGCTGACCACGCCGGCACGCACGCTGCTCGACGTCGCCCGCGTGCTGTCGCACGAGGCGCTGGTCTGCGCGGTCGACGGTGCGCTGCACCGGGACCAGGTCGCGCTCAGCGACATCACGTCGCACGCCGGGCGCAGGGGGCAGCTCGGCGCGCCGGCGCTCCGGACGGCGTCGGCCGTCGCCGACGGTCGGGCGGAGTCGCCGGCAGAGACCCTGGCGCGGCTCCTGCTGCAGCCGCTGCTTCCGGGGCTGGAGCCTCAGGTCGAGCTGTTCGACCACGCGGCGCGGCTCGTGGCGCGCTTCGACCTCGGTGATCGGGCCGTGCGGTTCGCGGTGGAGGCCGACGGCAAGCGCGGCCACGCCGGCGCGCAGATGGTCGCCAAGGACCGTCGTCGCGACCGGGTGGCCGAGGCCCTGGGCTGGACGACGGAGCGGGTCACCTGGTTCGAGCTGCGTCACGACCAGCAGGCCTTCGTCCGCCGGGTGGTCGAGCAGCACGGGCGAGCCGTCGCCGACATGACCGCCCGGCCCCGCCGCGAAAGCGCATGATCACGTGCGGCACGCCGCGGCGTGTCGCACGTGATCATGGAGCGGCGAGAGGGTCGGGCCGAGCTACGGCGCCTTGACCGTGTTGAGCAGCTTGAGCGTCTCCTCGAGCATGAGGTCGCCGGTGCAGCGGTCGATCGCGTAGCTGTCCTCGTAGTTGACGAAGACGACGCCGCCGGCCGCGAAGCCCAGCCCCTGCTGGCCGACCGGGTTGATCTCGAAGCTCTGCGGCATGTAGCCGAGCGCGTCGTTGGCCTGCGCCAGCGGGAACGTGATCCGGCCTGGGTTCTTCTCCTTGACGGTGTTCGTGTAGTTGGCGAACACCTCCCCGGGCGCCGCCGTGAAGACGATGTCGTTGCCGATCCGGGCCGCGGTGGCCGGCAGCTCCACCGACTGCGCGGAGGCCGAGGCGCACGGCGCCTTCGGGTTCTCGCCGGTGTTCACGACTGCCGGCTTGGCGTCGAACTTGCGGTCGAACAGGCCGGGCGTCCCGAGCGCGCTCAGCGGCACGTTGGTGAGCGCGGAGGTGGCCGTGATCGAGGCGACCTTGACGGTTGTGTCGTCGACGGGCCGGCCGCCGCCGACGGCCGGGATCAGGTCGACGAGCTTGGCGCCGGTGGTCTTGTTGGCTCCGGTCAGGTTGCCCAGGCCGGTCATGAAGTGCAGGCCGATGCCGCCGAAGCGCTCCTCGAGCCGCTTGTTGTACAGGCCCAGCCAGTCCGGGTGGGCGACGCCGCCGTTGGTGCCGTAGGTGACCGGGTGCGCGGCGTACGCGCCCAGGGTGGCGATCACGCGGGGGCCGTCGGCGGCGGTGGTCGCGGTGGGCGACGGGGCCGGCATGCCCGGGGCCGCGTCGCTGCGGCCGGGGCCCGGGGAGGGCGGGGCGGTCTGCTCGACGGCGACGGCGCGCACCCAGCTCATCGACGCCTCCTCGGCGGAGCGGTAGGTGTCGCGACGCTCGGAGTTGTGCGCGCGGGCCTCCTCCTCGCCGACCTCCAGCGTGGCGGCCTCCATCTGCATGACGGCCTGCTTGGCGGTGCTCTTGATGGCGTCGGTGATCTGGGCCATGTACCAGTTCGGCACGAAGCCCCAGCCGCCGATGAAGTCGGGCGAGGCGTGCGAGTGGGTGGCGTGCAGGACGTGCGAGGCCGCCGTCACGCCGCGCGCCTTGAGGTCGGGGTCAGCGGCCAGGGCGGCGTTGATCTGCTTGGCCCCGCAGTCGGTGCACTTGCTGCGGTAGTCCCACAGCCAGCCCTCACCGTCGATCACGGTTGTGACGAGGGTCTGCTTGCCGTCGCTGAAGGCCATGCTGCGGACCCAGAGGCCGAACTCCGGGTCGTAGGACGTGACCGGGTTCATCGGGCCGAGGCCGAAGCCGCCCTGGTAGATGCAGCTCGGGTTCTCCGGCCAGACCGAGCCCGGGTTGGCGATGCCGTCCATGGCGTTGACGGCAGCCTTCGGGAGGTCCTGGAACCACGCCGGCGCCAGCGTCTTGCACTTGGCCGGGTCGGTCTCCCAGCGCGCGTTGGGGAACCGGGCCTTCATGGACTCCGGGTCCGGGTTCATCGAGGTCTTGGCCGCTCCGACCAGCAGCTGACCCGCGCCCAGGGTCACCGGGTTGACCGCGGTCGCGGTGGGAGCGGTGTCCCCGGTCACGGCGGCGGTCTGCGCACCGGCCACGCCGGGGGCGGCCGGGAGCGGGACGGGGACGGGGACCGGCGCGATGCCGATGCCGGCCCAGGCAGCGGACACCATCAGCGTTCCGGTCATGCCGGCCAGCAGGGTGGAGCGGACGACAGTGCGCACGAGGGGCTCCTGGGTCGAGGGTTGCCCACACGTTTCGCCGCCGGAGCCGCCTGCCCCTGCTGGAGCGGGTCCGAGTCGGGGCCGCTGCGGTTGTGACCCAGCACTACTGCAGGGTCAGGACGTCCCTGTTCGTCTCGCCGAAGGCGTCCCGGACGGCGCCGGCGGCCACGACGGCCCGGTCACCCGGCAGCAGGGAGGTGTCTGCGATCCAGCGGCCGCCGACCAGGGTCGCGGGGACCTGCTCCACGCTGCCGTCGGCCCGCGTCACGGTGACCACGGCCGAGGCGGCGGACGCGGAGGACGCCCACGGCCGGAACGAGCACGTACGACAGAGCTTGCTGGTGCCCGCGGCGATCCGGCCGTCGTCCTTGATGGTGCGGAACGCCGAGGCGTAGCTGTTCGGGTAGTCGCTGTCCGGCACGACGAACGACACGTCGCCCGCGGCGTCCACCCGCCTGTCCGTCACCTTCACCCCGGTCCACGGCGTGACCTCGAACGGCAGCGAGGTCAGCGCGTACGCCGCGTCCTTGCCGGTGGTGCGGGACACGCCGTCGACGACGAAGCGGTAGGTGCCGGTCGGGGTCGAGCCGAAGCGCGCCGGGAAGGCGCTGAACGCCTCGAAGCCGGCCGTCCAGATCCACTCCTGGCGCCCGGTGCGGGCGTCGGCGACGCCGCGGACGCCCTTCGGGAACGCCACCTGGGTCTGCACCTCGCCGGACATGTCGGCGAACGGGGCCCACGCGCCGTCGACCTGGCGCTCGACCCGGACCACCGGGTTGTCGACGGCGTTGCTGCCCCCGCGCCAGGTGAAGGTCGCTGCGCCGAAGCGCTCCAGGCTCGTGGGCTGGGTGAGCGCGGCGACCGGGCCGACGTCGGCCGGCAGCGAGGCGCGCCACGCGTCGTAGGCCGGGCCGGAGATGCCGCCGATGATGCGGGCGGTGGCCTCCTGGCGGGCCTCGTCGGCCTGCGCCTGCGGGTCGTTGATCTCAGCGGCCAGCGAGCGGCCGCCCTTGAGCGCGCCGGCGACGCGGACCAGGCGGGTGACCATGTAGTCCGCGGTGTGCGGGCCGTACGTCGTCAGCGCCTTGCGGTAGGAGTCGCGGCTCTGGTACTCGCGGTAGGACACGGTGTAGCCGTTGTAGTCACCGGCGTGACCGATGCCGACGGGCAGCGCGTAGCCCTGCACCGCCGACAGCTCCTCCTTGGTGAAGTTGCCCTTGATCTTGCTGAGATCGGCCGGCTCGCTCTCGGCGTACGGCGCGTAGGCCGGGTCGTCCCAGCCCTTCGCGTCGTTGTGCACCTGCGCGAGCATCCGGTCGTACGCCGCCTTCTTCACCGGCTTGCTGTCGCAGGTGTAGTCGGCGCCGGCGGGCGTGCAGGAGCCGCTCCAGTCGTAGCCGTCGAGGATGTCGCCCTGGGTCGCGTTGGCGCGGCTCTCCAGGTTGAGGATCAGGTCGACCTGCGCCTCGCAGGCGCACGAGGCCAGCAGCACCTCGCCGAAGCGGAAGACCTGCAGCTTGAGGCGGGTGTTCTCCTCGACGGCGGGGTAGCCCGCGGCGCCGTACTGGTCTGGGACGGGCAGGCCGTGCAGGTCCAGGTTGGAGGTCACCGGGTTGGCGGGGGCCCCGCCGCGCTCGCAGTCCGGCGCCACGCCGACGCCGGGGTTGCCGGCCAGCGTCGGGTCGGTGCGGCAGTTGCCGACGCTGGGGTACGGGTGCGACAGCGGGCCGGGCACCCACGCGGTCACGCCCGCGACCTCGAAGGCGCTGGAGGTCGGCACCTGGGCGGCGTCGCCCGCGGCCTGCTCGAAGCCCTTCACAACGGCGTCGGCCATGAGCTGCGCGCCGCGCTCCAGCTGGGCGTAGCCGGCGTGCGCGAAGGCCCGGACGCCGCCGTCGGAGGTCGTGGCGGGGTCGGCCTCGGGGCGCTCGTACGGGCCCTCGGCGGAGCCGACGTCGCCCTGGCTGAAGACCAGCGGGGCACCGACGGTGCGCTCGACGATGCGCTCCAGGGGGCCGAGGAAGTCGCTGGTCGTGAGCCCGTAGCCGTCCAGGCTCTCCGGGTGCTCGCCGAAGTTCATCCAGACCGCGATCGGGTCGCTCTTCGTGAGCTTCCCCTTGCGCGCCTTCAGGGCGTCGAAGCGCATGACGACCAGCCCGGTGTCGCCGAACTCGCGCGGGTAGCCGGCGGGCGAGCCGTCGTCGGCGGTGGCCGGCCCGACGACGTTGCCCTTCATCTCGCTGAACGGCACGGTCGTGGCGGCCATCGACGCCGGCTGCAGGTCCTGCTCGGCGTCCACGATGGCGTCGCGGATCGCCCGCGCCTGGTACTCGAACATCCGCTGGTCGAACACGTCCTGGAAGACGAACACGCCCGGTGAGCTCGTCGTGTAGTACGGCGAGGAGTGGTTGTGCGACGCGGTGTGCAGGATGTCGGCGTAGCCGACCTGGCTGCCGGCGGCGGCCAGCAGCTGCCCGGCGCGGCGCAGCAGCAGGTCCTGCGCGAGGTAGTTGTCGCTCTTGAGCAGCGCGACCCGCTCGCCATCCAGGCCCTCGACGACGATGGCCCGCACGGACAGCCGGGAGTGGGTGCCGTAGCTCTTCTCCTTGGTGGTGGAGAACGCGTGCGGGTCGACCTCGCCGCCCCCGGCCAGGTTCTGCCCCAGGGAGCTCGGCTTGGCGTACTGGCCCGCGGCCGCGCCGACGTTCCAGGTCGCGTCCGCGATGCCGACACCGGCGCGGATGGTCTTGTCCGACGGGCCGCCCTTCGCCGCGGCCACCGTGGGGACGGCGACCCCCGCCACGACGAGCGCAACGGCGGAGAGCAGGGCGGGCAGACGGCGCAGGCGCATGCCGGTGTTGTTTCGACGGTGCTGCGCGTTCCTCCCGCTAGACCGGCTACGAAGCCGAGGCGCAGCCGTTGTGACGCGTCACGACTGCGGCACGACGCGCCGACCTGGCCGACGTCGAGCAGGAGCGCCTCGCGCGACGCGAGCAGCTCGTAGAACGCGCGGGTTCCCACCTTGGCTGTGGCGCAGACGGGCCGATGGTCGCGTCGTCGAAGCCCGTGGTCCCGAAGATCTCGAGCCCGGCGTCGACCAGGGACTGGTGGCGCGCCGTGCGTCGCTCGTCCGGCCGCTGCCCGGCGTAGGTGTGTCCCGGGGGCAGGGGCAGGGACGCGGGGCCGGTCATGGCAGGGCGGTAGCGCGCTCTTTGATAATAAGATTTGTCGAATTTTCGAACTAACTCTAGGGTCCGGCTCATGCCCGATGACGACGTCCGGACTCTTGGCCAGGCCGCGCGCCGCTTCGCCGGCCACGGGTCGCCGTGGGCGCTCGCTCTCGCCCTCGCCGTCGGTCTGGTGGGTGCCGCCGTCGCCGGCCCCACCGCCGGCCAGGTCGTCGTCGTCGCCGCGGTGCTCGCGGCGCAGCCGTTCGTGGAGTGGGTCCTGCACGTGCTCGTCCTGCATGCGCGACCGTTCACCGTCGCGGGCCGCACCGTCGACCTCTACCAGGCGCGCAAGCACCGGGCCCACCACGCGGTGCCGCGCGACCTCGACATCCTGCTCATCCCGCTGCGCGGACACCTCGCCGGCGCGGTGGTCGTCGGTGCCCTCTGCCTGGTGCTCCCCGGCGCGGCGACCCGTTGGGCCCTCGTCGCCGCCGTCGCGGCCACGTCGCTGGCCTACGAGTGGGTGCACTTCCTCATCCACACCGACTACAAGCCACGCCGCGCGGCGTACCGTCGGCTCTACGTCCACCACCGCCTGCACCACTACCGCAACGAGCGCTACTGGTTCGGTGTGAGCCGAATCAGCGCCGACCGGCTGCTCGGGACCGCGCCCGCCAAGGCCGACGTCGAGCGCTCCGACACCGTGCTGACGCTGGGGCTGTGACCACGGGTCTGACGACCGGGAGCCGGGCCAGGCTTCGTGATCGGTCACGATGGGCGGCGCCGCCGTTGGGGTGACTCTGAGATCGGCCCCCGCCTGTTGTGAGACCTCACGAGAAGGAGCAGAGTGCCGCGCGTGACGGGGACTCTGTACGAACGCGTGCAGCAGCGGTTGCCGGCCCTCGCACGCCAGATGATCGCCACCTTCCTCGACGAGGTGCCGCTGTACCGGCTGCTGCCTCAGGAGCAGCTGCACGGGGAGGTCCTCGCGATCTGCGAGGACAACCTGCGCACCTTCTTCGTCACCCTCATCGAGGACCGTCCGCCGACCGACTCGGAGCTCGCCGAGCCCCGCCTGTCGGCCGCCAGGCGGGCCCAGGAGCGCGTGCCGCTGGCCTCGGTGCTGACGGCCTACCACGTCGGCGGACGCATCGGCTGGAGCGCGCTGGTCGCCGAGGCCGGGCCCGACGAGAAGGCCGAGCTGCTGGCGGCCGCCGACGGCGTCCTGCGCTACGTGCAGGCGGTGACTGCGGTCGTGGCCACCAGCTACCTGCACGAGCAGCAGGCCATCTCCGGCGAGGAGGGCGACGCGCTGCGGGCGCTGGTGTCGGCGTTGCTGGCGGGTGAGCCCGCTGAGGCGTTGGCCGAGCGACTCGGGCGCCGGCTGCCGTGCCGGTGGGTCGTGCTGGCGCTCGAGCTCGGACCGCACCCGGACGAGGTCGTGGCCGGTCTCGTCGCGGCCCGCCGCAAGCTGCGCCGGGTGCAGGAGGCGCTGGACGGGCTGGCGGGGGAGCCGGCGCTGGGTCGGCTGCACGCCGAGGGCGGCATCGTGCTGCTGCCCGATCTGGCCCAGTCACTGGACGAGCTCTGCGGCTCGCTGCAGGCGGCCGCCGGCGTGCCCGTCCGGGTCGGCGGCGCGCACGCGGCCTCCACGTCGGCGGTCGCCGCGGCAGCGGCACAGGCTCGCGAGGTGCTGCGGCTGGCTCCACAGGAGCCGGGGCTGTACGTGCTGGGGGACGTGCTGCTGGACTACCAGCTGAGTCGCCCGAGCGACGCGCAGGAGCACCTGGCGGCGCTGCTCGTACCCCTGGACGGCTTCCCGGACCTGCTGCTCACGCTGACGAGCTACCTCGAGCACGACCTTGACCGGCGGCGCACCGCGGCCACGCTGCACGTCCACCCGAACACGCTCGACTACCGGCTCAAGCGCGTGGTCGAGCTGACCCGGCTCGATCCCACGACGACGCGCGGCCTGCAGCTGTTGGCAGGAGCCGTCGCGGTCCGCCGCCTGCGGGGCTGAGACGACGCGCCGCTTGTGAGCCGTCACAGCACACGGGTGCAACGTTCGGAGCAGGGACGGAAGGGTGCGCAGCGACGGCGCCGAATCCTGCAGGCATGAGACGCCGTGTGGTCCTGCTCGTGCTCGCCCTGCTCGCCGGGCTGGTGCCGTTCCTCGGCACCGCCCAGGCCGACCCGCCCACGCACGCCACCGGCTACATCCCGGTCGCGGTCGGCACGCTCGACGAGGCGGCGCTGCACTACAAGGTGATGCTGCCCGACAGCGTGCGCTTCGGGCCCGGCCCGTACCCGACCGTCATCGACTACTCGGGCTACGTCCCCGCGCTGAGCGTCTACGACGGCCTCGACGACAGGTTCATCGAGCTGGGCTACGCGGTCGTCGGCCTCAACATCCGGGGCAGCGCCTGCAGCAGCGGGACGTTCGACTACTTCGAGCCGCGGCAGTCCGTCGACGGCGTCGAGGCGATCGACTGGCTCGCCGACCAGGACTGGTCCAACGGTCGCTTCGCCATGGTGGGCAAGAGCTACCCGGGCATCACGCAGCTGTTCGTGGCGGGTGCGCAGGCGCTGCCGGGCGACGGACCGCGTACGCAGGCCTGGATCGACGGGGTGCTGGCCGACCACCTGGCCGCCATCGTGCCGGGCGCGGTGTTCGCCGACCTCTACCGCGACGTGCCCTACCCGGGTGGCATCCAGAACGTCACCTTCGCCGGCGGCTGGTCCGCCCAGCGCGCCTACGAGGGGTACGTCGCCGGACCGGAGGCGGTCGTCGGCGGTGACGCGGACGGGCAGTGCCTGCAGAACCAGGCGCAGCACGCCGCCAACCCGCCGTTCAACCCGTTCGTGCAGGCGCTGCAGCCGCAGAACAACTTCGACAGCGCCTTCTTCCGGCAGCGCTCGCCGTACTGGTTCGCCGGCGAGATCGACACGCCGATGATGCTGGTGGAGGCCTGGCAGGACGAGCAGGTCGGCTCGCGCGCCGCTCACGTCCTGGAGCGTCTTCGGCCCGGCCTGCAGTGGAAGTTCCTCGGCACCAACGGGGACCACGGCGAGTACTACGGCCCGGACGTCTTCCCCGAGATCGCACGCTTCCTGGACTACAACCTCAAGGGCGTCGTACCCGCCGGCGAGGGGCAGACGGTGACCGAGTCCTCGACGACCACCGCGCCGGACGTCAAGCGCAACGGCAAGGAGCACCCGAACAAGACGACCGAGACCACCGAGACGACCACGCGTCCGGAGACCTTCCCGGAGGCGCTGGAGCGGTACATCGCCGAGCCGCGGGTGATCGTCAACTGGGAGGTCGACCAGGACCGCCAGGCGGCCTGGACCAGCCGGTACGACACGTGGCCGCCCACCGGCCTGACCGCGGACCGGCTCTACGCGACGGCGGACGGCCGCCTGACGCCCGACAAGCCGGCGGTACCCGGCAGCGTGAACTACACCTACGCGCCCGAGGTCGGGTCCCAGGAGCGGGGCGGCTACGAGCTGCTGAAGGCGCCAGCCGCGTCCTGGAACGACAAGGTCCCGGCGGGCCTGAGCGCGCAGTTCACGACGGCGCCGCTGACCGAGGACAAGGTCGTCCTCGGCGCGGCCAGCCTCGACCTGCAGCTGTCTTCCACCGCCCCCGACACCGACCTCGAGATCACGCTGTCCGAGCTGCGCCCGGACGGCAAGGAGGTCTTCGTCCAGCAGGGCTGGCTGCGCGCCAGCCACCGCAAGCTGGACGAGAGCCGGTCCACAGCGACCCGGCCGTTCCAGACGCACCAGGCCACCGACGTCGCGCCGCTGGTCCCGTCCGTGCCGACCGCGATGCGCGTGGAGATCTTCCCCTTCGGGCAGGTCTTCCGGAAGGGCTCGCAGATCCGGGTCACGGTGGCCGCGCCGCACGTCCAGCCCGACCTGTGGGGCTTCACCGCCTTGCCGTTGCCGGCCCGTAACACCATCCACACCGGGGGTCTGGCCGCATCTTCCCTCGTCCTCCCGCTGCTGCCGGCCGAGCGGGCGCAGGCCGGCTACCCCGCCTGCGGTGGCATCTCGGTGCTGCGCAACCAGCCCTGCCGCGACGCCGCATGAGGCGGTTGTCGTTCCTCCTCGCTGCCGGGTTGGTCGCCGGCACGGGCGTCGTCGCCCTGGCCGACGTCGAGCCGCCGGTCCTGCACGCCCAGCAGAAGCGCGGCACTGCCGTGGTGACCGCCCTGCCCGCGGTCGCCCCCACGGCGAAGGTCGTCGACGGGCAGACCGCCGACTGGACCGGCGTGGCGCCGGGCTTCAGCGGCCTGGCGACCTACAGCGCCGGCGAGTACGTCTACCCGGACTACCTGTTCGACTCCTTCGGCGCGGACGACGGCGACGACGCGGAGCGGGTCGCCCGCAACGACCGGCTCGAGGAGGCCCACCCCGGCTTCTACCGGCTCGAGCCGACCTACCAGTACGACCCGGCCGGCGAGGTCGGCGCGCCGTCGGCCGTGCTCGGCCTGGAGGGCGAGCGGCAGTACGGCGACGCGCTCGACGCCGACCGCCGGGGCCACGTGGCTGCGGCCGACCTGCGCGAGGTCCGGGTCGCCGCCGACGCCACGACCGTCAGCCTGCTCGTCCGGACGACCACCATGACCGCCGAGCGCGCTGCCGGTGTCGTCGTGCTCGCCGACACCGTCGACGGCAGCCCCGCCTACGACGTGCCGTTCGGCAGCGGCCTGCGGACCGAGAAGGCCGACGTCGCGCTGCTGATCTCGCGGACCGGCGGCGTCGCCGTCGACCTCGCGACCGGCAGCCGTACGGCCTTCCCGGTCGCCGCCGACGAGGCCGACTACGCCAACGTCCTGGAGGCGGGCGTCCCGCGGGCGCTGGTCGAGCGCGCGGCCAAGGAGAAGAAGGGGAACGGCAAGGCCAAGGGCCACAAGGCCGGTCTGCGCCTCGCCCTGGCCGCCGGTGTCTCGAACGGTGCCGACGGTCTGGCCGACCTGAGGAGCGAGAAGGCCGACCTGGTCAACGTCGCCAACATCGCGTTCCGCCCCGAGGAGCCGGTGCGCATCCGCTTCGACAAGCGGCAGGCCTTCGCGCTGGCCGACGGCACGATCGACGGCTTCTTCACCGAGCTCGACCTCGACGCGATGGTCGGCGGCCGCAGCGAGGGCTTCCGCGCGGGCGCCGGCTACCACGAGCGGCAGTTCGAGAGCACCGAGCAGATCAGCCGCGAGGGCGACCTCGACGGGCTGTGGCAGCCGTACGGCGTCTACGTCCCGACCGCCTACGACGGCGTGAAGAAGACCCGCACGACGTACTGGATGCACTGGCGCGGCGGCGACACGCACGACGCCGCGAACGTCAGCCCGCGCACGATGCGCGACTTCGGCGAGGACGTCGACGGCCTGGTCGTCGCGCCGCGCGGCCGCGGTACGAGCACCTGGTACGTCGGCAAGGCGCAGCTGGACTTCCAGCAGGTGTGGGACGACGCGCTCGCGACCTTCGCGATCGACCAGGACCGCGTCTACGTGACCGGCCACTCGATGGGCGGCTGGGCGTCGTACCTGCTGCCGATCCTCTACCCGGACCGCTTCGCCGCCTCGCTGCCCTACGCGGGCGTGCCGACGCAGGGCCTGTGGCTCGGCTGCGAGCTCGACCCGTGCTTCCATGGGACCAACGGCGGCAACGCCAAGGACCAGTGGACCAACCCGCTGCTGGACAACCTGCGCAACGTCCCCGTCGCGATCAGCCACGGTGCGCTCGACGAGCTGGTTCCCGTGGTCGGAGCGGCCCGGCAGGCCGAGAAGCTCACCAAGCTGGGCTACCGCAACCGGTTCTACGCGTTCCCGACCTACGAGCACTTCAGCCACCCGATCCTCGACGAGTGGGTCGAGGGGGCGCGGTACGCCTCGCAGTTCACCCGCGACGCGAACCCGTCCCGGGTCACCTACCTGCGCTCGATGCCGTTCGAGAGGACCGTCGAGACCGGCCCGGACCAGGGCAACACGTTCCTCGGGCTGTCCTTCGACTTCGACAAGGCGTACTGGATGAGCGGCCTGACGCCGGTCGACCCGGAGCGCGGCGTCGCCAAGGTCGACGCCGTGTCGCTGGCCAAGCCGGCCGCGCCGATCCTGACCGTGCCGGAGGCCGGCGGGCCCGCCTCTGTAGGCCAGTTCGGTCCGTACACGATGAGCGGCCTGGCCTGGCGTCCGAACCCGGCCGCGTCCGCGCCTGCCGCGGTCAACGGCTTCACCGCCACGTTGACCGGCGCTTCCGCCGTGGCCTTCGACCTCGCCCGGATGGACATCCGCTCGACCGCGCTGGTCTCCGGCACGGTCACCACGCAGGCGCCGTTGACGCTCTCGCTGGCCGGCGCCTGGACCTCGGTCCCCGCCGTCACCGGTGCGACGTTCGTCGGGCTGGTCGACGGCGTGCTCACCCTGTCTCTGCCTGCCGGCACCTCGACGATGACGGTCGACTGACGTGCGCCGCCTCGTGGCCGTCGCGGCCGCAGTCGGCGTGGTCGCGCTCGCGGCGCCGGTGCTGGCCGAGCCGCCATCTCGCGGGCCGGCGCCGGACCTCGCGCGGCACGTCGACCCGATGGTCGGCACCTTTGCGCCGGGCTTCACCGTGCCGGGGGCGGCGACGCCGTTCGGCATGACGCAGGTGTCGCCCGACACCGGCGGCCCCGTCGCCTACAGCGGCTACAGCTACCACGACCCCCAGATCCAGGGCTTCAGCTTCGTGCACCTCTCCGGCCCCGGCGTGAAGAAGGCGGGCGACATCCCGCTCATGCCGACGGTCGGTGCGGTCACCAGCAGCGACCCGCGCCGCTACGCCGCGACGTACGACCACGCGACCGAGAAGGCGTCGCCAGGGGCCTACGACGTGCAGCTCGGCAACGGGACCGCTGTCGAGCTGGCCGCCACCACCCGTACCGGCATGCAGCGCTACACCTTCCCGCCCGTCCCGCAGGCCAACGTGCTGCTCGACGTGAGCCGTTCGGTCGAGGGCGTGCACGCCGGCAGCCTCGAGATCGTCGACGAGGACACCGTCCGCGGGTGGGCCCGCGGTCGCTACCCGGTCTTCTTCGAGGCCGACTTCAGCCGACCCTTCACCTCGTTCGGCACCTGGTCCGGCGCCGCTCTGACCCCCGGGTCCAAGGCCGCGACGGGCCACGGCGTCGGCGGCTGGGTGTCGTTCGACGCGCTCACCTCGCAGACCGTCGAGGTCAGTGTCGGCATCTCCTTCGTCGACGCGGACGGCGCACACGCCAACCTCGCCGCGGAGCGCGGCTCCTTCGACGACCTGCGCGTCGCCGCGCGACAGGACTGGAACCGCGAGCTGGCCAAGGCGCAGGTGTCCGGCGGCAGCGCCGTCGACGAGCGCACCTTCTACACCGCGTTCTACCACTCGCTGCTGCACCCGAACGTCTTCAACGACGTCGACGGCCGCTACCTCGGCTTCGACGGTGCGGTCCGGACCGCCGAGGGCCGGACCCAGTACGCGAACTTCAGCTCATGGGACACCTACAAGGCGCAGAACCAGCTGCTCGCGTCGATCTGGCCTGACCGCTACCGCGACATGCTGCTGTCGCTGCTGGCCGACGCGCGCGAGGGCGGCAAACTCCCGCGCTGGGGCGAGCAGAACTTCGACGCCGCGCACATGAGTGGCGACCCGGCTATCCCGACCATCGTGGACGGCTTCTGCCGCGGAGTGCTCGACGGCGTCGACCCGGCCGAGATCGAGGCGCTGTACGCCGAGATGAAGGAGCTGGTCGACCGGCGACAGCCGGCTTGGCAGACACACGGTTACGTCCCGCTGCAGACCTCCGACAGCGGCGCCGGCACGACGCTGGAGTACGGCGTCGCCGACTTCTCCCTCGCGCTGATGGCCGACGCGCTCGGGCGGCCGGAGGACGCGGCGCGCTATGCCGGGCTGGCAACGAACTACCGCAACCTGCTGGACGTCGACGACACGAAGTGGATCCGGCCGCGCAACGCGGACGGCTCCTGGCTCACGCCGTTCGACCCGGCGCTGGACGAGACCGGCTTCCAGGAGGGCAACTCCTGGCAGTACTCCTGGCTCGCGCCGCACGACGCGCGCGGGCTGTTCGACCGGATGGGCGGCGACGCCAAAGCGGTCGAGCGGCTCGACACGCACTTCAGCGAGGCGGTCGGGTCGAAGGTGCCGGTGGCCGTCGCCGAGGCCCAGAACCGGGCGACGCTGTTCGGCCTCGTCTACCGGACCAACCAGTACGCGCCGGGCAACGAGCACGACCTGCAGACCTCGTGGATGTACGCGCACGCCGGTCAGCCGAGCAAGGTGCAGTCGGTGCAACGGCAGATCCAGGGCGTCTTTCGTCCGACGATCGACGGACTGCCTGGCAACGACGACCTCGGGTCACTGTCGGCCTGGTACGTCTGGAGCGCGCTCGGCCTCGGGCCGGTCACGCCGGGCGCCCCGGTCTATGTGCTTGGCAGCCCGGTGTTCGAGCGGGCCGCGCTCGACCTGCCCGGCAAGAAGGACGTCGTGATCGAGGCGCCTGGTGCCTCGCTGGCCGGCAAGTACGTGCAATCCGCGACGCTGGGCGGCGCGTCGCTGGACAGCGCGTGGCTGACGCATAGCGCACTGCGCAAGGGGGGCACGCTGCGGCTCCAGATGGGGCTGCAGCCGTCGATCTGGGGCCGGGCGTCGGCACCGCCGTCGTTGTCCGACTCCTCGCTCGAGGACTTCGGGTGCGCGCCGTGAGCCCGCTCGCGCTCGACCGCCGCCGATTCCTGCAGCTCGCCGCCGGTGTCGGTGTCGCCAGCGCCGTCGGCCTTCCCCGGAACGCGATGGCCGGGCCCGGCGACAAGCGCCCCGCGGGTGAGTGGATCGCCGGTGACTTCCACTGCCACTCGACGTACAGCCACGACGTGTGGGGCGGCCCAGGTGACGACAACACCGGCAAGGAGGAGTTCTACACGCACGGCCACA
>JBKJQQ010000101.1:0-3464 GCA_046593875.1 Mycobacteriales bacterium | reverse complement strand
GTCCTGATCAAGGACGGCGGCGACCCGCGCGGCACCCGCATCTTCGGCCCGGTCGGCCGCGAGCTGCGCGACAAGCGCTTCATGAAGATCATCTCGCTCGCACCGGAGGTGCTGTAGCCATGGCCGGCCTGTTCGTGAAGAAGGGCGACACCGTCCTCGTCATCAGCGGGAAGGACCGCGGCCTCAAGGGCCGGGTCATCTCCGCGAGCCCCGACACCCAGCGCGTGCTGGTCGAGGGCGTCAACCGCATCAAGAAGCACACCAAGGTGTCCCAGTCGGCGCGCGGCTCCCAGCAGGGCGGCATCGTCACGACCGAGGCGCCGGTGCACGTGTCCAACGTCCAGGTCGTCTGCGTGAGCTGCGGCAAGGCGACCCGGATCGGTCACCGCCGCAGCGAGGCGGACGAGGCCGGCAAGACCCACAGCGTCCGCGTCTGCAAGCGCTGCAACGGAGACATCTGATGACCGCCCCAGACACCACCACCGACCAGAGCGAGGCCGGCACGCCGGTCCGCGAGGTGCCGCGCCTGAAGACGCGCTACCGCGAGGAGATCAAGCCGGCGCTGACCGAGCAGTTCTCCTTCTCCAACCAGATGATGGTCCCGGGCGTCGTCAAGGTCGTCGTGAACATGGGTGTCGGCGACGCCGCCAAGGACTCCAAGCTCATCGACGGCGCGCTGCGCGACCTGACGGCCATCACCGGCCAGAAGCCGCAGATCCGCAAGGCCACCAAGTCCATCGCGCAGTTCAAGCTCCGCGAGGGCATGCCGATCGGCGCGAAGGTCACCCTGCGCGGAGACCGGATGTGGGAGTTCCTGGACCGCCTGGTGTCGATCGCCCTGCCGCGCATCCGCGACTTCCGCGGCCTGTCGCCCAAGCAGTTCGACGGCAACGGCAACTACACGTTCGGCCTGAACGAGCAGTCGATGTTCCACGAGATCGACATCGACAAGGTCGACCGCACCCGAGGCATGGACATCACGGTCGTCACGACGGCGACCAACGACGACGAGGGCCGCGCGCTGCTGCGGGCGCTCGGCTTCCCGTTCAAGGAGAGCTAGAGATGGCGAAGAAGGCCCTGGTCCAGAAGGCCGCCAAGAAGCCGAAGTTCAAGGTTCGCGGCTACACCCGCTGCAACCGCTGCGGCCGTCCGCGCGCGGTGTTCCGCACCTTCGGCCTGTGCCGGATCTGCGTCCGGGAGATGGCCCACGCCGGCCAGCTGCCCGGCATCACCAAGTCCTCCTGGTAGTCCCCATGCCGTACCCCCGCAGCGCGACGCGCGGCGGGGACCCGGAACCCCACGTCACAGGTCCGCGAGGAAACCATGACGAGAAAGGCCGACAGGCCACTGAGATGAGCACCCCATGACGATGACCGACCCGATCGCCGACATGCTGACCCGCGTGCGCAACGCCAACTCGGCGTACCACGACCGCGTGTCCATGCCGTCGAGCAAGATCAAGACGCACATCGCGGAGATCCTCCAGCAGGAGGGCTACATCGCCGGCTGGACCGTCGAGGACGGGGAGAAGGGCAAGGTCCTGTCCATCGACCTCAAGTACGGCCCCAACCGCGAGCGCTCCATCGCCGGCGTGCGCCGGGTGTCCAAGCCGGGTCTGCGCGTCTACGCGAAGGCCGGCCAGCTCCCCAAGGTCCTCGGCGGTCTCGGCGTCGCCATCATCTCCACCTCGTCCGGTCTGCTGACCGGTCGCCAGGCCGACAAGAAGGGCGTAGGCGGAGAAGTCCTCGCCTACGTCTACTAGGAGGCTGACATGTCCCGTATCGGCCGCCTGCCGATCCCCGTCCCGTCCGGCGTCGAGATCACCCTCGACGGTCAGGACGTGACCGTGAAGGGCCCCAAGGGCTCCCTGTCCCACACCGTCCCCGCGCCGATCACGATCGAGCGCGCCGAGGACGGCACCCTGCAGGTGCTGCGCCCGGACGACGAGCGCGAGTCCCGCAGCCTGCACGGCCTGACCCGCAGCCTGGTCGCCAACATGGTCACCGGCGTGACCGACGGCTACGCCAAGGCGATGGAGATCCGCGGCGTCGGCTACCGCGTCGCCGCCAAGGGCTCGGACCTCGAGTTCGCGCTGGGCTTCTCCCACCCGGTGCCCGTCGCGGCGCCGGACGGCATCTCCTTCGAGGTGGCCAGCCCGACCAAGTTCACCGTGCGCGGCATCGACAAGCAGAAGGTCGGCGAAGTCGCCGCCAACATCCGCAAGCTGCGCAAGCCCGACCCGTACAAGGGCAAGGGCGTCCGCTACGAGGGCGAGCAGATCAAGCTCAAGGTCGGGAAGACGGGTAAGTGATGGCAAACATCTCCGCGCTGCGGCGCATCGGCAAGGCTCGACGCCACTTCCGCGTGCGCAAGCGCGTCACCGGTACGGCGGTGCGGCCGCGCCTGGTCGTCACGCGGTCCTCGCGGCACATCACCGCGCAGGTCGTGGACGACCTGCTCGGCCACACCCTGGCCAGCGCCTCGACGCTCGAGGCCGACCTGCGGGGCAGTCGCTCCGAGGCCGACAAGAGCGCGCAGGCCCGTCAGGTGGGCGCGCTCGTCGCGGCCCGCGCCAAGGACAAGGGCATCTCGTCGGTCGTGTTCGACCGCGGCGGCAACAAGTACCACGGCCGCATCGCGGCCCTGGCGGACGGCGCTCGCGAGAACGGCCTCACGTTCTGATGACCAGCAACTCCACGACTGAGACGAGGAACTTCTGATGCCAGGACCCCAGCGCTCGGGCGCCGGCGGCCAGGGCGGCCGCGACAGTCGCGACGGCGGCCGTGGCGGCCGTGGCGGTGCCGAGAAGAGCAACCACATCGAGCGCGTCGTCGCGATCAACCGCGTCGCCAAGGTCGTCAAGGGCGGTCGTCGCTTCAGCTTCACCGCGCTCGTCGTCGTGGGTGACGGCGACGGCCAGGTCGGCGTCGGCTACGGCAAGGCCAAGGAGGTGCCCGCGGCGATCGCCAAGGGCGTCGAGGAGGCCAAGAAGCACTTCTTCCGCGTTCCGCGGATCGCCGCAACGATCCCGCACCCGATCCAGGGCGAGGCCGCTGCCGGCGTCGTACTGCTCAAGCCTGCTAGCCCCGGTACCGGCGTCATCGCCGGTGGCCCGGTGCGTGCCGTGCTCGAGTGCGCCGGCATCCACGACGTCCTGAGCAAATCGCTCGGGTCTTCCAACCCGATCAACATCGTCCACGCCACCGTGGCTGCGCTCAAGGGTCTCGTACGCCCCGAGGAGATCGCTGCCAAGCGCGGCCTGACCCTCGAAGAGGTGGCCCCGGCCGCCATGCTGCGCGCTCGCGCGTCTGCGGGGCACAGCTGATGGCCCGCCTGAAGGTCACCCAGATCAAGTCCGGGATCGGCGGCAAGTTCAACCAGCGGCAGACACTGCGCTCGTTGGGCCTGAAGCGGATCTCCGACACCGTCGTCAAGGAGGACCGTCCCGAGATCCGCGGGATGGT
>JBKJQQ010000229.1:0-15547 GCA_046593875.1 Mycobacteriales bacterium | reverse complement strand
CTTGACCGACTCGGCGTCGGGGTCGTCGAAGCCGCCCCCGGACAGCTCGGCGGCGACGCCGCCACCCAGGGCGCCGGCGACGGCGAGGAACAGCGCGGTCACGACGAGGACGAGGCGACGGCGAGCGACCGCCAGGCCGGCGAGACGGGTCAGCAGCATCGGATCCCCCAGAGCAACGATGTGAACGTCGCTAAGTTAGCGGTGTTAGATCATCGGCGCAAGGGCCAGGCGCGAGAGGCGGCGGTCTGCGCGCGTCGGCACCGGACCGACGTCCGCCGTCCACCTGGACGGGGGTGTCCGGACACCCCCGTCGACCACCCTCGGAGCGTGCGCATCCTGGCCCACCGCGGCTCGCCCACGTCCGGAACCGTCGAGAACTCCATTCCCGCCATCAGCGCGGCCCTCGCCGGCGGCGCCGACGGGGTCGAGGTCGACCTCCGGCTGACCGCGGACGGCGTGCTCGCCGTCTGCCACGACCCGGACCTGGCCCGGATCGGTACCCAGCCGCTGCCCGTGGCGACCACCGGCTGGGACGAGCTCCGCGCCTGTGCGCCCGCGCTGGCCCGCGTCGAGTGGGTGCTGGCCGCCGCGGCGGGCCGCCCGGTCGTGCTGGAGCTCAAGACCGGGCCGGTGCGCAGCGCCCAGGTGCTGGTGGAGCGACTGCTGATCCTGCACGCCGCCGGGCTGCCCCTGGACGTGACCGTCTCCTCCTTCGACGCCGCCCTCGTGCGCGCCGTCCGGATGCTGGCGCCGGCGCACCTCGGGCTGCGCACCGCGCTGCTCGGCGACCAGGGCTGCCTGGCCACAGCCGTGCTGCGCCGCGCCGTCCTCGGCGGTCACGACCAGGTGCACCCGCACGTGAGCGACCTGCTGGCGCACCCCGAGACGGTGGCCGCAGCGCGGGAGGCCGGCCTCGCGGTCATCCCGTGGACGGTGAACCGGCCCCGGGACCTGCGCCGCTGCGCGCTGCTCGGCGTGCAGGCCGTCATCACCGACACCCCCCGCGTCGCCCGCTTCGCTCTGGTCGCCCGGCGCGCTTCCGCGTAGCGCGGGCCGTCAGGGCTCGAGGAAGAACGGTGCGGCGTAGGCGATCGCGCTGCCGGAGGTGGCGTACGCCGCGGGAGCCCGGCCGTCGGCCTTCGCGCTCGGGTCCGTCAGCCGCAGGACCACCCAGCGGCCGTCGGCGACGTCGACGGGTGCGTCGAAGCGGACCAGCGCCTCGCCCGCCGGCACCGTGATGCGCTCGGTGTGCACCACGGTCGGGAGCGGCGTACCGGTCATGAGCACCTGCACGTCCAGGGGGGTACCCGCGAAGGCCTTGCCGCGGTCGACGTCGACGGTGAAGCGCATCAGCCCGCTGCGGTGCGGGACGACCGAGCCCATCTGCCTGCCGTTGGCCGCGGCGCCGAAGCGCAGCCCGCGCAGCCGGGTGGAGAAGAAGCGCCGTGCGGACATGGCCTCGCGCAGACCGGCGCGGGTCAGCTCGCGGACGTACAGGCCGGTGCGCCCCTTGCCGTCGGGGTAGCCCCAGTCGGTGCCGTGCTCGTCGCTGACGCCGAGCAGGCCGACGCGCCACCCGGCGTCCAGGCACTCCACGAGCGGCGAGCCCTGACCCTCGTCGGTGCCCTCGAACAGGTAGTCCTCGCCGCGGTTGAAGACCTCCATGCTGACGAGACGATCGGCCAGGCGGGCGTCGTAGGCGAAGCGGCTGAAGCGGCCCCGCTCGCGCCCGGGGTGGTTGAAGCCGGCGAGTCCGTCGCGCCCGCCGGACAGCACCGCCGAGGCCACCGGCGCGGGGGTGGGCGCGCGGTCCAGCCAGTCGTAGAAGCCCTTCATGCCGAGGCCCCGGGCGGGGACGGCGCGCACGGCGGCGTCCAGCGCGGGGGTCAGCAGCGGGCCGAGCCCGGGCACCCCGTGCGCGAACTGCCCCAGGCCCTCGCCCGTGGTGTTGCCGTTCGTGGAGAGCGGGTCGACCCAGTCCTCGGTGAACCAGACGTTGACGTGCCCGAGCGTCGGGCTGGACCACTCGAAGCCGCGGACGGCGGTGAAGGAGTGGTCCACGCTCGCGCCGTCGGCGAGCTCCCGGGTCCTGGCCCAGCGCTGCTCGGTCATGCCCTCGAGCCCGCCGCACGCCCCGTCGCGGCACGGCCCCTCGACCTGGCCGAGCGCCTTGCTGACCGTCGCGTGGTCGGTGAGCGCGGCGGCGTCGACACCGGCCGCGCGCATGGAGGCGAAGGCCCGCGCCGGGTCGCCGTCGCCATCGCTGTAGAGCGTGTGGTTGTGCAGGTCGGCGTGCACCAGGCTGGTGCCGGGGAACAGCCGGCTCTGCCGCGAGGTGGCGAACTCCGACGCCGGGCCGAGCGGCTTCGCGAGGGCAGGGCGGGCCAGCAGGAGCGCGCCGGAGGCGGCGCCGGCCTTCAGGACGGTGCGGCGGGAGACGTTCATGCCGTTGTCTTCTCCGCTCGGGCGCCCGATCCTGCACGCCTCGCGGTGAACACCAGGCGAACGCGGGTCAGGCGCAGCCGGCACGGGAGCGGTACGGGCCCCGGTCGGCGGGCGAGGTGTCCGTGGGCGTAGGTCGAGGGCCGCTTCGGCTGAGCAGCTCCTCTCCTCCACAGCCGATCAAGGGGCGAGATCGACCAAGGTCAGCTGTGGAGCCCGGGGAGCACGCCCGGGCGTCTCCGGTCGTGTCCCGTCGGATGATCAGGCGTCGGGCGTGATCGCTCCACGCTCGCGCAGTCGGACCATCGCCGCTGCGAGCAGGCCCGCGCCGATGACCGCGGTCGGCAGTGCCGGACCGGTCGCCGGCAGCATGCCCTCAGCCGGCGAGATCCCCGTGCCAGCAGGCTCTTCCTGCGGTGCAGCCGGCGGCGGGGCCGCAGGAGCCGGACCGCCCGGGCGCTCCGCGGGGACCTGCGCCGCGGCGCGGGTCACCGTGCGGCTGCCCTTGAGGCTGCTGTAGCCGCGGTAGAACGCCGCGGTCGCCGCCGGGTCCTCGCGGTCGCTGATGAAGAAGGAGTCGAACTGGATCCGCTCGCGGGTGATGTCGACGACGGAGAACCCGTGCGAGTCGAACTCCACCTCCTTGATGTGCCGGTTGGCGCCCTGAATCCCCTCCTCGACAGCGATGCTCGAGGTGCGGGGCGGGCTGCCGGTGATCTCGTCGAGGTTGTCCGAGGTGACGGAGGTGGTCACGAACTCGATGCCGGCGCTCGGCGACGAAGCGGTCGGCGTACCGGTGTAGGTGCCCGGGTCCAGCGGGAGGTCGGCCGCCCAGGTCGAGTGGATGTCGCCGGTGAGGAACACCGCGTCGCCCTTGCCCTCCAACGACTTCTGCAGCACCCGCTGACGGTTCGCGGTGTAGCCGTCCCACGGGTCGACCAGCAGGGCAAAGCCGCTGGCGGGCAGGGACACCGGCGTCGGCGCGCCCTGCAGGGCGGCCAGGGCTGCAGCCAGCGCAGCCGGCAGCGGCGGCGTCTTGACCGGCATGATCTGCACGCTGTTGCCGAACAGTCGCCAGGCCGGCGAGCCGGCCGCGGCCAGACCCTGCTCGAGGAAGGCCTGCTGCTCGGCGCCGAGCATCATGCGGTCCGGCGCGTCGATCGCCTTGCCGTTGGTCGGGCTGACCTGCTGGTCGCGGTACTGCCGCTCGTCGAGCATCGTGAGGTCGGCGAGCGTGCCGAAGCGCAGCCGCCGGTAGATGCGGGTCTCCTGCGCGGTGCGCGCCTCGGGCAGGCGGATCGGCATCCACTCGTCGTAGGCCTGGTAGCTGCGGTTGCGGCGCGGCAGGTAGTCGCCCTCGGTCGCCTGGTGGTTCTCCGCGCCCTCGCGCCAGGCGTCGTTGGTGACCTCGTGGTCGTCCCACGTGGTGATGAAGGCGTACCTGCCGTGTAGCCGGCGCAGGTCGGGGTCGGCCTTGTAGAGCGCGTGCCGGCGGCGGTAGTCCGACAGCGTGACCATCTCGGTGGCTGGGTCGTGGTCGCGCTTGCCCTTGAGGCTGGCCGGGCCGTAGCGGTCCCCGTCGTTGCCGTACTCGTAGAGGTAGTCGCCCAGGTGCAGGACGAAGTCGAGGTCGTCGCGGTCGGCCAGGTGGCGGTAGGCCGAGAAGTACCCGCCGGTGTAGTTGGAGCAGCTGACCATCCCGAACCGCAGCTGGGCGTTGGCCGCGGCGTCTGCCGGCGCGGTGCGGGTGCTGCCGACCGGGCTCGTCGTGCCCAGCGCGGTGAAGCTGTACGTGTAGGGCGTTGCCGGCCGGAGCCCCCGGACGTCGACCTTCACGGTGTGGTCGGTCAGCGGGCTCGTGGTGACGGTGCCCTTCTTGGCGGTGCGCCCGGCGGCGTCCTTGACCGCCCAGGTCACCTTGGTCGCGGCGCCCTTGCCGGACCCGGGGGTGGCGTCCGGGCTCGGCGTCACACGCGTCCACAGGATGACGCCGTCCGGCACGGGATCGCCCGAGGCGACGCCGTACTGGAAGACGGCCCCCGGCTCGACGGCGAGGGCCGCGGAGAAGGCCGGACCGGTGAGCGCGGTCCCGGCGGTCCCGGCAACGGTGAGGGCGGCAGCGCCCTTGAGGAAGGAGCGGCGATCGAGAGGAGTCACAGGTGTGACGCTACGAGAAAGAGGTGACCAGCGGGTGAACGGCCCGCGAGCGCTTGACCCGGCCACGCGGCGCCTGCTTGGCTGTCCGCCGTGACATCAGCCGTGGTCGATACGTCGAACGAGGTTCTCACGCTGCTCGCGGACCCGGTCCGGCGGCGGATCCTCGCCCTGCTGGCGGACGAGCAGCTGTGCACCTGCCACCTGGTCGAGGAGCTCGGCATGAAGCAGCCGGTCGTCTCCCACCACCTGAAGGCGTTGCGGGAGGCGGGCGTCATCGAGGGGAGCCCGTGTGGCCGCTTCACCTACTACCGGCTGCGCCCGGGCGGGCTCGAGGGTGCGGCCGCCGTCCTGACCGGCCTCGCCGTCGCCGCCCGGCACGAGCCCCCGCGGCGACCGTGCTGAGCCGCCCGGCGCTGCCGCGTCGCCTGCTCGCCGAGCTGCTCGGGACCGCGGGTCTGGTCGCCGTCGTCGTCGGCTCGGGCATCGCCGCGAGCCGGCTCAGCCCGGACGACGTCGGGCTTCAGCTGCTCGAGAACGCCGTGGCCACCGGCCTGGGCCTGTTCGCCCTCATCCTGGTCTTCGGGCCGGTCAGCGGGGCGCACTTCAACCCCGTGGTGTCGCTCGCCGACGCCGTGCTCGGCGACTTCCGCGCCCGCGACGTCGCGCCGTACGCCGCCGCCCAGTGCGTCGGCGGCGTGCTCGGCGCGGGGCTGGCCAACCTGATGTTCGACCTGCCCGCGGTCAGCCTCGCGCAGACCGAGCGGACCGGCGGCGCCCTGTGGCTGTCGGAGGTGACCGCCACGACGTTCCTGCTGCTGGTGATCTTCTGCCTGGCCCGCTCCGGGCTGGCCGGCCGCTCGCCGGCCCTGACCGCCGGCACGGTCGGTGCGTACATCGGGGCGGCGTACTTCTTCACCAGCTCGACCAGCTTCGCCAACCCGGCGGTCACGCTGGGCCGGGCCTTCAGCGACACCTTCGCCGGCATCGACCCGGGCAGCGTGCCCGGGTTCGTCGTCGCGCAGCTCCTCGGGCTCGCGGTCGGCGTCGGCCTGGTCACCACGCTCTACCCGGAGCCGGTCCAGGCTCCGGTCCTCGTCCAGCAGGAGTCCCCGTGAGCCGTCCGCAGGTCCTCGTCGCGTGCGTGAAGAACGCCGGTCGCTCGGTGGCCGCCAAGCTGCTGCTCGAGCACTACGGCGCCGGGCTGGTCGACGTCCGGTCGGCGGGGAGCGAGCCCGGCCGCGACCTGCACGCCGAGGTCGTGGCGGTTCTGGAGGAGCGCGGCCTCGACACCGGCCGCGAGGTGCCGAAGCTCCTCACCCCCGAGGTCGTCCAGGCCTCCGACGTCGTCGTCACCATGGGCTGCGGCGAGACCTGCCCGGTCTTTCCCGGCACGCGCTACCTGGACTGGCCGACCGACGACCCGAACGGCCAGCCGGTCGAGGTGGTGCGGCGCATCGTCGACGACATCGACGCCCGGGTGCGCGGTCTGCTCGCCGAGCTGGTGCCCGACGCGGTGCTGCCGCCTGCGCCTACGCGCTGAAGGACCGCAGCCGCTCGCGGGTCCTGCGCTGGGCGAGAACCGGGACGAAGCCGCGGATCGGGGCGGCGTCGAACTCCCGCACGATCGCGGCGAAGCGCTCCGACACCGCCGCGGCGGGGAGCCGCCCCTCGAACTCCGACACGAGCGCGTCCCGCGCGCTGTCGAGCTGTCGCTGCTCGTCCTCGGCGCTCCTGCTGCTGTCCCTGGCTGCCACGACCGACACGCTGCTCAGTCCAGGTGAACACCAGGTGAACGGCGCAGGGCGGTCACGCGACAGGCTCAGCCGAAGCGTCCGGTGATGTAGTCCTCTGTCCGCTTCTCCGTCGGGTTGCTGAAGATCTTGGCCGTGTCGTCCAGCTCGACCAGTCGACCGGGCTGACCGGTCTGCTCGATGTTGAAGAAGCCGGTGCGGTCGGAGACGCGCGCGGCCTGCTGCATGTTGTGGGTCACGATGACGATCGTGTAGTCCTTCTTGAGCTGCTCCATCAGGTCCTCGATCGCCAGCGTGGAGATCGGGTCCAGGGCGGAGGCCGGCTCGTCCATCAGCAGGACCTCGGGCTTGACGGCGATGGCACGGGCGATGCACAGCCGCTGCTGCTGGCCTCCGGACAGCCCGGCGCCGGGCCGGTCCAGGCGGTCCTTCACCTCGTTCCAGAGGTTCGCTCCGCGCAGCGAGCTCTCGACCACCTCGTCGGCCTCGGCCTTGGGGACCCGGCCGTTGAGCTTGAGCCCGGCCACGACGTTGTCGTAGATCGACATCGTCGGGAACGGGTTCGGCCGCTGGAACACCATGCCGACCTTGCGACGGATGTCGACCGGGTCGACGCCCGGCGCGTAGATGTCGTCGTCGTCGAGCAGCACCCTGCCCTCGACCCGGGCCCCGGGGATGACCTCGTGCATGCGGTTGATGGTCCGCAGCGCGGTCGACTTGCCGCAGCCGGACGGGCCGATGAAGGCCGTGATCGCGTACTCCTCGATCACCAGGGACAGGTCGTCGATGGCGTGGAACTTGCCGTAGTAGGCGTGCACGTGGCCGAGGGTGATGCGCTTGGCCACGGGGGACCCTGCCGGACGAGGTGGGCGGCGCTCGGCGCGCGCGGGCACGCAGCAGCCGCCGAGCCTACGGGGCCTGCTCGCACGGCCCCGTCCACGTCCCGGAGGGCGGCGGTCACCCGGCGGTGCGCTGTCCTGCTCGTCCGGAGCTCGTTCACCCTCCGGCCACCTGCCTGCTGCCGGAGCGTCGACCTGCGGGGTGCTTGCCGTTCTCCTGATGTTCACCCGGGGCCGCCCCTCGCTTCACCTGTGCTGCCTACCGTGCGTGGTGCTCGCCGGACCGGGTCGCACGCTGCACCGTCCGGCACCTCGACGCGTCCGATCCCAGAGAGGGACCACCACCTTGAAGCTCCAGCGCACCAGCCGCCTCGCGGCCGTCCTGGCCGCCGGTTCGCTCGCCCTCACCGCGTGCGGCTCCGACGAGAACCAGGGCGGCACCGACACCGGCGCCGCCCCGGACAACGCCATCGAGCTGACCGGCGCCATCGCCGGCGCCGGGTCCAGCGCCCAGTCCGCCGCCATGCAGACCTGGATCGCCGGCTTCCAGAGCGCGAACTCCGGCGTCACCATCAACTACGACCCGGTCGGCTCCGGCGGTGGCCGCGAGCAGTTCACCGCGGGCGGCATCGACTTCGCCGGCAGCGACCGGGCCATGAAGCCCGAGGAGATCACCGCGGCGGCCAAGCGCTGCGCCGGCGGCACCGTCGTCAACCTGCCGCTCTACATCAGCCCGATCGCCGTCGCGTTCAACCTCGAGGGCATCGAGAAGCTGAACATGAAGCCGGCCACGATCGCGAAGATCTTCAACCAGAAGATCACCAGGTGGAACGACCCCGCCATCGCCGCCGACAACCCCGACGCGAAGCTCCCCGACCTGACGATCACGCCCGTCAACCGCCAGGACGACTCGGGCACGACCGAGAACTTCACCGACTACCTCGCGTCCACCGCTAAGGCGGACTGGCCGTACGAGGCCGACGGCGTCTTCCCGGTCAAGGGCGGCGAGGCGGCCAACGGCACCTCCGGCGTCATCCAGGCCATCACCGCCGGCAACGGCGCCATCGGCTACGCCGACGCCAGCCAGGTCGGCGACCTCGGCACCGTCGCCGTGGGCGTCGGCAGCGCGTTCGTGCAGTACTCCCCGGAGGCTGCCGCGGCGGTCGTCGAGAGCAGCCCCCGCGAGGAGGGCCGCGAGGCCGGCGACATCGTCGTCGAGCTCGAGCGCGACACGACCGAGGGCGGCCAGTACCCCGTCATCCTGGTCAGCTACAGCCTGGCCTGCACCCAGTACGAGGACAAGGCCAAGGGCGACGTCGTGAAGGGCTTCCTGTCCTACATCGCCAGTGCCGAGGGCCAGGACGCCGCCGCCAAGGCTGCCGGTTCCGCCCCCATCTCCGACGCGCTGCGCACCGAGGTGCAGGCCTCCATCGAGAAGATCGGCGCGGGCGCCTAGCCTGACCACCGGCTCCGGTCCGGGCGGCCACCCTCCACGGGGAGGCCGCCCGGACGCTCGTCGTCCTGACGCTCGTCGTCCTGCACTGCCCGAGAGGACCCCGGTGAGCACACCCAGCCCGGCCGCCCCCGCGAAGCCGCGCCGCTCCGCCACCCGGCTCGGCGACCGGGTCTTCGCCGGTCTGTCCACCGGCGCGGGCATCCTCATCCTGATCGTGCTCGCCGGCGTGGCGCTGTTCCTGGTCACCGAGTCGATCCCGGCGCTCACCGCGGACGCCACAGACCTCCCGGGCGACCGGAGCTTCCTGTCCTACCTCGGGCCGCTGGTCTTCGGGACGCTGCTCGCCTCGGCGCTGGCGCTGCTGTTCGCCGTGCCGCTGTCGATCGGCATCGCGCTGTTCATCAGCCACTACGCCCCGCGCCGGCTGGCCCGCACGCTCGGCTACGTGGTCGACCTGCTGGCCGCGATCCCGAGCGTCGTCTACGGCATCTGGGGCGCGCTGGTCCTGGCTCCCTACCTGGTGCCGACCTACCGCTGGCTGGACGAGAACGCAGGCGCCGTACCGCTGTTCGCCGGGCCGGCCTCCTCGACCGGCCGCACGATCCTGACCGCGGCGCTGGTGCTCTCGGTGATGATCCTGCCGATCATGTCGGCCATCAACCGCGAGGTCTTCCTGCAGACGCCCAAGCTGCACGAGGAGGCGTCCCTGGCCCTGGGCGCGACGCGCTGGGAGATGGTCCGGATGGCCGTCCTGCCCTATGGACGGTCCGGCATCGTCAGCGGTGCGATGCTCGGCCTCGGGCGCGCCCTGGGCGAGACGATCGCCGTGCTGCTCGTGCTCTCGGCCTCGGGTGCCATCACGTTCAACCTCATCGGGCAGTCCAACCCCTCGACGATCCCGGCGAACATCGCCGCGCAGTTCCCCGAGGCGACCGGCCTGCAGGTCAACCTGCTCATCTCCACCGGTCTGGTCCTGTTCCTCATCACCTTCGCGGTGAACTTCGCGGCGCGGGCCGTGCTCGCACGCCGGGCCGACTTCGACGGAGCCGCTGGATGAGCACGCTCTCGCCCGTCCGCTCCGCGGTCCCGGGGGCCCCGGTCCCGGTCGCGTCCCGGCCCCTGCCGCGCTGGTTCCCGTGGCTGCTCGCGCTCCTGGCCCTGGGTGGAGCGCTGCTCGTGCGGGAGGTGCTCGGCGGGGGGCCGATCACGACGGCCGTGGTCGCCGGGGTGCTCTACGTCGTCACGACCTACGTCGTCTCCCGTGCGCGGGAGGGCCGCCGCCGGGCCGCGGACCGCACCGTCACGGCTGCCGTGACGATCGCCTTCCTCATCGCCCTGCTGCCGCTGACCTCGCTGCTGTTCACCGTGGTCAGCCGGGGCGCAGCCCGCTTCGACGCCGACTTCTTCAGCCTGACGATGCGCAACGTCGTCGGCGCAGGCGGAGGCGCCCGGCACGCCATCCTCGGCACGCTCATCATCACCGGGCTCGCGACGGTCATCTCCGTCCCGATCGGGCTGCTCACCTCGATCTACCTCGTCGAGTACGGCAAGGGTCGCCTGGCGCGGGCCGTCACCTTCCTCGTCGACGTCATGACCGGCATCCCGTCGATCGTCGCCGGCCTGTTCGCCTACGCCTTCTTCGTCCTGTTCTTCGGCCCGGGCGTCCGCTTCGGCATCGGCGGGGCGGTCGCGCTGTCGGTGCTGATGACCCCGGTCGTGGTGCGCGCCTCCGAGGAGATGCTCAAGCTCGTACCGGCCGAACTGCGCGAGGCGTCGTACGCGCTCGGCGTGCCGAAGTGGCGGACGATCCTCAAGGTCGTCCTGCCGGTCGCCGCCGCGGGCATCGCCACCGGTACGACGCTGGCCATCGCCCGGGTGATCGGCGAGACAGCGCCGCTGCTGCTCATCGCGGGCTACGCGTCGAGCTTGAACAACGACCCGTTCAACGGCCGCATGGCGACCCTGCCGGTCTACGCCTTCTACTCCTTCACCCAGCCCGGCGTCCCGCCGCAGGCCGGCATCGACCGGGCGTGGACGGCCGCGCTGGTGCTGATCCTGATCGTGCTGGTCCTCAACGTGGTGGCGCGGCTGATCTCCCGGTACTTCGCTCCGAAGGGCGCTCGCTGACGGCACGTGGTCGCCCATCCTGCCGCCCCGCTCTTCACTGCTCGTGCAGGTACATCACGTCCGTGGTGTGCCGGGTGAAGCCGAGCCGCTCGTACGTCCGGACGGCTGCGACGTTGCTCTCGTCGACGTAGAGCAGCACCTCGGACAGGCCGCGCCGCGCGAGCGAGTGCAGCCCGACGAGGGTCAGCCACGGGCCGAGGCCCCGGCCCTGCTCGGCCGGGTCGACGGCCACGATGTAGACCTCACCGATCGGCGGGTGGTCGTGGTGCTCGTGGTCGGGATGGTCCGTGTCGTGCTCGTGCGGGGCGTCGCCGCCGTGGCCGCCGTGCACCTTGGTCCAGTGCGACCCGACGAGGCGGCCGTCCCGCTCGGCCAGGAAGAAGCCGGCCGGGTCGAACCACGGCTCCTTCTCGCGGAGCTGCACCTCGTGGACGCCCCAGCCGCCCTGGTCGGGGTGGTGCACGAAGGCCCGATTGTTGAGCTCGGTCCAGGCCTGCTCGTCCTGACCGGGCACGAAGGTCCGCAGCAGCAGGCCGTCCGGGGTGACCGGCTCGGCCAGCGGCTCGGTCAGCGACCTTCGCATCTGGAAGAGCACCCGGCTGCGGCGGAAGCCCAGGCTCGACGCGAGCGCGGTGGCCTCCGGCCGGTCGCCGTGCGCCCACAGCCGCAGCCGCCCGTCGGGGACCTGCTGCAGCAGCTCGGTCACCATCGCCCGGCCCAGGCCCTGGCCGCGGGCGGCAGGGGCCACGGCGAGCTCGGCGCTGGCCCCGTCGACCTGGTCGGTGACGTCGAGGTGGGCGTACGCCAGCACCTGCGCCCCGTCCCGTACCAGCAGGTTGCGCACCTGGGCGTCGCCGCCGTACGGCAGGTGCAGCAGGACGTGCTCGGACAGCGGCGCGATCCGGTCGGCGCTCTCGACCTGCTCGACCAGCCGGTGCACGGCCTGCACGTCCTCGGGCGTCAGCCGGCCCAGGACGTCGCAGGTCGGGCTCATACCGCGGACGCTACGCGGGACGGGTCAGGACGGCGCGGGCGAGGCGGCGGGGGCCAGCCGCAGCAGGTCGGCGTAGTCGGCGCGGCCCAGCGGACCGGTCGTGAGCGACCCGTCGCCGCGCGGCACGGGCAGGTCGTCGCCCTCGAGCCGGAAGCGGACCGCCCGGGCGCGACCGGGGGCGGTGAGGGTCGCCACGACCTGCGCGAAGCCCAGCGGTGACGCCCCGACCTGCGTCGCGCCGCCGCCGAGGGTGACCACCGCGACGCCGTCCACCCCGACCCGGACCTCCTCGACGTCGAAGGTCGTCGGCAGCGCGCTGCGGGTGCCCGCGGAGACCTGCTCCGGGGTCGGCCCCTCGAGCAGCAGGTCGAGCAGCTCGCGGATGCTGGTGGACCGCTCCACCGCGCGGGTCTGCAGCACCACCAGGTCATCCCGGACGAAGTAGAGGGCCACCCGGCCGTCGCCCTCGGGCGCCGGCGCGGCGTCGTCGAAGACGCGGAAGGGTGCCTCGCGCGGGTCCAGTGCACGCGGCTCGTCGTCCTGCGGGACGCCGCACGCGGTGACCAGCGCGACCAGCAGGAGTGCGGCCAGCCGCCTCACGCCGGCGCCCCAGGCAGGACGACCCGGAAGCGCGCCCCGCCGCCCGGCCGGTCCAGCAGCTCGACGGTGCCGCGGTGCGCGAGCACGTGCTGGGTGACCAGCGCGAGCCCGAGGCCGGTGCCGTCGCTGCCCCCGCGCATGCTCGAGGCGCGGCCGCGGGCGAAGCGGCCGAAGACCAGGTCGCGCTCGTCCACCGGCACACCGGCGCCCTCGTCGTCGACCTCCAGCACCAGCCGGTCGTCGGCCACCTCGACGCCGATCCGGAGCAGTCCGCCGCCGTGCTTGGCAGCGTTGTCCACGAGGTTGGCCAGGACCTGCTCGTACCGCCGCGGGTCGATGTCCAGCACCGCCGCCTCACCGGTCACGTCGAGGACCTCCGGCGGCAGCTGCCGGCTCGCGACGAAGGCGCGGGCCAGCGCCACCACGTCGGTGGGCCGGCGCTCGGCGGGGCGGTCCGACTTGGCCAGCTCGAGCAGGTCGGTCACCAGCGACTCGAAGCGCGCCACCTCGGCGGTGAGCAGGTCGACGGCGGCGGCGGTCCGGTCGTCGAGCTGGTCACGGCGCCGCTCCAGCACCGAGGTCGCCGCGGACAGCGTCTGCAGCGGCGAGCGCAGCTCGTGGCTGACGTCCGCGGCGAAGCGCCGGTCGGCCTCCGAGCGCGCCGACACCTCGTCGACCATGCGGTTGAACGACATGGCGAGCTTGTCCAGGTCGGGGTCGCTGTCCCGGGCGACCCGCGCCGTGAAGTCGCCGGAGGCGATGCTGCCGGCCGCGCCAGCCACCGAGGCCAGCGGTCGCAGCACCCGCCGGCTGACCACCCAGCCGACGGTCGCGCCGGCCACCGTCGTCACCAGCGCGACGGCGCCGAGGGCGCTCGCGAGGACGCCGAGGGTGCGCTCGAGCTCGGTCAGAGGGCTGATCTCGTAGTAGGAGGCGCCCACCGCCCGCAGGGGCACGCCGACGACCAGCGCGGAGCTGTCGCGCAGCGGGACCCGCTGCACCGCAGGAGTTCCCGCGTCGACCAGCGCCTGGAGCTGGTCCGGTATCGCGGTGGTGAGGCCGTTGTCGGCGGACCGGGCGAACCACTGGCCGTCGCGGCGTACCAGCGGCCGGCGGACCTCCCCGGTGTCGAGGTCGAGCAGCGCGGCGACGATGTCGGGGTCGGCACCACCGAGGCCGGTGCGGATGAAGGAGGCGTCGAGGTAGGCGCCGCGGACGGCGGCGCGTTCGCGCTCGGCCAGCAGCGAGCTGCGGGTGATCTCGTACGTCGCGAGGGCCAGCGAGGTCGACAGCGCGAGGGCGCCGAGCGCGAAGACGGTGGTGATGCGGGCGCGCAACCCCAACGCCCTCACGACCGTTCCCCGAGGATCAGTACGAGGGTCGGCGGCTCCTGCTCGTACTGATCCTGGAACCGGTCCGAGGGCACTGGAGCGCGTGCTCCCCGCCCGAGGATCAGTACGAGGGGCCGGGGCTCGCGGTCGTACTGATCCTCGTGCCGGCGCCCTTCGCGCGCGCTCATCAGGGGGCGAGCTTGTAGCCCAGGCCGCGGACGGTCACCAGGTGGGCGGGACTGGCCGGGTCGCGCTCGACCTTGCGACGCAGCCGCCCCATGTGGACGTCGACGAGCCGCTCGTCGCCGTAGACCTCGTATCCCCACACCCGGTCCAGCAGCTGCTGCCGGGACAGGACCTTGCCGCTCTGCTCGGCCAGCTCGCACAGCAGCCGGAACTCCGTGCGCGTCAGGTGCACCTGCTCGCCGCCGAGCAGCACCTCACCGGCCTCGGGCCGCAGCTCGATCTCGCCGAAGCGGAGCACCTTCTGGTCGCCCTCACCGCTGCCGGTGGCCCGCCGTCGCAAGGCGCGCAGCCGAGCCGAGAGCTCCTTGACGGCAACGGGTTTGACGACGTAGTCGTCGGCACCGGCCTCGAGGGCGGCCACCACGTCGTGGGTGTCGTCGCGCGCGCTGACCACGACGATCGGGACGTCGCCGAGCCGTCGCAGCGAGCGGATGCAGTCGAAGCCGTCCATCCCAGGCAGCATCAGGTCGACGAGGACCAGGTCCGCCGGGGTCGCCTTGTGCTCCGCCAGGCCCTCCTCGGCGGTACCGACGTCGCGCACCACGTAGCCCTCGTCCTCGAGGGCGAGCTTCAGCGACAGGCGGATCCGGTCGTCGTCCTCGACGATCAGCAGGCGGGGCACGCGGCCATGCTGCCAGCCGGCGGGTGTGCGTGGGCGGTGACGCCGGCCCGCGCGGCCAGGTCGGCGCCCGCGCCCGCACCGGCTACGACGGCGACGCCCTCGGGCAGCCACCGGGCCAGCCGCGCGCAGCCGGTGACGGCGTAGGCGGCCTCGTCGTCGTACGACACGACCTCGCCGAGGTCGACGACCAGGCGCAGGCAGCCGCACTTCACGACGTCGGCGGCGGCCTGCAGGACCTGGCGCGCCGCGGGCTGGTCGAGGTGCCCGGCCAGGCGCAGACGGGCGGCGCCGGCGGCCGGCGCATCGACGGAGAGGGTGAACACGCCGCAGATCGTGTCCACCCGGTGCGACGGGGACACGTGCCTTTGCATGACGGTCCGATGACAGCGCGGACCGTCATCGGACCGTCACGCGACGGAGCCGCGCCTGCCACCTGCGCGGCCCAGGCTGACCCTGTGGCTCCCACCGCCCTGCGTCCGCCCGTCGTGGCCGTCGCGGGCGCCCTCGACCTGGCCGGCGTCACCCGGACCCGCGAGCTGCTGCACGAGGCGCTCGCCGCGGGTCCGGAGCGGCTGGTCGTCGACCTGACCGCGTGCTCCTACGTCGACGCGAGCGCGCTGTCGATGCTGCTCGACGTGCACCGCCGGGTGCATCGGGGCGGCGGCGTGCTCGTCCTGCACGGCTGCTCGCCGCGGGTGCTGCGGCTGCTGTCGCTGACCGGCCTGCGTCGCGTCTTCGAGGTCGAGCCGGAAGAGGGGACTGCCTAGACCAGCGCGGGTTCGCCGTCGGGGAGCGCGCTGATCGGCGGCGTCACGAACTTGTAGCCGACGTGGCGGACCGTGCCGATCAGCTGCTCGTGCTCGGGGCCCAGCTTGGCGCGCAGCCGCCGGACGTGGACGTCGACGGTGCGGGTGCCCCCGTAGTAGTCGTAGCCCCAGACCTCCTGCAGCAGCTGGGCGCGGGTGAAGACCCGGCCCGGGTG
>JBKJQQ010000171.1:0-5143 GCA_046593875.1 Mycobacteriales bacterium | reverse complement strand
GCTTGCGGGGCGGTGGCTTGGCCATCGTCGTCTCCTGATCGGGGTGAAGTCTGAGGTGGGTCTAGAAGGGGGGCTCGTCGGACCAGCCGCCGGAGCTCGCCGCGCCGCCCGCGGGCGCGGTGGCCCACGGGTCGTCGGACGAGGTGCTGCCGCCGCTCGGCGCGCTCCCGGAGGCAGCGCCGCCGCCGTGGGACTGCCCGCCGCCGCCGCCGAAGCCGCCGCCACCCCCGCCGCTGCGCGAGGCCTTGGTGACCTTCGCGGTAGCGAACTTCAGGGAAGGGCCGACCTCCTCGACGTCCAGCTCGTACACCGTGCGCTTCTCGCCTTCCTTCGTCTCGTACGAGCGCTGCTTCAGGCGGCCCTGGACGATCACCGCGGAGCCCCGGGAGAGGGACTCGGCGACGTTCTCGGCGGCCTGGCGCCAGACGGAGCAGCGCAGGAAGAGCGCCTCGCCGTCCTTCCACTCGTTGGAGTTCTTGTCGAAGGTGCGGGGCGTCGACGCGACGGTGAAGTTCGCGACGGCAGCCCCGGACGGGGTGAAGCGCAGCTCGGGGTCAGCGGTGAGGTTGCCGACCACGGTGATGACGGTGTCGCCTGCCACGGGAGTTCTCCTTTAGCCCTTCCCGCGTTCAGCGGGAGTTGAGTCGGTGTGGGTGCGTGCGCGTCAGGTGCGCACAGGTGGAGCGGGGAAGGGGCGGTGCGGGGCGGATCTGTGGACGAGAGGTACGGCTAGCTGGCGTCGGCCGGAGCCTCAGCCTCAGCGGCAGGAGCCGCCTCGGGAGCAGACTCAGGAGCCGCAGCGGGCGCCTCGGCAGCCGGGGCTGCAGCAGCAGCAGCCGGCGTCTTCGTGGACGCCGGAGCAGCCTTGCTCGCGCGCAGCTCGGGCCGCATGACCTTCGTGCGCATGATCGACTCGTTCAGGTTGAGCTGGCGGTCCAGCTCCTTCATCGTGGCCGGCTCGGCCGTCAGGTCGATGACGGCGTAGATGCCCTCGGCCTTCTTGCTCATCTCGAACGAGAGCCGGCGACGGCCCCAGACGTCGACCTTCTCGACCGTCCCGCCGCCGTTGCGCACGACGTTGAGGAACGTGTCGAGGGAGGGAGCGATGGTGCGCTCCTCCAGGTCGGGGTCGAGGATGACCATGAGCTCGTAGTGACGCAAGTGACCCACCTCCTCCTGTGGACTCAGCGGCCACGGACGATCCGTGGCAGGAGGGCGTTCGCGTCAGCAAACGTGACGACGCTACCAGCGCAGCGCCCCGGCTCCCGGCCCGCTGCGGACCGTACGGCCGGCGTCCGACAGATCGGCCGCGAGCAGCTCTAGTCGACGGTGGCGGCGGGTCCGGAGCCGGTCAGGGCGCCGGACATCCCGGGCCTGCGACGCCGGCGCGCGGTCGGCTCGGCGAGCAGCAGCCGGACCAGCAGCGAGGCGATGCCGGCGGCCAGCACGACGGCGAGCGCCGCCGGAAGGCCGTAGCCCCGGTAGCCCGCAGGCGCGCCGAGCCGGCCGGGGACGGCCAGCGGACCGGCCTGCTCGACCTCGGGCGCGGGCGCGGCCTCCGGCAGCGGACCGGCCGTCTCGCCGGGGAGCTCGGGCAGCGCGATCGCGGGTGGGGGCGCGATGCCGCCCGGAGCAGGCGTGGAGGGGGCGCCGAGCGTGCCGAAGCCGCCCGCGACCGGCGGGGTCTGCGCGGTGCCGCTGCCGCCGGTCGGCGACGAGGCGGGCTTCGGCGCGGTGTTCTGCGCAGGCTTCGGTGTCGTGCCCGCCTTGCTCGGGCGCGGGGCGACAGCGCTGCGCAGCTGGACCGACCCCTCGTACGGCACGCCCTCGGCGACCCGGTAGGTGTAGGTGCCGGCCTCGGTGATCGGCTCGGGGTGGGTGTAGCGGCGGCCGGGCAGCAGGCCGACCGGGCCGCTGTCGAGCTCCCAGTTGTCGCTGGTCGCCTGGGCGCGGTAGCCGAACGAGGTGTCCTCGTTGACGAAGGTGACGGTGTCGCCTGCCGCGACCTCGAGCACCTTGGGCGTGACGCCCTCGGCGGTGATCGTGACGACCTTGTCCGCAGCCTGCGCCGGGACCGCGAGCAGGACCGTGCCGAGCAGGGCGCTCAGCAGCACGACGAGCAGCGAGGTCGGACGGCGGGACGGCACGCTCCTAGTTTCGCACCCGGTGGGCGTTCTCCTGCCGGTCGTGCGTCACAGGCGGTACGGGGGCGGCGCTCGTAGCCTGGCCCGATGCTGCAGATCGGGGCCCACGTCGGCCAGGACGACCCGCTCGCCGAGGGGCGGGCGCGGGGGGCGGACCTGGTGCAGTTCTTCTGCGGCGACCCGCAGAGCTGGAAGAAGGCGGTGGCGCCCGAGCTCGGCGACACGACGGGGATGGACCTGTACGTCCACGCGCCCTACATCGTGAACGTCGCCTCGCCCAACAACAAGATCCGCATCCCGTCGCGCAAGATCCTGCTCGACCACGCGACCGTCGCCGCCTCCGTGGGCGCCAAGGGGCTGATCGTCCACGGCGGGCACGTGACCGCGGGCGACGACCCGTCGATCGGCGTGGAGAACTGGGTGAAGACCTTCGAGCGGATGGAGGCACCGCTGCCGATCCTGGTGGAGAACACCGCCGGCGGGGAGCACGCGATGGCGCGGCGCTTCGACGCGCTGGCGCGGCTGTGGGACGGCATCGGCGGCTTCCCGGGCGTCGGCTTCTGCCTGGACACCTGCCACGCGCACGCCGGTGGCGAGCAGCTGCTCGACGTCGTCGACCGGGTCAAGGCCATCACCGGCCGCATCGACCTCGTGCACTGCAACAACTCGCGCGACGCGTTCGGGTCGGGCGCCGACCGGCACGCCAACCTGGGCGACGGCCAGATCGACCCGGACGTGCTGCTGGCCGTCGTGGCCGCGGCGGGAGCGCCGGTGGTCTGCGAGACACCAGGCGGACAGGACGCGCAGAGCACCGACATCGCCTGGCTGCGGGAGAACCTGCCGGCCTAGGTCGCCGTACCGGCGCGGCGCCCGGCTCGTTGGACGGCGCACCAGCCCCTCCCGACCCGCTCTGGACGAACCCGCCGAAGTCGGGCAGCCTGCACGTCTCGGGCCCTGCCCCCTCCCCGCTCGGAGCTCACGTGCGCCTGTCCCGCCGCGCGGCCGTCGTCCTGGCCGCCGCCCTGCTCGGCCCCGCCGTCCCGTCGCTCGCGACGACCAGCGCCACGCCCGTGGTCGCGCCGGCCGTCCGCAGCACCGCGCTGGCGGTCGGCAGCACGACCGCTCGGCTCGCCGCTGCCGACCAGCTCGTCGGGGTCACCTGGACCACCGGCGACGCCGACGTCGAGGTGCGCTGGCGCACAGCCCGCGGTTGGACGGCATGGGAGGACGCCGACGAGGACGGCGACCGCCCCGGGGCCGACGAGCGCGCCGGAACGCGGCTGGGCACCGAGCCGCTCTGGCGCCCGCGCGGCGCGACCGCGGTCGACCTGCGGGTCACCGGCGCGGCCCGCGACCTGCGGCTCGTGCGCGTCGGCGATGGCCCGGCGCAGCGCTCGCTGTCCTTCGGGTCGGCCGCGCACGCCGACGCCGGCAGTGCGCTCGGGGGCGTGCGGAGCCGTGCCGACTGGGGCGCCGACGAGTCGCTGCGCCGCGGCCGGCCGGAGTACGCCAAGGGCGTCAAGGCGGTGGTGGTCCACCACACCGCGGGCGGCAACGACTACACCCGCGCCGAGGTCCCCCGCAAGATCCGCGCCGACTACGCCTACCACGTCAAGGCCCGCGGCTGGGACGACCTCGGCTACAACCTGGTGGTCGACCGCTTCGGCGGCATCTGGGAGGGCCGGGCCGGCGGGCTCGGCAAGGCCACGATCGGCTCGCACGCCGCCGGCTTCAACACCGGCACGCTCGGCGTCGCGCTCCTGGGCGACATGACGAAGGCGGCGCCGACGCCCGAGATCGTGCGGGGGTTGAGCCGGGTCGCGGCCTACGCCGCCGGCACCTGGCAGTTCGACCCGCTCGGCAAGGTCACCCTGACCAGCGGTGGGTCCCCGCGTTACCGCAGCGGTACGAAGGTCACGCTCGGCCGCGTCTTCGGGCACAAGGACACCGGCCAGACCGCCTGCCCGGGCGCGCTCTACGACCGGCTGGCCGACATCCGGACCGGCGCCGCGCGCATGCTCGGCCCGGCGCCGCGGATCACGTCGGTCACCGTGACCGGCGCGCCGGTGCACGCCCCGACGCCCCTGGTCGTGACGGGCGAGCTGTCGAGCGCGTCGCCGTGGACCGTCGAGGTGCACGACCGCAACGGCGTCACCGTGGCCCGCGCCGTCGGCGACGACGCCCGGCCGATGCTCGAGTGGAACGGCCTGCGCAGCGACCGCGCCTCACTCGTCCCGGCCGAGCCGGGCGACTACACCTGGCACGTGCGGGCTGACGACGGCTATCACGCGCGGGCGGACCGGTCGGGGGAGTTCGCGGTGGGGCTCCCGCTCGTCCCGGCCTGATCAACGGGAGCGGCGTACGACCAGGGCGACCCGGAGCGCGTCCCACGCCATCCGCAGTCCGTCGCGCAAGGGCGCGACGCGGCTCTCCTCGACGTGCGCCCACTCGGTCGGGATGACCCGGATGCGCCGGCCCTGCTGCTCGGCGCGGGCCAGCACTTCCACGTCGAAGGCGAACCGCCGCGTGCGCAGCGGCTCGAAGAGCGCGCGGGCGGTCTCGGCGTCGAAGGCCTTGAGCCCGCACTGCGTGTCCGGTAGCCGGGTCAGCCCGAGCATGCGGATCAGCCGGTTGAACGTCTTGCCGGCCGTCTCGCGGGCCAGCGGCTGTCGGGTCGTGATGTCGCTGCGCGGGTGGGCACGCGACGCCAGCGCGACCTGTGCGTCACCGTCCTCGACCGCGCTGAGCACCTGCTCGATAGCCGATGGTGGCGAGGACAGGTCGGCGTCGACGAACACGACCGTGGCCCCTCGCGCAGCCAGCACCCCGGTGCGCACCGCCGCGCCCTTGCCCTGGTTGGTCGTCAGCCGCAGCACCTGCGCCTGCAGGCCGGACCCTGCCAGCGCCTGCTCCAGCACGGCGACCGTGTCGTCGGGGCTGCCGTCGTCGACGAACAGGAACTCCGTGCCGGCCTCGCACAGCGGACTGTCCGCCAGGCG
>JBKJQQ010000019.1:0-11175 GCA_046593875.1 Mycobacteriales bacterium | reverse complement strand
AGCCGGTCCAGTAGCCGCCGTCCTCGGCCCGGAGGTGCTGCACGTCGGCGAGCACGCGCAGGGCCCGCTCCCGGTCACCGAGGGCGTCGAGGGCGAGCACCAGCTCGCAGGTCTCGGCGCCGGTGACCCACGCGTTGGTGTCGACGCAGCGGATACCGAGGCCCGGCACCACGAAGTCGTCCCAGCGGGGCTGGAGCAGCTCGAGGGCACCCGTGCCGCGGACCGCGCCGCCGAGCACCGGGTAGTACCAGTCCATCGAGAAGCGGCTCTTGTCGAGGAAGACCTCGGGGTGGTGCGCCACCGCGTGCTGGAGCCGCCCGGCGGCCAGCTCCCACTCCGGCTGAGGCTCGCCGAGCAGGTCCGCGAGCGCGAGGCCGCAGCGCAGCGCCTGGTAGGAGCTCGACGAGCCGGTCACGAGGCAGTCCGGGTCCGTGACGCCCTCGGGCGAGCGCGACCAGTGCAGCTGCCCGTCCGGGTGCTGCATGTCCAGGACGAAGCCCAGGGCCCGCTGCACGCACGGCCACATCTGCTCGACGAGCGACCGGTCACCGGTCGCCGTCCACCACTGCCAGACGCCGACCGCGACGTAGGCGCACTGGTTGGTGTCGACGCTGGCGTCCAGCACGTCCTCGCCGACGTACTTCATCCGCCAGACGCCGTCCGGCTCCTGGGTGCGGCGCAGCCAGGCGTAGGCCCTGCGGGCTTCCTCCAGCCGGCCGCCGAGGACCAGTGCCATCGCGCACTCGACGTGGTCCCACGGGTCGGTGTGCCCGTCCGGCCAGGGCAGCGCGCCGGTCGGGTGCTGCACTGCCGCGATCGAGGCGACGGTCTGCTCGAGCTGGGCGGCGGTGAGCACGCCCGGGAGGTCACGCAGCGGCATGGGACTCCTCGGGCTTGCGCAGGTACACGACCAGGCTCTTGCCGACGACCGGGTCGAGCGCCTTCTCGGCCCAGCGGGTCAGCCACGGCTTCTTCATCAGGTCCCAGACCAGCAGCCGGTGGTACGCCTTGACCAGCGCGTGCTCGGCGTCGTCCACGCCCACCGCGCACTTCAGCCACCAGTACGGCGCGTGCAGCCCGTGCGTGTGGTGCGCGTCGACCGGCGTGAGGCCGGCGGCGGTGAGGCGGCGGCGGAGCTCGTCGCCGCGGTAGATGCGGACGTGCCCGCCCTCGACCTCGTGGTAGGCGCTGGACAGCGCCCAGCACACGAGCTCCGGCCCCCAGCGCGGCACCGTGACCGCGATCAGCCCGCCCGGCTTGAGCACCCGGAACAGCTCGCCCATCGCGCGATCGTCCTGCGGCAGGTGCTCCAGCACCTCGGCGGCGATGACCTTGTCGAAGCTGCCGTCCGCGAACGGCAGGGCGTACGCCGTGCCGCGTACCGCGCGGGCCTGCGCACCGGCGGGCGCCTCGCCGGCCTCCTGCATCGCGGTGAACATGGCGGCCACGTCCTTGAGCTCGCCGGCATCCATGTCGAACGCGGTCACGTCTGCGCCGCGGCGGTAGAGCGCGAAGGCGTGCCGGCCCCCGCCGCAGCCCATGTCGAGGACGCGGTCGCCCGGGGCGATCGGGAACCGCTCGTCGAGGTCGACGGTCAGCATGTGCCCTCCTTCAGGTGGTCGGTCTCCAGGACGTGGCGGTACCAGGCAACGGTCTGCTCAGCGGCGGCGCGCCAGGTGAAGCGCTCCAGGACGCGGGCGCGACCGGCGGCGCCGAGACGGGCCGCGAGGTCCGGGTCGTCGAGCAGCCGGCCGATGGCGGCGGCCAGCGCCTCCGGGTCCCCGGGCGGGACCGCCAGTGCCGCGTCACCCACGACCTCGGGCAGGGCGCCCGCGGTCGTGGCCACCAGCGGCGTGCCGCACGACATCAGCTCGATCGCCGGCAGGCTGAAGCCCTCGTACAGGCTGGGCACGACGCCGACGCTGGCGCTGCCGAACAGGTCGACGAGCTCGTACTCGGTCAGGCCGGACACGAAGCGCACCGCGTCGTCGAGGCCGAGCCGTTGGATCGTGCGCAGCGCGGGACCGTCCTCGCGCGGACGGCCCACCACCACGAGCTCGACGTCCCGCTCGGTGCGCAGCTTGGCGACCGCCTCCAGCAGCGGGACCAGTCCCTTGAGCGGGACGTCCGCGCTGGCCGTGGCCACGATCCGCCCCGGCACGCGCGGGCCGGAAGGCGGGACGAAGACGTCGGTCTCGACGCCGACCGGCACGACGGTGAGCCGCTCCTCGGGCACCCGGAAGTCACGGACGATGTCGCGCAGGCTGCTGTCGCTGACCGTGAGGACGGCGGGCAGGCGGCGGACCACGCGGCCCTGCATGCGCAGGAAGGAGTACCAGCGGCGGGTGCTGATGCGCTTGCGGCCGCGGGCGACGGCCAGGTCCTGCCGCCGGTCCTCGGTGATCGGGTGGTGCACGGTCGCGACGACCTTCTGGCCGGTCAGCAGCAGGCCGTAGCCGAGGGTCTGGTTGTCGTGCACGAGATCGACGTCACGGTGCTGCAGGAGTCGTGCGGCCCGCAGGCTGAACGCCAGCGGCTCGGGAAAGGCCGCCGTCGCCATGAGCAGGTACTCGAGGACGTCGATCGGAGTGCGGAACTCGCGCCAGTGCGGCGTGCGGAACGGGTCCGGCTCGCGGTAGAGATCCAGGCTCGGCACCCGCGTCAGGGTCGGCCCTCTGCCTTCGGTGTCGCCGTCGAGGTCGGGGTACGGCGGCCCGGACAGCACCTCGACGTCGTGGCCCAGCGCGACCAGCTCGCGGGACAGCGCCCGGACGTAGACGCCCTGGCCGCCGCAGTGCGGCTTGCTGCGGTAGCTCGTGAGCGCGATCCGGAGAGGGCGCCCGCCGTCGGCGGCAGTGCGGTCCACGCGACTCCTCGGATCAGGGAGGGCCCACGCTACCTACGCTGCCGTAGACACCGTCGTGGACCTGTCCGGTCGGCCGCGACGCAGGCAGCCGAGCCCCTTGACGAGCCGCCGGCACGGGCAGACAGTGACCGGCGCCCCGGCGGGCGTCCCGGTCACGGACCACGGCCGGGATGAGCCCGGGGGGGCACATGTCCGATCTCCTGTCCGACGACCAGTCCGTCACCGACGCCCGCATCGACGGCTTCGTGGGGGCCACGGTGGCGCCCGGCCAGCCCGGCTACGACGACGCCCGGCGCGTCTTCAACGCCATGATCGACCGGCGGCCGGCGCTCATCGCGCAGTGCAGCAGTGCCGCCGACGTCGCCGCCGCCGTCCGGCACGCCGTCGAGGGCAGGCTGCCGGTGAGCGTGTACGGCGGCGGCCACGCCGTCACCGGCTCGGCGGTCGTCGACGGCGGCCTGTGCATCGATCTGAGGGCGCTCACGTCCGTCGAGGTCGACGTGCGGGACCGCTCCGTCCGGGCTGGAGCGGGACTCACCTGGGGCCAGCTCGACGCCGCGTGCCAGGAGCACGGCCTGGCCGTCACCGGCGGCCGGGTGTCCAGCACCGGCGTCGCCGGGCTCGCTCTGGGCAGCGGCAGCGGCTGGCTCGAGCGCTCGCTCGGCTTCACCTGCGACAACCTGCTGTCGGCGGAGGTGGTCACCGCGGACGGGAGCCGGGTGACGGCCTCGCCGACGACGAACCCCGACCTGTTCTGGGGGCTCCGAGGGGGCGGCGGCAACTTCGGGATCGTGACCGAGTTCACCTTCCGGCTGCACCCGGTCGGGCCGATGCTCCTGGGCGGCATGCTGCTGTACCCGGCGGCGCTCGCTGGCGAGGTCACCCGGGCCTGGCGCGACCTGATGCTGACGGCCCCCGACGCACTCGGCTCCGGGCTGGCCTTCATCACCGCCCCGCCCGAGGACTTCGTGCCCGAGCCGGTCCGCGGCCACCCCGTGCTGGGCATCGTGATCTGCTGGAACGGACCCGAGGAGGAGGGCCGCGCCGCCCTGGCGCCCTTCCTGGCTGCCGTCCCGCCCGCGGTCGACCTGGTCCAGCTGATGCCTTACCTGGCCGTGCAGCAGATGCTCGACCCGGCCAACCCGCACGGGATGCAGAACTACTGGAGCGGCGACTTCTTCGAGTCGCTCCCGGACGAGGCCGTGGACGTGCTGGTCGCTCACGCGACGGCGCCCGCGTCCCCGCTCACCCAGATCATCCTGGTCGCCGGCGGCGGGGCGCTGTCGCGGGTGCCGGCCGACGCGACGGCCTTCGGGAGCCGCAGTGCCCCCTTCAACATCCACTACCTGGGGATGTGGCCGGACCCCTCGGACAGCGAGCGCAACATCGCCTCCATCAAGGTGCTCTGCACGGCGATGAAGCCGTGGACGACCGGCACGGTCTACCTCAACTTCCTCGGCGACGAGGGTCAGGCGCGGATCGAGGCCGGCTTCGGTCCGGAGAAGTACGCCAGGTTGCGCGCGCTCAAGTCGACCTGGGACCCGGAGAACCTGTTCCGGCACAACCAGAACATCCCGCCGGCGGACTCGTCGGGGCGCTGACGCGGAGGCTCAGCGGACCCCCGCAGCGTCCATCCCGCGGAGCTCCTTCTTCAGCTCGTTGACCTCGTCCCGGAGCCGGGCCGCCAGCTCGAACTGCAGCTCGCGGGCCGCCTCGTGCATCTGGTCGGCGAGCTGCTGGATCAGCTGCGCGAGCTCGGCCCGCGGCATGCCCGCCAGCTCTTTGGCGTGCCTCCCGGCAGCGGAGGAGTGACCGCCGCCCGGCGAGCTCATGCCCGGGACGGGCGCCTTACCGCGCGAGGAGTTGCGCGCTCCGGTGACCAGCTCGGGATCGTCGCGCACGATGCTGTCGAGGATGTCGGCGATCTTCTTGCGCAGCGGCTGGGGGTCGAGCCCGCGCTCGAGGTTGTAGGCGACCTGCTTGGCCCGCCGGCGGCTCGTCTCGTCGATCGCCTTGGCCATCGACGGCGTGATCCGGTCGGCGTACATGTGCACCTGACCGGACACGTTGCGCGCCGCGCGGCCGATCGTCTGGATGAGGCTCGTGCCGCTGCGCAGGAAGCCCTCCTTGTCGGCGTCGAGGATCGCCACGAGCGACACCTCGGGCAGGTCGAGCCCCTCGCGCAGCAGGTTGATGCCGACCAGCACGTCGTAGTGCCCCTGCCGCAGCTCCTTGAGCAGCTCGATGCGGCGGATCGTGTCGACCTCGGAGTGCAGGTAGCGCACCCGGATGCCCAGCTCGAGCAGGTAGTCGGTGAGGTCTTCGGACATCTTCTTGGTCAGCGTCGTGACCAGCACCCGCTCGTCCTTCTCGGCCCGGATGCGGATCTCGTGCACCAGGTCGTCGATCTGCCCCTTGGTCGGCTTGACGACGATCTCCGGGTCGACCAGGCCGGTCGGGCGGATGACCTGCTCGACGACGTCGCTCTGCACGCGGGAGAGCTCGTACGGCCCAGGTGTCGCCGAGAGGTACACGGTCTGGCCGGTGCGCTCGAGGAACTCCTCCCACTTGAGCGGGCGGTTGTCCATCGCGCTCGGCAGCCGGAAGCCGTGGTCGACCAGGGTGCTCTTGCGGGAGCGGTCGCCCTCGTACATCGCGCCGATCTGCGGGACCGTCACGTGCGACTCGTCCAGGACCAGCAGGAAGTCCTCGGGGAAGTAGTCCAGCAGCGTGTGCGGCGCGGTGCCGGGGGGGCGGCCGTCGATGTGCATCGAGTAGTTCTCGATGCCGTTGCAGAAGCCGACCTGCCGCATCATCTCGAGGTCGTACGTCGTGCGCATGCGCAGCCGCTGGGCCTCGAGGAGCTTGCCCTGCTGCTCCATGACGTGCAGCCGGTCGGCCAGCTCGAGCTCGATGCCCTTGGTCGCGCGCTCCATCCGCTCCGGACCCGCCACGTAGTGCGTGGCCGGGAAGACGAACACCTCCTCGTGCTCCTCGACGATCTCGCCGGTCAGCGGGTGCAGCGTCATCACGCGCTCGATCTCGTCGCCGAACATCTCGATCCGGACGGCGAGCTCCTCGTAGACCGGGAAGACCTCGACGGTGTCGCCACGCACGCGGAAGGTGCCGCGGGTGAAGGACAGGTCGTTGCGGGTGTACTGGTTGCCGACGAACTTGCGCAGCAGCTGGTCGCGCTCGATCGAGTCACCGACGCGGAGCCGGACCATCCGGTCGACGTACTCCTGGGGCGTGCCGAGGCCGTAGATGCAGCTGACGCTCGCCACGACGATCACGTCGCGGCGGGTCAGCAGGCTCATGGTCGCGGAGTGGCGCAGCCGCTCGACCTCCTCGTTGATCGAGGAGTCCTTCTCGATGTAGGTGTCGGTCTGCGGGACGTAGGCCTCGGGCTGGTAGTAGTCGTAGTAGCTGACGAAGTACTCGACCGCGTTGTGCGGGAGCAGCTCGCGGAACTCGTTGGCCAGCTGGGCGGCGAGCGTCTTGTTCGGTGCCATGACCAGCGTCGGGCGCTGCAGCCGCTCGACCAGCCAGGCCGTCGTCGCGCTCTTGCCGGTGCCGGTGGCGCCGAGCAGGACGGCGTCCGGACGGCCCTCGTCGATGCGCCGCTGGAGCTCGTCGATCGCCGCCGGCTGGTCACCCGCGGGCTGGTAGTCGCTGACGACCTCGAAGCGCCGGGTGGAGCGCTTGAGGTCGGTCGCGAGGCGCGGCACGGAGGGCTTCGCACCGTGCGGCTTGGGGTCCACGAGAGTCACCCGACCCACGGTACGTCCGGGGTCCGACAGTCTCCTGCGCGCGCGTCAGCCCCGCGGCGTGCGGTCTTGCTTGCGGCCGGGTGCCTTCTGCTTGGCCCTGTCCCGACGGGCCTGCTCCGCCGTCGGGACCGCGGCGACCGGCGTCGGCACCGCGGTCGGCGGGGCCTGCGGCCCCACCGTGCCCGCCGCCTCGACCAGCTCGCGCCACTGCAGCGGACCGGTGGTCTGCCACGACCACAGGCTCAGCGACTGGGCCCCGTGCTCGCGCGCGACGTAGATGAAGCGCGCCACGCTCTTGTCCGGGGCCGGGTCCGGCGCCAGGTACGGCGCGTCGAGACGGCCGTCGTACCCCTGCCCGACGGGCATGACCGGCTTGCCGAAGCGCTTCAGGTACTGCATCGAGGTCGCCGTGACGGTGGAGGGCGATCGGTTGTACCAGTAGGCCATCGGCACGAAGGCGTCCGCGAACGGCGCCGTCGCGGCGTAGGGGTACTTCCTCGTGCGCTTCTCGCTCGGCCAGGGGACGGTCGCCAGGATCGCGATGCGGGCGGGCAGGACCCGGCGCAGCTCGGCGTAGTAGCGGCGGACGTTGTCGCCGCGCAGGTCGGTGCCCTCGGCGCCGGTCTCCACGTCGGGGGCGACGGCCGAGACCATCTCCGCACCGGGGCGGTTCCACCAGGCGGCGCGGGCCATCCGGCGGGCGTCGGCCTCCGGGTCGTCCAGCTTCGGGAAGTCCCAGGCGATCACCTTCAGGTCGGTGCCCGTGACGGCCGGCATCAGCTGGCTGAGCACCTCCTGGCCGATCCAGCCCTTCTTGCTGCTGCCCGTCTGCACGTAGAGGTGGGTCAGCCCGGCCTGCTGGGCGCGCGCGACGACGGCGTCGGCGTGGCCCTGCTCGGAGCGGCGCCAGTCGTGCAGCCACATGCCGGTGCCGGTCGGGAGCCACCGGTCCACCGGGGCGGGCGGCTTCGCGGGTGCCGTCCTCCTGACGGTGGGCGCCGGGGCCTTGCGGACCGGCACGCTGAGGTCCGGGGTGCGCGCGGCCAGGCCGGTGGTGATGCTCGGGGCCAGGGTGACGCGGGGCGAGGGAGCGCTGGTGGGTGCCGGGGCGGGCGCAGCCGCCTCCTGGGACGGCGGGGTGGCACCGGCGGCGCCGACGCCCACCAGCAGGACCGCTGCCAGGATCACCGCCATCTCGCGGGTGAAGCGGGCGGCGCTGACATCCAGCCGGTCCGCCGCGGTGCGCGCCGCGGCCAGCCCGCGACCGGTGGCGGTGCGGGCGGCGTGGCGGGCACGGGCGGAGTCCGGACGAGGAGGCACGGACCGACCGTAAGTGCTTCCCGGGGACGGCGAGGGCAAACCGCGTGTAACCGGATCGCTACGTTGTGCTGACCGCCGTGAGCTCACTCCACAGACGGTCGACCTGCGGGGCCAGGTCCTGGAGCGGTCCGTCGTTGTCGATCACGTGCGTCGCCACGGCGAGCTTGTCCGCCAGGGGCGCCTGCGCCGCGATCCGCTGATGCGCCTCCTGCTCGGTCATCCCGCGCAGGCGCACCAGCCGGTCCAGCTGGGTCTGCGGCGTGGCCGCGACGACGACGACGACGTCGTAGAGCTCGGCCAGCCCGTTCTCGACCAGGAGCGGGACGTCGTGCACGACGACGGCCGCGCCCGAGCGGCGGGCCCGGTCGACCAGCTCGCCCGTCCGCTCCCCCACCAGCGGGTGCACGATCGCGTTGAGGGCCTTCAGGGCGGTCGGGTCGGCGAAGACCAGCGTGCCGAGGGCGGCCCGGTCCAGCGCCCCGTCTGCCTGCAGGACGCCCGCGCCGAAGGCCGCCACGATCAGGGAGAGGCCCGGGGTGCCGGGCTCGACCACCTCGCGCGCCACCAGGTCGGCGTCCAGGACGACGGCGCCGCGCTCGGCGAGCAGCTTGCTGACGGCCGACTTGCCGGACCCGATCCCCCCGGTCAGCCCCACCATCAGCACGCCCGGACCCTAGCCCGCGGGAGGAAGCGCTTCCTCGCGCCGTCGCGTCGCCGCCCGGTCACGGCATCACGCCGCCAGACCGGACGTCGACGCGTCGGCGCAGAAGTCGAGGCTCCCGCAGTCGAGGGCTGCCCGCACGAGGCCGAGCACGGCCTGGGGGTCATGCACGACCTGCGCCCAGGTGAAGCGCAGCACCCGCCATCCCGCGGCCACCAGCCGGTTGTCGAGACCCTGGTCCCGCGACGGCGCGTCGTGCCACCGGACCCCGTCGGTCTCGATGACCAACCGGCGGAGCGCGAAGCAGAAGTCGACGCGGAGGATCCGTCGGCCGTGCCTGTCGCGCACGACCTCCTGGGTCGCGAAGTCCGTGAGGCCTGCTTGCACCATCTGCACGCGCAGCACGCTCTCCAGGACCGACCCGCTCTCGGGGTCACAGAGCTCGACGACGCGGCGCACCCGCGCGGCGGCACGCCTGCTGCGCTGCGCCAGGCCTGCTGCTCGGAGCTGCGCCACGGTCACCTCGCGGGAGCGCAGAGCGCTGTCGCAGGCGACGACGGCCTCCAGCAGAGGGAGCTCGTGGCAGCAGTCCACCGCGGTCTGCACAGCCGTCGTCACCCGGAGCGGCGCCTCTCCCGCCCGGACCTCGAGCTCCTCGGTGGCGACACGGTGCCGCTGGCTCGCGCGGACCCCGGCCAGCCGCACGCGGCTGCGGCCACGGTGCACCGCCACCCTGACGGTGCGGCAGGGCTCGTGGAGGAGCCCCCACCCGCGCAGGCATGCCGCGGCGGTGCCGCAGGCCGCGGCGCCCTCACCCAGGCTGAGCAGCACGGCGCGGACGTGCTGCACGAAGGGGGTGGCGACCCCCTCGTGGGTCACCACGAAGGTCGGCCACTGCTCCAGCGGCGTCAACGCGTAGACCGCGGGGCGCACCCTGACCACGACGCCGCGCCCGAGCGCGCGAGACAGCACGCTTCGGCCCACGCCCGCGCTGCGGAGCTGCGCCGTCGTGGCCAGCCCCTGCTGGATCCTCGAGCAGGTTGCGAGCGTCGCTGATACGTCCACCCGCCGACCCTGTCGCCTCGCTGTGACGACGCGGGCAGCTCTCGGTGCATCTGTGGATGCGTCCTCGCGGGAGGGACGACGTCCACCGGGACCCCGAAAGCCGGGAGGGGGCCACCAATGCGCTCGGAGCCTCGCCCGTCCTGCCCGCAAGGAAGTCCTGGCTCCCGCGGGTGGGCCGCGCAGCCCCCCGGACGGGGCGAGGCCCGGCACCCCCTCAGGGGTGCCGGGCCTCGGGACGTGCTGGGGCGTGGCTAGCTGCCGCCGCCGGAGAGCTTCTCGCGCAGCGCCTGGAGCGCCTCGTCGGAGGCCAGCGTGCCGCCGGACGCCGCCGGAGCCGGACGCGGAGCGCCCTCCTCCGCAGCACCCTCCTCGTCCGAGGACGGGGAGCCGTCCGCGTCCGAGGTGTAGGTCGTCGGCAGAGCAGCCTCGGCGTCGGCCGCGGCCATCCGCTTGATCTGCTCCTGGTGGGCCTCGAAGCGCTTCTGGGCGTCGGCGTACTGCTTCTCCCAGAGGTCGCGGGCCTCCTCGTGACCGGGCAGCCACTCGCCCGTCGAGGGGTCGAAGCCCTCGGGGTAGACGTACTCGCCCTTGTCGTCGTAGGCGGCGGCCATGCCGTACTGGGCCGGGTCGAAGGAGGAGTCGCCGGCGACGCCGCCCTCGTTGGCCTGCTTCAGCGACAGGCTGATGCGGCGGCGCTCGAGGTCGATGTCGATGACCTTGACGAGCAGCTCGTCACCGACGTTGACGACCTGCTCCGGGATCTCCACGTGGCGCTCGGCCAGCTCGGAGATGTGGACCAGGCCCTCGATGCCCTCGTCGACGCGCACGAACGCACCGAACGGGACGAGCTTGGTGACCTTGCCGGGCACGACCTGGTTGATCTGGTGCGTGCGGGCGAACTGCTGCCACGGGTCCTCCTGCGTCGCCTTCAGCGACAGGGAGACGCGCTCGCGGTCCAGGTCGACGTCGAGGACCTCGACGGTGACCTCCTGGCCCACCTCGACGACCTCGGACGGGTGGTCGATGTGCTTCCAGGACAGCTCGGACACGTGGACGAGACCGTCCACGCCACCGAGGTCGACGAAGGCACCGAAGTTGACGATCGAGGAGACGACACCCGACCGGACCTGGCTCTTCTGCAGGGTCGCGAGGAACGTCGAGCGCACCTCGGACTGGGTCTCCTCGAGCCACTGACGGCGGGAGAGGACGACGTTGTTGCGGTTCTTGTCGAGCTCGATGATCTTCGCCTCGAGCTCCTTGCCGACGTATGGCTGGAGGTCGCGGACGCGACGCATCTCGACGAGCGACGCGGGCAGGAAGCCCCGCAGGCCGATGTCGAGGATGAGGCCGCCCTTGACGACCTCGATGACGGTGCCCTTGATGACCTCGTCGGCGTCCTTCTTGGCCTCGACCTCGCCCCAGGCGCGCTCGTACTGCGCGCGCTTCTTGGACAGGATCAGCCGGCCCTCCTTGTCCTCCTTCTGGAGGACGAG
>JBKJQQ010000194.1:0-16065 GCA_046593875.1 Mycobacteriales bacterium | reverse complement strand
CCTGCCCTCCCGGTCCCCGCCCTCCCCGTGCCCGTCAAGCCGGCCGCCCCCGCAGCCGGACCGGTCACCCAGCCCCAGCCCGCCGCCGGCCAGCCCCAGGGCTGGGTGACCGGTCCGGCTGCGGGGGCGGCCGGCTTGACGGGCACGGGGAGGGCGGGGACCGGGAGGGCAGGGACCGGCGCCGGTGCGGGCGCCGGGGCGGGCAAGGGAACCGGCAGGCCCGTCGCTGGGTCGATCGGCCGTCCGGTGACCGGGTCGATCGGCCAACCCGTGGCCGGGTCGATCACCGGGATGGGCGCGGGGGGGAGGATCTGGGTGTGGACCGGCGCAGATGCCCAGGCAGTCCCGCCGCACAGGGCGAGCGCGAGGGCGCTCATCCCGACTGCAGCGGCACGACGGGAGCGATCTGGCAGGGACACGGTGCCTCCAGCAGTCGTGCGGCCCGGGCGCGGCCGCTCTCCGGTACTTCCCGTCACAACGAGCGGCTACTCCGAAGGTGACTGCCTCGGTCCGACCCGCGCTGGGCGGGCGGCCCCGGCTCGTTCAGGGCAAGATCGGGCGGTGACCGGAGCAGGCGCGTACGAAGGCATCGACGACCGACCACTCGAGGCGCCCCCGGTCGACGCGCTGCTGCTGGTCTCCTTCGGTGGGCCCGAGGGGCCGGACGACGTCCTGCCGTTCCTGCAGAACGTGACCCGCGGCCGGGACATCCCGCAGGCGCGCCTCGAGCAGGTGGGCAGCCACTACCTCGAGGTCTTCGGGGGCGTCTCGCCGATCAACGAGCAGGCGCGAGCACTGAAGGCGGCGCTCGAGGGCGAGCTCGCCACCCGGGGGCCGCAGCTGCCGGTCTACTGGGGAAACCGGAACTGGCAGCCCTACCTCGCTGATGCGTTGGCCCAGATGCGCGACGACGGGGTGCGCCACGCCCTGGCCGTCGTGACCAGCGCCTTCCCGTCCTACAGCGGCTGCCGGCAGTACCGCGAGGACTGGTGGCGGGCGCGCGCTGAGGTGCCGGGGGCGCCGCTGGTCAGCAAGCTGCGGCACTACTGGCCGGAGGAGGGCTTCCTCGCGCCGATGGCCCGCGGCGTCGCCGCGACCAGGCCGGCCCCCGGCGCGCGGCTCGTCTTCACCGCGCACAGCATCCCGACCGTCATGGCGGAGTCCAGCGGGCCCGACGGCGGTGCCTACGTCGCCGCGCTGCGCGAGGCGGCGGCCGGCGTCGTCGCCCGGCTCGGGGGCACGTGGGAGTGGGACCTGGTGTTCCAGTCGCGTAGCGGTCCGCCGCAGGTCCCGTGGCTCGAGCCCGACGTGGGCGACCACCTGCTTGCCCTGCACGCCGGCGGCGTGCGCGAGGCGGTCATGGTGCCGATCGGCTTCACCAGCGATCACGTCGAGGTGCTCTACGACCTGGATCACCAGGCGCAGCAGCAGGTCTCGCACCTGGACGGCTTCACCCTCAAGCGGTCGGCGACCGTCGGCACGGACGCGGAGTTCGTCGCGATGCTGCGCGACCTCGTTGTCGAGCGGCTGAGCGGTCCGGAGCTGTCCTCGCACGGTGCGCTCGCGACGCACGACCGGTGCCCCGTCGGGTGCTGCCCCGCGCCACCGCCCCGCCGGTAGCGTCCGCGCGATGGGTCCCTGGTGGCGCGAGGCCGTCGTCTACGAGGTGTACGTCCGCAGCTTCGCCGACAGTGATGGCGACGGGGTGGGCGACCTCGAGGGCATCCGCAGCCGGCTGCCGCACCTGGTCGACCTCGGCGTCGACGCGCTGTGGCTGACGCCCTTCTACCCGTCGCCGATGCACGACCACGGGTACGACGTCGCGGTCTACGACGACGTGGACCCGCTGTTCGGCGACCTGGCGGGCTTCGACCGGCTGCTCGCCGACGCCCACGCCCAGGGCCTGCGCCTCATCGTCGACGTGGTGCCGAACCACACCTCGGACCAGCACGCGTGGTTCCGCGAGGCGCTGGCCGATCCCGCGTCGCCGGCGAGGGAGCGCTACCTGTTCCGCGACGGGGTGGGCGACGCGCCGCCGAACAACTGGGGGAGCGTCTTCGGCGGGCCGGCGTGGACGCGCGAGTCCCCGTCCGGGCAGTGGTACCTGCACCTGTTCGACAGCACCCAGCCCGACCTCGACTGGAGCAATCGCGAGGTGCACGAGGAGTTCCTGCGGGTGCTGCGGTTCTGGCTCGACCGGGGCGTCGACGGCTTCCGGATCGACGTGGCCCAGGCGCTCTGCAAGGACCCCGCCCTCCCGGACGCACCGGCCGGCCACGAGCACCCGATCCTCAACACGGTCGTCTGGGACCGCGACGAGGTCCTGGCGGTGTACGAGGAGTGGCGACCCTTGCTGGACTCCTACGAGGGCGACCGGATGGCGGTCGGGGAGGTCTTCCTCAGCGACGTCCCGCGGGTGGCCCGCTACGTCTCGGACACCCGCCTTCACCAGGCGTTCAACTTCACCGTGCTGGAGACGCCGTGGGGGGCCGAGCCGCTGCGGCGCACGATCGACCTGGCGCTGCAGCACTTCTCACCGGGGACGTGGGTGCTGTCCAACCACGACCGCACCCGGCACGTCACCCGCTTCGGCGGCGGCGTCGTGGGCCGTCGGCGTGGCCTCGCCGTGACCGCGCTGCTGCTCGCCCTGCCCGGGTCGCCGTACCTCTACCAGGGCGAGGAGCTCGGACTGGACGAGGCAGACATCCCCGCCGACCGACGCGAGGACCCGATCTTCCTGCGCACCGACGGGGCCATCGAGGGCCGTGACGGCTGCCGGACACCGATGCCGTGGGAGGCCTCGTCGCCCGGCTTCGGCTTCACCACCGGCGACCCGTGGCTGCCGTTCGGCGCCGACAGCTCGGCGCTCGCCGCGGACGTCCAGCGTGACGACCCTGAGTCCGTGCTCGCGACCTACCGGCGGCTGCTGGCCACCAGACGCGCTGTCCTGCAGCAGGATCCGGACGACGACGTCGAGCTGCTCGACCTGGGCCCTGACCTGCTGGGCGTGCGTCGCGGGCCGCTCACGGCAGTCCTCAACGCCGGCGAGCAGCCGGTGGGGCTCGCCCTGCCCGGCGAGCTGCTGGTGTCCTCGGCGCCGGGCGCAGCCAGCGTCGACGGGGTGGTCACGGTGCCGGCGGAGGCGACGGTGTGGCTGAGGTCGTGAGGGCTCAGGCGTCGGCGGCGTCGGCCGCTTCGACCTCCTCGCGCGGGACCCCGAGCAGGAACAGCACCGCGTCGAGGAACGGCACCGACAGGGCCGCATCGGCGGCCTCCCGCACGACCGGCTTGGCGTTGAAGGCGATGCCCAGGCCGGCCGCCTCGAGCATGTCGAGGTCGTTGGCGCCGTCGCCGATCGCGACCGTCTGTGCCATGGAGAGCCCTTCGAGCGCGGCGAACTCGCGCAGCGCCTCGGCCTTGCGCGCCCGGTCCACGACCCGCCCGAGCACCTGACCGGTGAGCCGGCCGTCGACCACCTCGAGGGTGTTGGACAGGGCGTGGTCCAGCCCGAGATCGGCCTTCAGATCGTCGGTCACGGCGGTGAACCCGCCGCTGACGATGCCGACGGCGTAGCCCAGCCGCTTGAGGGTCCGCACCAGCGTCCGGCCTCCGGGCGTGAGCCGCACCTGGGCCCGGACGATGTCGACGGCCGATACCGGCAGGCCCTCCAGCAGGGCGACGCGGGCGCGCAACGAGGCCTCGAAGTCCAGCTCGCCGGCCATCGCCTGCTCGGTCACGCGGGCGACCTCGGCCTCGCACCCCGCCTGCGCGGCGAGCATCTCGATGACCTCGCCCTGCACCAGCGTCGAGTCGACGTCCATGACGACCAGGCGCCGGGCCCGCCGCCACAGGGTGGCCTGCTCGACGGCGATGTCGACCTGCTGCACGACGGCCTCGGCCGCGAGCTCGGCCCGCAGCCGGCCGGTCTCGCCGCCCGAGACGAGCAGGTCGTACGCCGAGAGGGGGTAGCTCGACAGCCGCAGGACCCGCTCGATGTTGGCCCCGCAGGAGGCGAGCCGACGGGCGATCCCGGCGAAGGCGGCCGGCTCCAGGGGAGCTCCCAGCACGATGACGTGGTGCCGCTCGCCGCCGGCGGCAGGGACGTCGGCGGACAGCGGCGTGAACTCCACCTCGACGTCGAGCTCGGCCGCGCGTGCCTCGAGCGCAGCACGCACCGGCCCGCCGTCACCCTCTCCGGACACGACCACGCCGAGCAGCAGCCGGTCGTGCACGACGACCTGCTCGACGTCCGACAGCACCGAGCCGTGCGCGGCCAGCACGTCGAACAGCGCGGCCGTGACACCGGGCCGGTCCTTGCCGGTCACGGTCAGCAGCAGGCTCATCCGGCCTGCCCGTAGGCGTTGTAGGCGGCGACGTGGGCTCGCCGCACGACCCGCGACAGCGCGCGCAGCGCCTGCTCGCGGCCGGCGGCCTCCCGGGTGTCGACCGCCCCGCCGAGGTCCTGGGCGGCCAGCTGCAGCACGCCGGCCAGCTGCCGCGCCTGCACGAGCAGCTGCCGGGCGCGCTGGGGGTAGCCGTTCGGCAGCTCGTCCTCGTCGATGCCGGCCCGCGCCTGCTTGCGCAGGTCCTGCAAGGCGCCGGTGACGTCCGGCCGCCAGCGGGCGACGTCGAGGTCCCGCAGCGCCGTCGCGCACTCCACGACGCCGAGGCGCAGGTCGTGCTCGGCGTCGTGCAGGTACGGACCGGGATCGGGACCGGCGACCTCCACGTCGTACGCCCGCCACGTCACCGTGGTGACCGTGCCGTCGAAGGGCGAGCCGTGCGAGGTGAGCGCCGGGACCAGGCCGGTGCCGCCGCCGTCCGGGCGCAGGGCCAGCACGCCCTCGCTGGCCGTCAGCGCCGCGGCGGTGAACGGACCGGGACCGGGCAGGCCCACCGCGTCGCCGGGGGCCGGCAGGACGACCCGCAGGCGGGTCACGCCGGCCGCCCGCAGCCGCGCGGCCGCCCGCTCCAGGTCGAGGTCGTCGGCGGCCAGGCCCGTGACCAGGTGCCCGTCGTCGTACGCCGTCACCCTGCTCAGCAGCTCCGGCAGGCTGGCGTCACCGGCGAGCCAGGCGTTGCCCCAGGCAGCGAGCAGGGCGCTGCGCGGAGGGGCGGCCGCGGCGAGGGACACGGGGGTCGAGCCTAGGCGGGACGCGGTCGTCCACCCGTTGTTCACCCGGAGGGGGCAGCATGGGGGTGTGCGCCGTCTGCTGCCTGCCCTGGCCCTGCCCCTTCTCGCCGCCCCGCTCGTCGCCGGGCTGCCCGCCTCCGCGCAGGAGGCCCCGTCGACGCGGGTCTACCTCGTGTCGCTGGACGGACTGCGGCCGGACGAGGTCGCGCGGATGCCGTTCCTGCAGTCGCTCGCGACCCAGGGGACCTCCTACACCGAGGGCCGAGCGGTCATGGTGGCCGAGACGATCCCGAACCACATCACGATGGTGACCGGCGCCTACCCCGACAAGACCGGGATCGTGGCCAACAACTTCCCGGTGCCGGGCAAGAACGAGAACCTCGAGTCCGGCGAGCCCGGGCTGCTGCAGGCCGACAGCCTCTTCACGCTGGCCGCCGATCAGTGCCCGGACCTCACGACGGCCGCGGTCACCAGCAAGGACTACCTGTTCACCGTCCTCGAGCACGACCGCAACGGCGACGGGAAGCGCGACGCCGACAGCAACTTCGCCAACCTCGACGACCCGACGTTCATCCCCGGCCTGGGGCTGACGCTCGACGAGCGCACCGTCCCCGAGGTGCTGCGCGTCAGCCGAGCGCTCGACCCCGAGTTCCTGTTCGTCAACCTCGGCTCGATCGACCGGACCGGCCACATCGACCCGGTCGCCGGCGCGACGGCCGGTCTGCCGACGGGCGCGGCCCCGCTGGCCCGCGAGACGCAGCTGGTCCGCACCGATGCGCTGCTGCGCCTGATCGTCGAGGAGCTGAAGAGCAGCGGCCGCTGGGACAGCACCGCCTTCATGATCACCGCAGACCACTCGATGGACTTCTCCGCGCCCCTGGACAGCGTCACGATCGGCGACGACATCGCCCGCGACCCGATGCTCGCCGGCAAGGTCCAGATCGCGCAGAACGGCGGCGCCGCGCTCTACAGCCTGGTCAACCGCGCGGACCCGCAGGCGCCCGCGCTGCTGAAGCGGATCCGCGACATCGCGGTCGGCACCGACGGGATCGACGAGGCGCTCTACCGCCAGCCCAACCCGGCCGACGGCGGGGAGGCCCACTGGGTCGGCAAGGTCCACCCCGACTGGCACCAGACCGGTCCGCGCAGCGGCGACGTCCTGCTGACCGCCAAGGACGGCCGGCGCATCAGCGAGCCGGGCAACCTGTCCAACCCGATCCCGGGCAACCACGGCATGACGTCCACCCTCCGCATCCCCGTGATCATCAGCGGCGGTCTGGCGGCGAAGGCGCAGCGGCTCGGCCCGGCAGAGGCGCTGTCCGGGGCGGTGCGCCTTCCGGGCCAGCCGGAGAACACCGACTTCGCGCCGACCGCGGCCTGGCTGCTCGGGATGCAGGCGCCCGCCGCCGGCTTCGACGGGCGAGTGCTGACCGAGGCCTTCCCGACCCGGCCCGCCCCGGTGTGCGCCCGCGCCGCCGTGGCCCCCGTCGCCGCCCGTCCGCCGGCGGCCGCCCCGCCGGCCGCCCCGGCTCCCGCACCCGGCCAGCTGCCTGCCACGGGCCTGGCCGGCGGCGGCCTGCTCGCGCTGCTGGTCGTCGGTGCCACGGGCGCGCTGCTGTGGCGCCGACGCGCCGTGTCGCTGCCGGTCGGGAGCACCTCCGCGCCCTAGCGTCCCGAGGATGCGCAGTCGCCAGTACGACCCTTCGCTCGTGACCGCCCGGCCACCGCGCCGGGTCGTCGAGGTGGTCTCCGCCGAGCCCGGCCTGGTGGTCGAGGAGGCCGGCACCGGCTTCTGCGGTGCGGTCGTGGAGTGCGACAAGGAGCGGGTCGGCCTGGAGGACCGGCACGGCAAGGTCCGCGTCTTCCCGCTGGAGGTGGCCGGCTTCCTGCTGGACGGTGCCGCGGTCACGCTCACCCGGCCGATCGCGCGCACGCCGTCGACCGCCCGTCGTACGGCCTCGGGCTCGGTCGCCGTCCAGGGGCTCAAGGCCCAGGTCGCCAAGGCCAGCCGGGTCTGGGTCGAGGGCACCCACGACGCCGAGCTGGTCGAGCGGGTCTGGGGCCACGACCTGCGCGTCGAGGGCGTCGTCGTCGAGCCGCTGGACGGCGTGGACGACCTCGCCGCGCTGGTCCGTTCCTTCGGCCCCGGCCCCGGCCGCCGCCTCGGCGTCCTGGTCGACCACCTCGTCCCGGGGAGCAAGGAGAGCCGCATCGTCGCGGGGGTCAGTCACCCGCACGTGCTGGTCACCGGCCACCCGTACGTCGACGTCTGGCAGGCCGTGAAGCCCGCCGCGGTCGGCATCGCGGCGTGGCCGGTCGTCCCGAAGGGACAGCCCTGGAAGGAGGGCGTCTGCGCCGCGCTCGGCTGGGGCCAGAGCTGGCAGGGCTGGCAGCGGGTGCTCGCAGGGGTCGACTCCTACGCCGACCTCGAGGTCCCGATCCTGCGCTCGGTCGAGATGCTGATCGACTTCGTCACCGCCCCCTGACGCTCCCTAGACTCGCCACCCTCGTGACCGCCCCCTCCTTGACGCCCGCGCCCTCGGGGCGGCCGATGCGCGCCTGGCAGCGCGAGGCCCTGCAGGCCTACCGCGAGCGGGCCGCGCAGGACTTCCTGGTCACCGCGACGCCGGGCGCCGGCAAGACCGCGTTCGCGCTGGCGCTGGCGGCCGAGCTGCTGGCCGCGCGGGTCGTCGACCGCCTGGTCGTCGTGTGCCCGACCGACCACCTGCGCACCCAGTGGGCCGAGGCGGCGCTGTCGCTCGGGATCGGGCTGGACCCCACCCTGCCCAACAGCGTCGGACCGGTCCGCCCCGACCTGCAGGGCTACGTCACGACCTACGCCCAGGTCGCCGCCCGGCCGGCGATCCACGAGGCGCGCACCCGCGCCAAGCGCACGCTGGTCGTCCTGGACGAGGTCCACCACGCCGGCGACGGGCTCTCGTGGGGCGAGGCCGTCGCGTTCGCCTTCGAGGGCGCGCGACGACGGGTCTGCCTGACCGGTACGCCCTTCCGCACCCGAGCCGACGAGCGGATCCCCTTCGTCCGGTACGAACCGGACGGCGAGGGGGGCCTCGCGAGCACCGCCGACTACGGCTACGGCTACCGGGAGGCGCTGCGCGACGGCGTCGTGCGACCGGTGGTCTTCGCGGCCTACACGGGGGTCTCGCGCTGGCGCAACAGCGCCGGAGAGGTCATCTCGGCCTCGCTGACCGGCGACTCCACCAAGGCCGTCGAGGCCACCGCCTGGCGGACCGCCCTGGATCCGGGCGGCGAGTGGGTGCCGCACGTCATCGCCGCGATGGACGAGCGCCTGACCCACCTGCGGGAGGCTGGGATGCCCGACGCCGCAGGGCTCGTGCTCGCCAGCGACCAGGACGACGCCCGCGCCTACGCCGCCATCGTCAAGCGGGTGACCGGGACGACGCCCGCGCTGATCCTGAGCGACGACCCGAAGGCCTCGCGCAAGATCACGGCGTTCGGCGAGGGCACCGAGCGCTTCGCGGTCTGCGTACGGATGATCTCCGAGGGCGTCGACGTCCCGCGGGCGGCGTGCCTGGCGTGGATGACGTCGTACCGGACGCCGTTGTTCTTCGCCCAGGCCGTCGGCCGCGTCGTGCGCAGTCGTCGGCCGGGGGAGTCCGCGACCGTTTTCCTGCCGGCCGTGCGCCCGCTCTTGGCGCTGGCCGCCGAGATGGAGAGCGAGCGCAACCACGTGCTGCCCCCGCCGGCCTCGGCCGGGGACGAGGAGCTGTACGACCCGCTGGTCCCGGCCGACGGTGATGAGCAGCCGGTCGAGCAGTGGCAGGCGCTGGGCGCCGAGGCGGAGTTCGCGCACGTGCTGCACGGTGGCCGGGCCGTGGTCGCGTCGCTGGAGCTGACGGGAGAGGACGAGGAGTTCCTCGGATTGCCCGGGCTGCTGTCGGCCGAGCAGACCGCGGCGCTGCTGGCGCGGCGCGACACCGAGCACCGCAAGCGCGCGTCCAGCTCGCGGGAGGAGGAGGTGGACGCCGTCGCCCTGGACGACCCGGACGCCCGTTCGTGGCGCGCTGCGGGCGACCTTCGGCGCGAGATCAACAGCCTGGTAGGACAACTCGCGGCACGTACGGGCGCACCGCACGGCGCTGTCCACGCCCGGCTGCGCAAGGCCGTCCCCGGCCCGCCGTCGGCCGCGGCCCCCGTCGAGGTGCTGAGCGGGCGCCGCGACTGGCTGCTGGAGCAGACCGTCCGCTAGTCCTCGCGGGCGACGACCAGCGCGATCTGGGTGAGCAGCGCCCGCGGCTCGAGCCCCTCGTGCGCGGCGGCCATCGGGAGCAGCAGGGCCGCAAGGTTGAGCAGGCCGTAGTAGCCCTGCGCGAGCGCTCCGACACCGTCGTCGTCGACGAGCTGCTGCAGGTAGTGGCCGACCGGCCGGCGTGATCCGGCCTCCATCTCGACGAGGAAGTCGGTGAGGGCACCGACGGCCGCCGAGGTGGCCGCTCGGCTCTCGGGGGTGGTCAGTGGGCGTCGTCCATGACCTTGAACGCGATGAGCATGACGACGCCGACCAGGCCGATGATCCCGCCCACGACACCCAGCGGGACCGACTGGAGGATGGCAGCGATGCCGATGACGATGCTGGAGACGATGAGCACCAGGACCGTGGCCCACGAGGTCACCTGGTGCTTGTGGGCCGTGCCGGCCATGGAGGTGTTGCCGAGGTCTGCCATGGGGTCCTCCGGGGTGTGGGCGGTCGCGCTCACAGGCTACCGGCGGCAGGGCGTGGAATCGAGGCCCCCCGGCGAGGGGTTGGCCACGGCATGAGCCGACTGTTCGAGCCCCTGACCCTGCGCGGCGCCACGGCCCGCAACCGCATCTGGGTCGCGCCGATGTGCCAGTACTCCGCTGCGTCGTCCGGACCCGGCACCGGCATGCCCGCCGCCTGGCACCTGGTGCACCTCGGCGCGCGCGCCGTCGGCGGCGCCGGCCTGGTGATCAGCGAGGCCACCGCGGTCAGCCCGGAGGGCCGGATCAGCCCCCAGGACACCGGGATCTGGAACGACGGGCAGGCCGCCGCGTGGGCGCCGATCGTGGCCTTCGTGCAGGAGCAGGGGGCGCTGGCCGGGATCCAGCTGGCGCACGCCGGCCGCAAGGCCAGTGCCCGGCGGCCGTGGGACGGGCGCGGCATCGTGCCGCCCGAGGACGGCGGCTGGACGCCGGTGGGGCCTTCCGCGACCGCCTTCCCCGGGCTCGCCGATCCGGTGTCGCTGGACGCCGAGGGGATCGCGGCCGTGCGCGCCGACTTCGTCGCGGCCACCCGGCGGGCGCTGACCGCGGGCTTCGACGTCGTCGAGCTCCACGCCGCGCACGGCTACCTCTTCCACTCCTTCCTCTCGCCGCTGTCGAACACCCGCACCGACGGCTACGGGGGCGATCTCGCCGGGCGGATGCGCCTGCTGCTGGAGGTCGTCGAGGACGTCCGGGCGGTCTGGCCGGACGACAAGCCGCTGCTGCTGCGCATCTCCGCCAGCGACTGGACCGAGGGCGGCTGGACCGTCGAGGACTCGGTCGCCCTCGCCAAGGAGGCTGCCGCCCGCGGGGTCGACCTGGTGGACTGCTCCTCCGGCGGCAACGTCCTCGCCGAGATCCCGTTGGCTCCCGGCTACCAGGTGCCCTTCGCCGCGGCCGTGCGCAGTGGGGCCGGGGTCCCGACGGGTGCCGTCGGGCTCATCACCGACCCCCACCAGGCCGAGCAGGTGCTTGCCGAAGGGCACGCCGACGTCGTGCTGCTGGCCCGTGAGCTGCTGCGCGACCCGTACTGGCCGCTGCACGCCGCGTCGGCGCTGGGCGTCGACGTGGCGTGGCCGGCGCAGTACGAGCGCGCACGCCGTTGAGTGGGACGAGCCTCGAGGTCGCTTCGCCCGACGACCCGAGGGTTGCGGACTACGTCGGGCTGACCGACGGCGCCCGGCGGATGAAGCACGAGGCGGGGGCGGGCTTCTTCATCGCCGAAGGCGAGAAGGTGATCGCCCGGACCGCCGCCGCCGGCTACCCGCCGCGCTCCCTGCTGGTCAGCCCCGCGCGCCTGGCCGACCTGACGCCCGCCGTCGAGGCGCTGGACTGCCCCGTCTACGTCGCGTCGTACGACGTCCTGCAGGCCGTGACGGGCTTCCACGTGCACCGGGGGGCGCTCGCGTCCTTCGGACGGCTGCCGCTGCGCTCGGCCGCGGACGTGCTGGCTGGGGCGTCCCGGGTCGTGGTGATGGAGCAGGTCACGAACCACACGAACCTCGGCGCGGTCTTCCGCTGCGCGGCCGGGTTGGGGATGGACGCGGTCCTGCTGAGCCCGAACTCCTGCGACCCGCTCTACCGCCGGACGGTGAGAGTGTCCATGGGACAAGTCTTCTCGGTGCCGTACGCCTACCTCGACGACTGGCCGGCCGGGATCGACGAGGTGCGTGCGGCGGGGTTCCGCGTGCTGGCGCTCACCCCGGACGCCGGGGCGACCGACCTGGCCTCCGTCCGGGTCGCGCCGGACGAGAAGGTGGCGCTGCTGTTCGGCGCGGAGGGTCCCGGTCTGACCGAGGAGGTCATGGCGGCCAGCGACGAGCGGGTGCGCATCCCCATGGCGGCCGGGGTCGACTCGCTCAACGTCGGGGCGGCGGCAGCCGTGGCGTGCTGGGTCCTGGGGCGCCGGCCCTGACACACTCCGCGGCATGAGACGAGCCCTGCTGGTGTCCTTCGCGCTGCTGCTCACCGCCTGCGGAGGCGGCGACGACGCGAAGGCGGCCTTCGTCGCCGACGCCAAGGCCGTGTGCGAGAACGCCACCGAGGAGACCGAGGCCCTGAAGGCGCCGGCCGCACCGGCGGAGTTCGGGCCGTACGCCGACGCGATCGTGGACATCGCCAAGAAGGCCCAGGCAGACCTCGCTGCGCTCACCCTGCCGGAGGAGGACGAGGCAGACCTGAAGACCAAGGTGCTCGAGCCCTTCGCGGTCGTGGTGCAGAACGGCGAGGCCTTCGCCAAGAAGGTCAAGGCCGCCGGCGCCGACCAGTCCAAGCTGCTGCCCCTGCTGAGCCAGGTCCCCGACTCCGGTGACGTCGACCTGGAGTACCTGCGGGAGTACGGCCTGGACGCCTGCGCGGACGCGATCTCGCGGGAGTAGCGAGGACCGTCGTCGTGCAGCCAGCGGCCGCTGCGCGCTCGAGACGAGGCGCCGGGCGTCCGGGCGTACGAGGGCTCGTCCGTGGCGGTGCGGTCGACCCGGTGCCTCCAGGTCCGTCCGGGCTTCCGCGGCGGTCTCGGGGGCTTCCCGCGGGTCCTCTTGCGCTGGCGTCAGGACTGACGACGGTCCGCTCGGTCGTGAGGCGGCTCGGCGCCTCACCCGTGTTGACGGTCTCGCTCGGCTCGACGAGCAGGACCTCGGCGCCGTCGGGGGAGTACGGCTGGTGCCGCACGCCCTTCGGGACAACGAGGACCTGACCGGGTCCGAGGACGACGTCGTCGGCCCCTCGATGCGGATCGGCAGCTCGCCGTGCAGCACGAGGACGAGCTCGTCGGTGTCCAGGTGGCTGTGCCAGGTGAACTCACCGAGCGTCTTCACGACACGGACGTCGTCGTCGTTCAGAGTGGCGACGGTGCGCGGGGACGCCGCCGAGCCGCCCTGGCCTCAGACGTCGAGCAGGTCCAGCGCCGCCTCCACGACCCCTTGCGCGTCGATGCCGTGGTGCCGCTGCACGTCACCGAGCGAACCGGCCTGGCCGAACTCCTGCACGCCGAGGCACGTGACCGGCACCCGGTGCAGCGTCGCGAGGAAGGCGAGCGTGTGCGGGTGCCCGTCCAGCAGCGTCACCAGCGGCGCCGGTCGCAGCAGACGGTCGATCACCGACTCGTCGACACCATGAGCGGGCCCGCGCAGCAGCCCTCGCCGCTGCTGCACCGCCCGCCACAGCCGGTCGTAGGACGTCACGACGCTCACGTCCGCCGCGACCCCCAGCGAGGCCAGCAGGTCCGCGGCCGCCAGCGCCTCCGGCACGAGCGCCCCCACCACGGCGAGAGCGACGTCGGGCGCGCCGGAGGCGGACCGCAGCCGGTAGCCCCCGGCCAGTACGTCCGACCTCCGCAGTGAGCGCAGCGCCGGATCCGCGGGCAGGTCGCACAGCGACTGCTCGAGCGTTCGCGTCGTCAGCCGCAGGTAGGCCGACGACCCGCCAGGCCGGCCGAGCTGCGAGAGCGCGTCCAACAGGCACCACTCGGCCTCGACGGCGAAGGCCGGCTCGTACGCCGTCACGCCGGGCGTCTCCAGGCCGATGGACGGCGTCGTGATGCTCTGGTGCGCACCGCCTTCCGCGGCGAGCGTCACCCCGGACGGCGTGCCGACCAGGATCGACTGCCCGCCGCCGTACGTCCCGAAGACCCACGGCTCCAGCGCACGCGCGACGAACGGGTCGTACACCGTCCCGATCGGGAACAGCGGCTGTCCGAGCGTCGACCAGGTCGAGCCGAGCTCACCGAGGAGGCCGACCAGGTTGGTCTCGGCGATGCCGAGCTCCACGTGCTGGCCGCTGCTCGTCTCGCGCCAGCGCACGAGGCGGTCGCTGTCGTCGGCGAACCAGTCGCGGCGGTCCTGTGCCGACCAGACGCCGACCTTGTTGATCCAACCGCCGGTGTTGGTGGACGACGCGACGTCGGGGGAGACGGTGACGATCCGCGCGGCGACGTCCGGCGCGTCCCGCGCGAGGTCGGTCAGGACCCGGCCGAGAGTGGCCTGGGTGGAGTGCAGTCCGCGGTAGGTCCGGCCCAGATCCACTGGGACAGCGGGTGGTTCCAGCAGCTCGACGGGTTCGCGCTGCAGCCGGGAGGCAGCAGCAGCACACAGCTGCCCGGCCGCGGACGACGGGTCGAAACAGGCCCACGGGTCCTGCATGGACATGCCCAGCGACGCGGCGAACTCGGCGTACTGCCCGGCGGTCAGCAACGCGGAGTGGTTGCCGGGGTGGCCCTCGATCGGCAGCCCGCGACCCTTGACGGTGTAGGCGAACACGACCGTCGGCTGCTCGGTGGAGACCTGCGAGAAGACCTGGTCCAGCAGCACGAGGTCGTGCCCGCCGAGGTCGCGCAGCGCGTCGCTGACCTCGACGTCGGTCAGGTCGGCGAGCAGCGCCCGGAGCCCGTCCTGAGCCCCGACCAGCCGGTCGCGCAGCACGTCCGGGGCGGAGCGCAGCAGCCACTGGTACTCCTCGTTGCCCATCCCGTCGATGCGCTCCTTCAGCAGCCCCCCGGAAGGCCGGTCGAACAGCGACGACAGGAGTCGCCCGTACTTCGCCTCCAGCACCTGCCAGCCCGCGGCGGCGAACATCCCCATCCACCGGCTGATCGCGATGTCCGGGACGATCCGGTCGAGCGACTGCCGGTTGAGGTCGACCACCCACAGGACCTCGCCCAGGCGCTGCACCGCCGGGTCGGCGACGCACTCCCAGATGGCGCCCTCGTCGAGCTCGGCGTCGCCGAGCAGGGAGATCTGCCGGCCCGCCGGCTTGAGGTCGCTGTGCGTCTCGACGTAGCGCCGGGCGACCGCCCCCCAGACCGGCGCCGTGGCCCCGATGCCGACGCTGCCGGTCGAGTAGTCCGGCGTGTCAGGGTCCTTGGTGCGCGACGGGTACGGCTGCAGGCCGCCGTACTCCCTGAGCCGAGGCAGCCAGGCGGCGTCCAGCCGACCGAGAAGGAAGCTCAGGGCGTGGAAGACGGGGGAGGCGTGCGGCTTGACGCTGACCCGGTCGTCCGCGGTGAGCCCGCCGAACCAGAGCGCCGTCATCACGCCGACCATGGAGGCACTGCTGGCCTGGTGGCCACCGACCTTGAGCCCCGAGCCGTCGTCCGGTCGGGAGTTCGCCGCTTGGACGATGCTGGTCGCCAGCCACAGCACGCGCTGCTGGAGCTCGCGCAGGACCGCTTCGTCCGCCGAGTCGGGAGGTGGGGGCACGGACGGGAGTGTGTCAGCGGGAAGGATCTGGACGCCCCCCGCCTTGGCAATGGTTGCAAGCGCAACCACTTCCCGAGGGGATCTCCACTTTGAGCACCGACCTGTTCGCGCCCTACCAGCTGGGGCCGTTCGCCCTGAAGAACCACTTCGTCATGGCGCCGATGACCCGCAACCGCGCCGGTGAGGGCACCGTCCCGACCGCGCTCAACGCCGAGTACTACGCCCAGCGCGCCGGTGCCGGCCTCATCATCACCGAGGGCACCCAGCCCTCCGCGGTCGGCCAGGGCTACCCGGGCACCCCCGGACTCCACAGCGATGCCCAGGTCGCGGGCTGGACGCTCGTCGCCGACGCCGTCCACGAGAAGGGCGGCGTGATCTTCGCGCAGCTCATGCACTCCGGCCGGATCGGCCACACCCTGATCACCGGGCAGCGCAGCGTCGCCCCCTCCGCAGTGGCGGCCGGCGGCGAGGTCTTCACCGGCCAGGGCATGGCGCCGTTCGAGGAGCCGCGCGCGCTGACGACCGAGGAGCTGCCGTCGGTGGTGGCGGAGTTCGTCGACGCGGCGCAGCGTGCCCGGGCGGCCGGTCTGGACGGCGTCGAGCTGCACGCGGCGAACGGCTACCTGCTGCACCAGTTCCTGTCCGACAGCACCAACGTCCGCACCGACGCCTACGGCGGCTCGCCGGAGAACCGCGTCCGCTTCGTCGTCGAGGTCGCGACGGCGGTGACCGCGGCCATCGGCGCGGACCGCGTCGGCATCCGCGTCTCGCCGGCCGGCACCTTCAACGACATCGCCGAGACCGAGGTCGAGCAGACGTACGCCGCGCTGCTCGACGGACTCGCGCCCCTGGGCCTGCTCTACCTGCACGTGGTCGAGGGTCCGGAGACCGGCTTCCACGAGCAGCTCCGCAAGCAGTGGACCGGTCCGTTCATCTTCAACACCGGCTTCACCGGCCCCTCCGACCTGGCGA
>JBKJQQ010000168.1:0-24759 GCA_046593875.1 Mycobacteriales bacterium | reverse complement strand
GGCCTCAACGCCTCGCACACAGCCGTTGCCGAGCGTGATGACCGGCTGGAAGTGCACGCAAAGAACGTCGGTGTTCAGCGCCTGCTCGAACTCGCGCCGGCCCCCGACCGCTCGCAGGTAGTCAGCCATTGTCCGCCTCCGACCGAAGCGTACGACCAGATGCTGGCAAATGCTGCAAAGTTTTAGAAATCCGTCCAAGCCGGACAATCGGCGACGCCGTGCGGCATCACCCCCTCGCCGTACACTTGGCACTCCGACGAGGTGAGTGCCAGGGAGGTGCAGGCCCAGTGCTGGACGACCGCAAGCTCGAGGTCCTGCGGGCGATCGTCGAGGACTTCGTCGTCACCAACGAGCCGGTCGGCTCGCGCGCGTTGGCCGAGCGGCACAGCCTCGGGGTGTCACCGGCCACAGTCCGCAACGACATGGCCGCCTTGGAGGACGAGGGCTTCATCACCCACCCGCACACCAGCGCGGGCCGCATCCCCACCGACAAGGGCTACCGGCTGTTCGTCGACCAGCTGTCGACGGTCAAGCCGCTCTCACCCGCGGAGCGGCGCGCGATCCAGTCCTTCCTCGAGGGCGCGGTCGACCTCGACGAGATCGTCCGCCGGTCGGTGCGCCTGCTCGCGCAGCTGACCCGCCAGGTCGCCGTCGTGCAGTACCCGTCGCTGTCGCGCAGCTCGGTGCGCCACCTCGAGATCGTCCACCTGGCCCCGAACCGCCTGCTGCTGGTGCTGATCACCGACACCGGCCGGGTCGAGCAGCGCGTCGTCGAGCTGCCCGCGACGCTGTCCGACGACGACGTCGCGACGCTGCGGCAGGTCTTCGGCAGCCGCTTGCACGGGGCGCGGCTGGTCGACGCCCCCGCGGCGCTGGCCGACCTGCCCGACGCCGCGCCGCGCGCGATCCGCCCGGTGCTCACCAGCGTCATGTCGGTCGTTCTGGAGACGCTGGTCGACCAGCCCGAGGAGCGGATCGCGATCGCCGGGACCGCCAACCTCACCCGGCACACCCTGGACTTCCCGCACACCCTGCGCCCCGTCCTGGAGGCGCTCGAGGAGCAGGTCGTCCTGCTCAAGCTGCTGGGCGAGGTCAACGACCCCAGCACCGTGCACGTCAAGATCGGCGAGGAGAACAACGTGGAGGGACTCCGGTCCACGTCCGTGGTGACGGTCGGCTACGGCCCGGACGCCAGCGCGTACGGCGGTCTGGGTGTGGTCGGCCCGACCCGCATGGACTACGCGGGCAACATGGGCCAGGTGCGAGCCGTCGCGCGCTACGTCGGCGAGCTGCTGGCGGGATCCTGAGATGGCCGACTACTACGGCGATCTCGGGGTCGCACCCGGTGCCACCGACGACGAGCTGAAGAAGGCCTACCGCAAGCTGGCCCGCCAGCTGCACCCCGACGTCAACCCCGACCCGGCGGCGCAGGAGCGCTTCAAGCAGGTCACGACGGCGTACGAGGTGCTGTCCGACCCGCAGAAGCGCCAGATCGTCGACCTCGGCGGCGACCCGCTGGGGAGCGGACCGGGCAGTGCGGGCAGCCCGTTCCAGGGCGGCTTCGGCGGGCTCGGCGACATCATGGACGCGTTCTTCGGCGGCGGCGGCGCGCGCGGGCCCCGCAGCCGGGTGCGGCAGGGCTCGGACGCGCTGCTGCGGATCGAGTGCGAGCTGGCCGAGACGGCGTTCGGCACCGAGCGCGAGCTCGCCGTCGAGACCGCCGTCGTCTGCACGACCTGCACGGGGCAGGGCACCGCCGCGGGCACGCACCCGAGCGTCTGCGACACCTGCCAGGGCCGCGGCGAGGTGCAGCAGGTGCAGCGCTCGTTCCTCGGCCAGGTCATGACGACCCGGGCCTGCCCGCGCTGCAGCGGTCTGGGGTCGGTCATCGAGCACCCGTGCGGCGAGTGCAGCGGCGACGGCCGGGTCCGCGCGCGCCGGACGCTGACGGTCAAGGTGCCGGCCGGCGTCGAGCACGGCATGCGCATCCGGCTGACCGGCGAGGGCGAGGTCGGTCCCGGTGGCGGCCCGGCGGGTGACCTCTACGTCGAGGTGATCGAGCGCGAGCACCCGGTCTTCCACCGCGAGGGCGACGACCTGCACTGCACGGTCACGCTGCCGATGACCGCGGCGGCGCTCGGCACGACGGTGCCGCTCACGACGCTGGACGGCGACGAGCAGCTCGACATCGCCCCGGGCACGCAGCCCGAGGAGGTCATCACCCTGCGCGCCCGCGGTGTCCCGCACCTGCGGGCGACCGGTCGTGGTGACCTGCACGTCCACCTGCGCATCGAGGTGCCGACCAAGCTGGACCGCGACCAGGAGCAGCTGCTGCGCGACCTCGCCAAGCTCCGCGGCGAGGAGCGCCCGGACGGCTCCGGCAAGGGCAACGGCCTGTTCGGCCGCCGTCGCCGGTGAGCTCAGCGCTCTTTCTCTGCAACGACCTGACCGGCGACCTCCTCGAGCTGAGCGGTCCGGAGGGACGGCACGCCGCCACCGTGCGGCGCGTGAAGCTCGGTGAGCATGTCGATCTCGCCGATGGACAGGGCACCCGTGCGTCCTGCACCGTCGTCGGACTCGGCCAGGACACCGTCCGGCTGCGCGTCGACAGCCGGGTGGTCGAGACGCAGCCGCAACCCCGCTTGGTGCTCGTGCAGGCCCTGGCCAAAGGCGACCGCGGCGAGCTCGCCGTCGAGCTCGCCACCGAGGTCGGCGTCGACGAGGTGCTGCCCTGGCAGGCCGAGCGCTGCATCGTGAAGTGGGAGGGCCCGCGCGGTGAGAAGGCCCTGTCCCGCTGGCGATCCACGGCTCGCGAAGCAGGCAAGCAGTCCCGCCGCGCGCGGCACCCGGTCGTCGCGCACTGGGCCTCGACCGAGGACCTGCTCGTGCGGGTGGCCTCGACGCCGACCCTGCTGCTGCACGAGACGGCAGTCGTGCCGCTGGCCTCCGTCGACCTGCCGGCTTCAGGTGAGCTGCTGCTGGTCGTGGGTCCCGAGGGTGGTGTCACCGACCAGGAGGTGCGCGCGCTGACCGCCGCCGGAGCGGTGGCCGTTCGGTTGGGGAGCAGCGTGGTGCGGACCTCGACGGCGGGCGCGGCCGCCGTCGCGGTCGTGAGCGCCCGCACGTCACGCTGGGCCTGAGCCAGGGCGGCCACCAGTACGGTCCTGCCGTGGTCGTGCGCAGTCTGGCTCTCGCCGTGGCCTTCGTGCTGCTGCCGGCCGCCCCGGCGACGGCGCAGTCGGCGCAGCCGTCACCCGGGCTGCCGCTGCCCGCCTCCGAGGAGCCGGAGGCGACCCCGGACCCGACCGCGGAGCCTTCGCCGATGCCCCGACGCACACGGTCGCCGCGTCCCGTCGCGACGACGCAGGAGCCGGTCGGCCCGGCACCGGTCCCCGTGCGCACGACGTCGGCGCCCTCACCCGTGGAGATCGCGAGCCCGGTCCCGGCCGCCCCGGTCGACGCCGTTCTGCCGTCGGCCGCCCCGACCGCCGAAGGGGAGAGCGAACCGGCCGCCTCCTCGTCCGGGCCCGCCGACCCGGTCCAGCGCGTCCTGCTCGTCCTGCTCGCGCTCGCGGCCCTTCTGGGGGCCGGTGGGGCCTACGGTCTGCACGTGACCAGGGACCGACGATGAGCGACTGCCTGTTCTGCCGCATCGGGGCGGGGGAGGTCCCGGCGACCGTCGTGCAGGAGACGCCGCGGACGCTGGCGTTCCGCGACATCGGACCCCAGGCGCCGACCCACGTGCTGGTGATCCCGCGCGACCACCACGCCGATGCGGCGGCCTGCGCCGACGCAGACCCCGCGCTGCTCGCCGAGGTGCTGGCCGCGGCGGTGGCAGTCGCGCAGAAGGAGGGGCTGACCGGCGGCTACCGGCTCGTCACCAACACCGGTGACGACAGCGGCCAGACCGTGCACCACCTGCACGTGCACCTCTTGGGCGGTCGCGCGCTCGGCCCGCTCGGATAGGCCTTCCCGGGTAATCTCGAACTCCCACCCGGACGACCCCGAGAGCAGGCGAACGGCGACCGCCGACCCCATGCCCGACACCCCTCCTTCGACCCCCAGGGTCGAGCGCGTCGTCAGCAAGATCGTCGTTCCGGCAGAGCAGTCGATGGTCGCCTTGCTGGGCAGCCGCGACGAGGTGCTGCGCACCGTCGAGCGCGTCCTCACCAGCGACGTCCTCGTACGCGGCAACGAGATCACCCTCACCGGCTCGGCCAAGGACAACGCCCTTGGTGCGCTGCTTTTCGAGCAGCTGATCGCCCTGCTGGCCAAGGGGGAGACGCTGACCGGCGACGCCGTCGAGAGGAGCGCCTCGATGCTGCAGCAGTCCGAGGGCAAGCCGGCGGAGGTGCTGACGCTCAACATCCTGAGCAACCGTGGTCGCACGATCCGCCCGAAGACCGTCAACCAGAAGCGCTACGTCGAGTCGATCGACAAGCACACGATCGTGTTCGGCATCGGCCCGGCCGGCACCGGCAAGACCTACCTCGCGATGGCGAAGGCCGTGCAGGCGCTGCAGGCCAAGCAGGTCAACCGGATCATCCTGACCCGACCGGCGGTCGAGGCGGGGGAGCGGTTGGGCTTCCTGCCCGGCACGCTGTTCGACAAGATCGACCCCTACCTGCGGCCGCTCTACGACGCGCTGCACGACATGCTCGACCCCGAGTCGATCCCGCGGCTCATGGCGGCCGGGACGATCGAGGTCGCGCCGCTGGCCTACATGAGGGGCCGGACCCTGAACGACGCGTTCATCATCCTGGACGAGGCGCAGAACACGACGGCCGAGCAGATGAAGATGTTCCTCACCCGCCTCGGGTTCGGCAGCCGCATCGTCGTTACCGGTGACGTCACCCAGGTCGACCTGCCGAGCGGCGCGACCAGCGGGCTGCGCGTCGTGCGCGACATCCTCGAGGGCATCGACGACGTGCACTTCGCGACGCTCACGTCGCAGGACGTGGTGCGGCACAAGCTGGTCGGGCGGATCGTCGACGCCTACGCGCAGTACGACGCTGAGGTCGAGAGCGCGCGCGGCCCGCAGCGCACGCCCGGTCGGCGCGACGACGTGCGGCGCGGCCGATGAGCATCGAGGTCGCCAACGAGAGCGGCGTCGCCGTCGATGAGGAGAAGCTCGTCCGCATCGCGCGGCACGTGCTCGACCGCATGGGGGTGTCGCCGCTGGCCGAGCTCTCGCTGCTGCTGGTCGACGTCGAGCAGATGGAGAAGCTGCACGTCCGGTGGATGAACGAGGACGGGCCCACCGACGTGCTCGCCTTCCCGATGGACGAGCTCGACCTGCGCGGCTCGCGCGGCGTCGGCCACGGCTCAGGGCACGGCGCCCCCGCGGAGGACGACGACGAGGCCTCGCCGGCGGTGCTCGGCGACGTCGTGCTGTGCCCCGAGGTCGCCGAGAAGCAGGGTCGTGAGGCCGGCCACGGGACCGAGGCCGAGCTGCACCTGCTCTGCACGCACGGCGTGCTGCACCTGCTCGGCTACGACCACGGCGAGCCCGAGGAGCACGCCGAGATGTTCGGGCTCCAGGCCGAGCTGCTCAGCTCCTGGCGCTCCGCGACGTAGTCCGGGAGCAGGCTGCGCACAGGCCGAAGACCTCGACCGTGTGGCTGACGTCGCGGAAGCCGTGCTGCGCCGCGATCGCCGACGCCCACGCCTCGACCTCGGGCCCCTCGACCTCGACGCTGCGCCCGCACGCGCGGCAGACCAGGTGGTGGTGGTGCACGTCGGTCGAGCAGCGCCGGTAGACGCTCTCCCCGTCGTCGTTGCGCAGCACGTCGACCTGACCGGCGTCGGCCAGCGACTGCAGGTGGCGGTAGACGGTCGTGAGCCCGACGGAGGCGCCGTCGGTGCGCAGCAGGTCGTGCAGGTCCTGCGCGCTCTTGAACCCGTCCACCCTCTCGAGCAGCTCGGCGACGGCGGTGCGCTGGCGGGTGGTCCGGATCCCGGGCAGCGGGCGCGTCATGCGGGCCCCCTCACGCGGGCACGGCACGCGCGCGTCGTACGAGCACGCCTGCGGTGGAGGCGATCAGGAACAGGCCCAGCGCCACCACGACGATCATCGCGCCCGGGGCGGTGTCGGCGTAGTAGCTGCCCAGCACGCCGGACAGCGAGGAGACGACGCCGACTCCCAGCGCGAGCAGCACGGTGGCCCGGAAGCCCCGGACCAGCTGCTGCGCGGTCGCGACCGGGACGACCATGAGCGCGCTGACGAGCAGCAGGCCCACGACGCGCATCGCGACGGTGACGGTCACGGCAGCCATGACGGCGAGAAGGATGTTGAGCGTCCGCACGGGCAAGCCGGCGACCCGCGCGTGCTCCTCGTCGTGGCAGACGGCGAACAGCTCGCGACCGACGACGGCGACCGTCAGCAGCAGCACGCCGGACAGGGCGCTGATGACGACGACGTCAGCGGGCGAGACCGACGTGAGCGAGCCGAACAGGTAGGCCAGCAGGTTGGCGTTGGTCCCCTCGCTGGACAGCCCGATGAGCAGCACACCGCCGGCGATGCCGCCGTAGAACATCAAGGCGAGTGCGACGTCGCCGCTGGTCCGGCCCGACTGCCGGACCAGCTCGATGACGACTGCACCGAGGGTCGCGACGACGACAGCGGTCAGCACCGGGGCCGTCCCGAGCAGGAAGCCCAGAGCCACGCCGGTCAGGGCGATGTGGCCGATGCCGTCGCCCATGAGCGCCAGCCGGCGCTGCACGAGGAAGACGCCGACGGCGGGAGCGGCAAGTCCGACGAGCAGCGCGGCGACCAGCGCGCGCTGCATGAAGTCGAGGGCGAGCGGGTTCACAGCAGTCCCCAGGCCGACGGGGCCGGTGGCGCGGCGTGCAGCGGGTGGGCGTGCTCCGGGTCGTGCAGGTGCAGGTGCTCGAGCTCGGGCGGCGGGCCGTCGTGCAGCACCCGGCCGTCGGCCAGCGTCACCGCGCGTGTCACCAGCGCGTGCATCGGGCCGAGCTCGTGCGCGACGTTGACAACCGTCACGCCCTCGTCGACGAGCAGCCGGAGCGCCTCGGCCAGCGCCGCCTGGCTGGCCAGGTCGACACCGGAGGTGGGCTCGTCCAGCACGAGCAGGGCCGGCGCGCAGGTGAGCGCGCGCGCGATGAGCACGCGCTGCTGCTGGCCGCCGGACAGGGTCGCCACGCTGCGGTCGGCGCGGTCGGCCAGGCCGACCGCCTCGAGCGCACGGTCCACGGCGGCCCGGTCGGCGCTCGACATGCGCCGCAGCCGCCGCATCTTCGGCAGGCGGCCCGAGGTCACGACCTCGCGGACCGTGGCGGGCACGCCGGTCGCGGCGCCGACCCGCTGCGGGACGTAGCCGATGCGCGACCAGTCCCTGAAGCGCGCGAGCGGCGTGCCGAACAGCTCCACCGTCCCGGCCGTGACGGGCACCAGACCGAGCAGCGTCCGGACGAGGGTGGACTTGCCGGAGCCGTTCGCGCCGAGCACGGCGACGACCTCGCCCACGGTCACCGTCAGGTCGACGTCGGCCAGAGCGGGGCGGCGGTCGTAGGAGACCGAGGCGCCGCGCACCTCCAGGACGACGGTCACGTGCAGCCCAGGGCGGTGCGCAGGGTGGCGAGGTTCGCGCGCATGCCCGTCAGGTAGTCGCCGGTCCCCGGCGGCCCCTCGAGCGGGCTCAGGACGACGGCCTTCGCCCCCACCTCGCGGGCTAGCGACTCGGCGGTGCGCGGGCTCACCAGCTCCTCGAAGAAGATGGTCGTGACCCCGCGCTGCTCGGCCAGGCGGGCCACGTCCGCGAGCCGACGCGGGGTCGGTTCCTCCTCGGGCGTGAGACCGGTGACGGCGATCTGCTCGAGGTCGTAGCGCGCGGCGAGGTAGCCGAAGGCGTTGTGGCTGGTGACGATCTCGCGCCGCGCGCAGGTCGTGAGGCCCCTGGCCAGCTCGCCGTCCAGCTCGAGCAGCTCGTCGTTCAGGGCCCCCGCACGGTCCTGGTAGGTCGTAGCCCGGGCCGGGTCCAGCTCGCCGAGCCGAGCCGCGAGGACCATGGCGATGTTCGCGTAGCGGAGCGGGTCCAGCCAGACGTGCGGGTCGGTGCCCTCCTCCTCCGGCTCGAGCTCCCCGTCCTCCAGCGGTACGTAGCCCTCGACGAGCTCGGTGACCGCGTTCACGTCGAAGGCCTGCTCCTCCGCCTGCTGCTCGACGGCCTCGTCGACCGCCGGCTGGAACCCGTCGGCGTAGACGACCAGGTCGCTCTCGCCGAGCCGGGCCACCTGCTGCGGTGTGAGCTCGAGGTCGTGCGGCTCGGCGCCGGGGCGGGTCAGCGTCGTGAGCTCCACGTCCGGTCCGCCGACGCGCTCGACGAGGAAGGCGTACGGGTAGAAGGCCGCCGTCACCTCGAGGGGACCCTCGTCCGAGGTGCTCGCGCCGGAGGAGGCGCAGGCGGCCAGCGTGGTGGACAGCAGGAGGGCGGGGAGCAGGCGCACGATGGCAGACTAGCAGCTTGTTGGGAACGGTTGTCAGTACCGGTTGGCGGCTCGGTAGTCTGCACCGAGTGACGAGCACCGAGGTCCTGCCGCTCGTCAGCGCCGTCGGGTTCGTCGTGCTGGCCGGACTGCTGGGCTGCTTGGAGGCGGCGTTCTCCCGCGTCTCCCGCGTGCGGGTGGAGGAGCTGGTCCGCGACGAGCGCAACGGCGCGCAGCGCCTGGCGCGCGTGCTGGCCGACCCGCCGCGCATCCTCAACCTGCTCCTGCTGCTGCGGATGCTGTTCGAGCTGGCCGCCGCCGGTGTCGTCGTGTCGTACTGCATCGACCGGATCGACGGCTCGCTCGGGGTGGTCGTGGCGGTCGCGATCATGACGATCGTCAACTACGTCTTCGTCGGCGTGGGTCCGCGCACGATCGGGCGCCAGCAGGCGGAGCGCGTGGCGCTGCTCGGCTCCGGCGTGGCCCTGGCTCTGCGCAAGGTGTTCGGGCCGCTGCCCACGCTGCTCATCCTGGCCGGCAACGCCCTGACCCCGGGCAAGGGCTTCCGGGAGGGACCGTTCTCCTCCGAGGCCGAGCTGCGCGACCTGGTGGAGCTGGCCCAGGAGCGCGGCGTCGTGGAGCGCTCCGAGCGCGACATGATCAACTCGGTCTTCGAGCTCGGCGACACGATCGTGCGCGAGGTCATGGTGCCGCGCACGGACATCGTCACCATCGAGCGCGGCAAGTCCGTGAAGCAGGCGCTGAACCTCCTGTTGCGCAGCGGGTTCAGTCGTATCCCGGTCGTCGGCGAGAACGCCGACGACGTGCTCGGGGTGGCCTACCTCAAGGACCTCGTGCGCAAGGAGCGGACCGAGGGCGGCGGTGCGGTCAAGGTCGAGGACGTCATGCGCGAACCGGTCTTCGTGCCCGAGAGCAAGCCGGTCGACGACCTGCTGCGCGAGATGCAGACCGCGCTCGGCCACATCGCCGTCGTCGTCGACGAGTACGGCGGCACGGCCGGACTGGTCACCATCGAGGACGTCCTCGAGGAGATCGTCGGCGAGATCACCGACGAGTACGACCGCGAGGCGCCGCCGGTCGAGGACGTCGACGAGCACACCCGTCGCGTGACGGCCCGCCTGCCGATCGAGGACCTCGAGGAGCTGTACGGCGTCGAGCTGCCCCACGACGACGTCGAGACGGTCGGCGGTCTGCTGGCCGTCGCCCTGGGCCGCGTGCCGATCCCCGGCGCCACGGCCGAGGTCGGCGGGCTCGTGCTCGTCGCCGAGAGCGCCAAGGGGCGCCGCAACCGCATCGGCACGGTCATCGTGCGCCGCGCTTCAGACCACCACGAGGAGACCCGCCACCGTGCCTGAGCTCGACCCCGAGGACGCCAAGATCGTCACCCTCGCCCGCGGCGCGAGGCTGCGCGCGCACGCGCCGCACACCGGCGTCGCCGAGGGTGCGGCCGTGCGTGACAGCGACGGCCGTACCTATGCCGGAGCCACGGTCGAGAACCGCGACCCCGGCCTCACGACGTCCGCGCTGCGGGCGGCCGTCGCGGCCGCCGCGTCCAGTGGCGCACGCGCGTTCGAGGCGGCCGCGGTCGTGGGCGGCGCGCTGGTCTCCGAGGCCGACGTCGCGGTCCTGCGGGAGTTCGGCGTCGGCGTGCCGCTGCTGCTCGCCGGCGACGACGGCGTCGTCCGGCACACGGTGTCCACATGAGCTTCCGCTCCGGCTTCGCCTGCTTCGTCGGACGTCCCAACGCCGGGAAGTCGACGCTGACCAACGCGCTCATCGGTCAGAAGATCGCCATCACGAGCAGCCGCCCGCAGACGACCCGGCACGCGGTACGCGGCATCGTGCACCGGCCGGACGCGCAGCTGGTCGTCGTGGACACCCCCGGCCTGCACAAGCCGCGCACGCTGCTCGGCAAGCGGCTCAACGACATCGTGCGCGAGACCTACGCCAGCGTCGACGTCATCTGCTTCTGCGTCACCGCGGACGACAAGATCGGCCCCGGCGACCGCTTCATCGCGGCCGAGCTGGCCCAGGTGAAGACGCCGATCATCGCGGTCGTCACGAAGACCGACAAGGTCAGCAAGCACCAGGTGGGCGAGCAGCTGCTGGCCGTCTCGCAGATGGCCGACTGGGCCGAGATCGTGCCCACCAGCGCGGTGTCGGACTTCCAGGTCGGCCTGCTCGCCGACCTGCTGGTCGGTCGCATGCCGGAGGGGCCGGCGCTGTTCCCGGACGGCGAGCTGACCGACGAGCCCGAGCAGGTGATGATCGGCGAGCTCATCCGCGAGGCGGCCCTGGAGGGCGTGCGTGACGAGCTGCCGCACTCGCTCGCCGTCACGGTCGAGGAGATGGAGCTGCGCGAGGACCGTCCGGAGGACAAGCCGCTGCTCGACGTCTACGCCACGGTGCACGTCGAGCGCGACAGCCAGAAGGCGATCATCCTCGGGACCGGGGGCGCGCGCCTCAAGGGCGTCGGCACCACGGCGAGGCACCAGATCGAGGCGCTGCTCGGCATGCGGGTCTTCCTGAACCTGCACGTCACCGTCAGCAAGGACTGGCAGAAGGACCCGAAGCAGCTGAAGAAGCTGGGGTTCTAGCGCCCGCTCAGGTGACGATGGTCGGCACGCCGAGGTGCCAGCCCTGGCCGAGCGGTACGCCGAGCTCGCGCAGCGCGTCGAGCTGCTCCTCGGTCTCGATGCCCTCGGCGAGGACGACGCTGCCGACCTCGCGGGCGAAGGTCAGCAGGGCGGTCACGAGCTTGCGCTGGCGCTCGTCGTAGTGCACGGCCCGGGAGAGGCTGGTGTCGAGCTTGACCACGTCCGGCTGCAGCATGAGGACGTGCCGCAGGCTGGCGAAGCCGGCGCCCATGTCGTCGACGGCGATGCGCGCTCCAGCGCCTCGCAGCCGCCGCAGGACGATGCGGATCTCCAGGTAGTCGCCGACGGCTTCGTGCTCGGTGACCTCGACGACGATGCGGGTCAGGTCGCTGGCGTGCAGCAGCGCGAGGACCTGCTCGTCCTCCAGAGCGGCGGGCGAGACGTTGACGGCGAGGAACGCGTCGGCCTGCAGGTCGGGCAGCAGCGCGAGGGCGTTGCGGAGGGTCAGGCGCTCCAGCTCGCCACCCAGGCCGTAGCGGCTGGCGGCCCGGAACCACCGGTCGGTCGGCACGCGTCCGCCGAAGCGGGACAGCGCCTCGAAGCCGACGACCGTCGCGTCGTCGAGCGCGACGACCGGCTGCAGCGCGACCTTGACCAGGTCGGCGCCGATGAGGGTGCGGACGTCGCGCTCGGACGGCAGGCCCTCGTCGTCCTCGGGGCTCACGGACAGGCCGGGCAGCAGTGGTGAGGCAGCCCGCAGGTCGGCGACCTCGTCGACGAGCTGGCGCCAGCGGCGGCTCTGCCGGCGGTAGCCCGCAGCGCTGATGAGCGACAGGCCCGCGGCCGGCAGGACCAGGCCGAGGGCCAGCAGCCACTGCCCGATCCACCAGCTGTCGTCGAAGAGGCGCTCGCTGAGCGCCAGCTCCAGCGCGCCCGACCCGGTGAGCGCCAGGCCGAAGGTGACCCACAGCCAGGTGCTCCCGCTGCGGTCGCGGCTGAGGCGATGCCAGTAGAGGGCCGCCAGGACGGCCAGCAGGCCGAGGGCGAGGGCCGCAGCACGCAGCGCTCCTGTGGCGTCCTGGTCGTCGCTGACCAACGCCGGCAGGTCGGGCAGGACGACGACGGCGATCGTGGTGGCCGCCAGGGCGACGAGCGGCAGCAGGAACGCCGTCCCACGCCGTCGTGCATCGTCTGCGGTGAGGGCGAACACGGGCACCGCGAGGATGACCAGCAGGCCGAGCGCGGCGCCGCGGTCCGGCTCTCGCACGGCATGGCTGCCGTCGAGCTCGGCGGACCGGAGCAGCACGAGCGGCCACACCGCGGCGTAGCCGGCGGCCATCCAGCGCAGCCGCGCGTCACCGGTCACCGACTCCTGGATGAGCAGGACGTACGCCGTGACGAGGGTGGCGCAGGCGGCCGTGGCGTGCAGTCCGGCGAGCTGCAGGGCCTCCATGCTCCGGTCGCCGAACAGCCGCAGCAGCGGGACGCCGGCGGCGGTGACGAGTGCGCCGACCAGGGCGATGCTCCAGCGGTTGCCGACCCAGTTCTCGGGTGGCTGCGGGGGCAGCGCCCAGCCGGTCCGGCGCTCAGCGAAGGAGGTGGTCACGACGCGCGCAGCCTGCCACGGCACGGCGGCCGGATCTGGCCGAACCACCGGACTAGCGTGGACCGCGTGAGCCTCTACCGGGACGAGGGTGTCGTCCTGCGGGTGCAGAAGCTCGGCGAGGCCGACCGCATCATCACGGTCCTGACCCGTCGCCATGGTCGCGTGCGCGCGGTGGCCAAGGGCGTGCGGCGGACGCGCTCGAAGTTCGGGGCGTCAGTCGAGCCGTTCAGCCACGTGGACCTGCAGCTGTTCGCCGGGCGCAACCTCGACATCGTCGTGCAGGCCGACAGCCTCACTTCCTACGGCGCACAGCTCGTCGGTGACTACGGCCGCTACACGGCGGGCACCGCCGTGCTCGAGACCGCCGAGCGGCTGACCGCGGAGGAGCGCGAGCCGTCGCTGCGGCTGTTCCTGCTCGTGGTCGGAGCGCTGCGGGCGCTGTCCCTGCGCGACCCGTCGCTGGTGTTGGACGCCTTCCTGCTGCGGGCCATGTCGGTGGCCGGCTACGCGCCGGCGCTGTCGGACTGCGCGCGCTGCACGGCGCCGGGTCCGCACCGCGCCTTCTCGGTCCCCGCCGGCGGCAGCGTCTGCCCGGCGTGCCGGCCGTCGGCCGCGGCGTCTCCAGCCCCCGCCGCGCTCACGCTGATGGTCGACCTGCTGGCCGGCGACTGGGACGCCGCGGAGACCGCGGACGCGCGCACGCGCAACGAGGCCAGTGGCCTGGTCGCCGCGCACCTGCAGTGGCACCTCGAGCGCGGGTTGCGCAGCCTGCCCCTGGTGGAGCGCAGCTCGTGAGGGCCCCGACCCCGCACCCGTCGGGCGTACGGCCTCCGCAGCTGCCCAAGGAGCTGGTGCCGCGGCACGTCGCGATCGTCATGGACGGCAACGGGCGCTGGGCCAAGGACCGCGGACTGCCGCGCACCGCGGGTCATGAGGCGGGTGAGTCCTCGCTGTTCGACGTCGTCGAGGGCGCTATCGAGATGGGCGTGACGTGGGTGTCCGCCTACGCCTTCTCGACCGAGAACTGGAAGCGGTCTCCGGACGAGGTCCGCTTCCTCATGGGCTTCAACCGCGACGTCATCCGCCGGCGGCGCGACGAGATGCACGAGCTCGGCGTGCGGGTGCGCTGGGCGGGCCGCCGCCCCAAGCTGTGGCGCTCGGTGGTGAAGGAGCTCGAGGAGGCCGAGGAGCTGACGCGGGGCAACGACGTCTGCACGCTGACGATGTGCGTCAACTACGGCGGTCGGGCCGAGATCGCCGACGCGGCAAAGCTTCTCGCCCACGACGTCGCGGCTGGGCGGGTCAAGCCCGACAAGGTCGACGAGAAGGTGCTGGCCCGCTACCTCGACGAGCCGGACATGCCCGACGTCGACCTGTTCCTGCGGACCTCGGGGGAGCAGCGCACCTCGAACTTCCTGCTCTGGCAGTCCGCCTACGCCGAGATGGTCTTCCTGGACACGCTCTGGCCGGACGTCGACCGGCGACACCTGTGGCACGCCGTCGAGATCTACGCCTCGCGCGACCGCAGGTACGGCGGGGCCGTGCCGAACCCGGTCGAGCCCTCCTAGAGCCCGCCCTTGTAGAGCAGGCGGTCCGGGGTCGTCAGCGGCCGCAGCCGTACCTGACCCGTCGTCGCCGAGGAGAGCAGCCCGGAGACGGCCTGGGCGCCGGTGGTGGTGCCACCCTGCAGGCGCAGCGCGAGGACACCGGCGACGTGGGGCGTCGCCATCGACGTGCCCGACAGCACTGCGGTGCCGCCGCGGAGCGACGTCGAACGGATGTCGACACCGGGGGCGTAGAGCTCGACGCAGGCGCCGTGGTTGGAGAAGAAGGCGTGCACGTCGCGGGCATCGCTGGCTGCGACGGTGACGACGCCACGGGCCCTCGCGGGGGAGACCAGGCACGCGTCCAGGCTCTCGTTGCCGGCCGCGACGGCGACCGCGACACCGCGGTCGACCAGCCCGCTCACGGCAGCGTCGAGGGCCGGGGACAGGACGCCACCCAGGCTGAGGGTGGCGACCGCGGGCAGCTGCCGGGTCGCGGCGACGTGGTCGATGCCGGCGATGACGGCGGAGGTCCGGCCGGAGCCGTCGCAGTTCAGGACGCGCACGCCGCGCAGCGCGACCTCCTTGGCCACCCCGTACGTCGCCGAGCCGACGGTGCCGGCCACGTGCGTGCCGTGGCCGTGGCAGTCGGTACCGCGCTGGCCGTAGGCGTCGAAGACGTTCGCGGCGCGTGTGCCGAAGTCGCGGTGCCCGGCGATGCCCGTGTCGATGACGTACGCCGTGACCCCGCGCCCGGTGCGGGAGTAGCCGTAGCGTCCGTCCAGCGGAAGGCGGCGCTGGTCGAGCCGGTCGAGGCCGTACGAGCCTCCTTCGGTGACCTGGACCGCTGCCGTGCGGACGACCTGGTCGGGCTCGACGAGGGCGACCTGCGGGTGGCGACGCAGCCGCTCGACGCCAGCCGCGTCCAGGCCTACGGCGAAGCCGCGCAGCGCCGACGTGTAGGTGCGCTCCGGCTCGGTGCCGAGCTCCGAGCGGACGGCGGCCGGGTCGGCCCCGTCGCGCAGGACGACCAGGAAGGTCTCCGGGCCGCCGGTGGAAGTGGCCGTGGGGCCGGCGATCCCGGGCGCGGTCGAGAGCGCCGCCGGCGTGGGCCGCGGGGCCGGAGCCGGAGCGGTCGGGAGGGCGTTGGTGACGGGCGCGTCCGGCGTCGGCGCGACCGCGGCCGGAGGCGTCGAGTCCACCGCGACCTCGGAAGAGGGGGGCGCGACGGTCGGCTGCTCCTGCTCCTGCTCCTGCCGCTGCTCCTGCCGCTGCCCGAGCGGCCCGGCGGTCGGCCCGGCGGTCGGTGCCGACGCGCAGGCGGACAGCAGCGCAGCGGAAGCCACGACGGGTAGGACCAGGCGGCGCATGACGGCTCCGGGGCAGGGTGGTTGTCGAGGAGAGACCTCCCCTCGTCAAGACCGTTGACGCGCGGCGGCCCCGCCCTCTTGCGAGGGCGGGGCCGTGCCGAAGCTGGTGGAGCCCGTCTAGATCCCGGCCATGATCTGCTCGTCGGTCTGGCCGGCCAGCTCGGGACTGTCGGTGATCGGGGCCTCGGCCGGGGCGTCGCTGTTCAGGTCGACGGGCTGCGCAGGCTCGGCCGGGACGGCCGGCGCCTCCTGCGGCACGGCCGGGGTTGCCGGGGTTGCGGCCTCGGCAGCAGCAGCCGTGGCGCTGTTGGCCGTCTCCTCTGCAGCCAGGGATGCCTCGGCGGCGTTGTCGGCGGCGCGGCGGGCCTCGACCGCGAGGGCGGAGGCCGTGGTCGCGGCGGCGAGGGTGGACGTCGCAGCGGCTGCGGCGGTGCGGGCGGCGACGACGGCCGAGCTCGCGGCCGCCTTGGCCGCGTTCTCCTTCTTGAGCGCGGCGGCCAGCTTGGCGTTGGCGACCTTGACCTTGTCGTTGGCGGCGCGCTTGGCCTTGGCGGTACGCGCCTTGCCAGCGGCGGCCTTCGCGGCGGCCGCGGCCTTGGCGGCGGCCGCACGGGCCTGACCGGCGGCCTTGGCAGCGGCGGCCTTCGCGGCCGCGGCCTGCTTCGCGACGTCGGACTTCGCCTGGGCGAGGCCGGCCTTCTCGTTCGCGGCGTCGGACGCGGCTTCGGCGGCGTCGGCCACAGCGGCCTTGACCTGCGACTCGGCAAAGGCCTGCTCGGCAGCGGCGCGCGTGCCGTCGGCGGGGGCTTGCGTCGTCGGCACGGCGACCGGGTCCTCCAGAGCGAGGGCCGGGGAGGCGGCGCCGAGCAGGAGAGCCGGGACGACAGCAAGGGCGAGCAGCGAGCGGCGCACGGGATCTCCGGGAGGTCGAGGGGCAGTCCCCTGATGTCTCGGGCAGGTCCCTCGGGGCTGTGTCACCCGTTCGTGTCTCCGGTCGGGCACCAGCAGCCGTGAAGGGGCTCTGTGCCGCTGCCCAGGACGGCCCAGCCACAGCGCGCGCCGTCACCCCCCGCTGAGCTTGCCCGCCACGGCCGCCAGCACGAGCCCGATCACCGACAGCCGCAGCAGCCGCTGGACACCCACGATGACCGGCCACGACAGGTACGTCAGCCACCCCACGAACGCCGCCAGCAGCAGCAGCAGGGGCACCCCTAGCCCGGGCGGCGCGAACAGCCCGCCCAGCAGCAGCACGGCGGACAGCAGCGGCACGAAGAACGTCGGGCGGGCCGACAGCCACACGAGCACGCCGGCGCTGGTCCGCTCGACCTCGCCTCGCATCCCCGGTGCGGGCTGCTTCACGAGCGGCTCGCGTCGCTGGCGCGGGCGGGGCGGGGGCTTGCGGCGGGAGCGGGACTTCGGCACGGGCCCTAGCCTTGCACCCGTGCTGGTCGTGACGCGGTTCGACGTCCCCGAGGCCGAGTCCGCGACGTTCCTGCCGCGCGCCCAGGCCGCCCTCGCCGCCTTCGCCGCGCGCCCCGGCTACCTGCGCGGTCGCATCGGCAGGGCCGCCGACGACCCGAGCCAGTGGGTGCTGACGACCGAGTGGGTCGGCGTCGGCGCCTACCGCCGCAGCCTGTCGTCGTACGACGTGAAGGTCGACGCGGCACCCCTGCTGAGCCTGGGCCGCGACGAGCCGAGTGCCTTCGAGGTGCTGCACGCCAGCGACGCCGACGGGCAGGCCGTGAGCGTCAGCCGACGGGCGCACGACGCCGAGCAGGTCGGCATCGGCGAGGCTGCCGCCCCGCAGGTCGAGCCCCGGTGAGGCGCGCCCTCGTCCTGGTGCTGGCCCTGGCGGCATGCGGCCAGGCACCGGAGACGACCAGCCAGACGGCCCCGTGCGGCGAACTCCCGGCCGCCGACCCGAAGGCCTCGCTGCCCGACGGCTTCCCGCAGCTGCCCGGTCAGGTCCTCTACGGGCCGGCCTCCCAGGGCGCGACGACGATCGTCTTCGGCCGCGTCGAGGGCGACGACGTCGAGGCCACCCGCGACCGGCTCGCAAGGGAGCTGGAGACCGCGGGCTACCGCCTGGACGGCACCGACCAGGAGGCGGTCGAGGCCGAGGCGCACTTCTCCTCGCCGCGCGAGGGGAGCGTCCGGGTCAAGCAGCTGTGCGACGGCGTGCTCGAGGTCCGCTACCGCCTGTCGGGTTAGGACAGCCCCTTCAGCACCTCGGCGATGGTGTCGCTGTCCTGATAGGTCAGCCCCACCTGGCTGGCGTGGTGGAACCGCACGACGCCCTGGGTGTCGACGACGACCACCGCCCGCTTCGGCAGACCCATCAAGCCCTTCGCGCCGTACAGCGCATGCACGGTCTTGTCCTCGTCGGCCAGCAGCGGGAACGTCAGGCCGCGCTTGGCGGCGAACCGCTCGTGGCTGTCCAGACCCTGGCTGCTGATCCCCCACAGCAGCGCGCCGAGGCCGGTCAGCACGCCGAGGTCGTCCTGGTAGCTGCAGAGCTGCTTGGTGCACACGGGCGTGTCGTCGCCCGGGTAGAAGGCGAGCACGACCGGCGCGGTCTGCTCCGACAGCGTCAGGGTCGTACGGCCGGAAGGGGTCCAGGCAGGCAGGGTGAAGTCGGGGGCGGGTCGGTTCAGCATCGACTCGAAGTTACCCCCGGTAGCGTGACCCGCTCACCCGACAGCCAGCCGGACTCGGAGCGCACATGGCGAGCAAGAACGACCGCATGGACACGATCGTCAGCCTCTGCAAGCGGCGCGGCCTGGTCTTCCCGAGCAGTGAGATCTACGGCGGGCTGCGCGCCTCCTGGGACTACGGACCGCTCGGCGTCGAGCTGAAGAACAACGTCAAGCGCCAGTGGTGGAAGGCCGTCGTCCAGGGCCGCGACGACGTGGTCGGCCTCGACTCGTGCGTCATCCTGGCGCGCGAGGTCTGGGAGACCTCCGGCCACGTGCAGGCGTTCGTCGACCCGCTGGTCGAGTGCACGAGCTGCCACAAGCGCTACCGCGCCGACCACCTCGAGGAGGGTGCCGGCAAGGCGCTCAAGGACCTCGCCTGCCCCAACTGCGGCAACCGCGACGTGTGGACCGAGCCGAAGATGTTCAACGGCCTGCTCTCCACCCACCTCGGCGTGGTGCAGGACGACAGCGGCCTGGCCTACCTGCGCCCGGAGACCGCGCAGGGCATCTTCATCAACTACGCCAACGTGCAGCAGAGCGCACGCAAGAAGCCGCCGTTCGGGATCGGTCAGATCGGCAAGAGCTTCCGCAACGAGATCACCCCTGGCAACTTCATCTTCCGCACGCGCGAGTTCGAGCAGATGGAGATGGAGTTCTTCGTCCAGCCCGGGACGGACGAGGAGTGGCACCAGAAGTGGATCGACGAGCGCTTCGCCTGGTACGTCGACCTCGGCATCGACCCGGCCAGGCTGCGCCAGTTCGAGCACCCGAAGGAGAAGCTGTCCCACTACTCCAAGCGCACCGTCGACATCGAGTACGAGTTCGGCTTCACCGGCTCGCAGTGGGGTGAGCTCGAGGGCATCGCCAACCGCGGCGACTACGACCTCACCGTGCACAGCAAGGCCTCCGGCGTCGCGCTCGACTTCTTCGAGCAGGAGAGCGGCGAGCGCTGGACGCCGTACGTCATCGAGCCGGCGGCCGGCGTCGACCGCTGCGCGCTGACCTTCCTGCTGGACAGCTACACCGAGGACGAGGCGCCCAACGCCAAGGGCGGCGTCGACAAGCGCGTCGTCCTCAAGCTCGACCCGCGCCTCGCGCCGCTCAAGGCGGCCGTCCTGCCGCTGTCGCGCAACGCCGACCTCTCGCCCGTGGCCCGCGATCTGGCCGCCAAGCTCCGTCGCGAGTGGAACGTCGACTTCGACGACGCCGGCGCGATCGGGCGCCGCTACCGCCGCCAGGACGAGGTCGGCACGCCGTACTGCGTCACCGTCGACTTCGAGACCCTCGAGGACCAGGCCGTGACGATCCGCGAGCGCGACGCGATGACGCAGGAGCGCGTCTCGCTCGACCAGGTCCCGCGCTACCTGCACGACAAGCTCGGTCCGCTGTAGCTCCTGCCGCCTTCTCCCGCTTGTCCGACCGCAGCAACATCATCGGGGGCCGTTGATGTTGCTGCAGGCGGACAAGCGCAGGGATCTCGTCGCTTGTCCGACCGCAGCAACATCGTCCAGGCCGGTTGATGTTGCTGTGGACGGACAGGCGACTGTGGATGTCGTACGACGCGGCCGACGCGGGCGGGCCATCGTCCCGGCGTGCTCCCCCTCGTGTTCACCCGGGCAGAGGCCCTCGACGCCGGGTACGACCACCGCAGGATCGATGCGCTGGTCCGCCGCGGCGACTGGACCTGCCTGCGGCGCGGCGTCTACGCCGAGACCGCGCGGCTGCCGCTGACGGTCCCGGCGCGCCACGCCGCTGACGTGGCGGCGGCCGTACGCGCCACCCGGCAGGACGTCGTCGGCAGCCACGAGTCCGCGGCGATCGTCCATGAGCTGACAACGTTCACGCGGTACGAGGGGCCGCCAGTGCTGAGCCGGCTGCGCGAGCCGCAGCGGCGCCGGCCGGATGGCACGACCTCGGCTGTGCTCGTGTCGCACGTCCCGGAGCACCACCGGACCGAGCTGCTGAGTGCGGAGGTCACGACGGCGGCGCGGACCGCGGTCGACCTCGCCCGCAAGGGCCCCGCGCTGTCGGCTGTCGTCGTGCTGGACTCCGCGCTGCGGCGGGACGTGCCGCGCGAGGACCTGGAAGAGGTGCTGCGCGTGGCTCGCGGCTGGCCGGGGAGTCGGAAGGCCGCGCAGCTCGTGGCCCTCGCGGACGGCCAGGCTGAGTCCGCGCTCGAGTCGGTCGGCCGCTACCGCTTCTGGCAGCTGGGCCTGCCGCGGCCGGAGCTGCAGGTCCCGCTGTTCGACGGCGTCGGTCTCATGGGCTACCCGGACTTCGTCTGGGAGGACCTACGGGTGATCGGCGAGGCAGACGGGCTGCTCAAGTACCGCAAGGACGACCCGGACGCGCCGCCGGACCTGCGCGACCGCGATGCGCTGGCGCTGGAGAAGCAGCGCGAGGACAGGTTCCGCGACGGCGGCTACGAGGTGTTCCGCTTCACCTGGGAGATGGCTGTGCATCGGCCGGCGGTGCTGGAGCAGCGCGCCCGTCGCGCGCTCGCGCGCGCCCGCCTCCGCCACCACGCCGCCTGACGCCACACGTCGCGGCTTGTCCGTCGGCAGCAACATCAACAGGCAGCGTTGATGTTGCTGTGGGCGGACAAGCGCCTCAGGACCCCGGCTTGTCCGCTTGCAGCAACATCAAAAAGCCTCGTTGATGTTGCTGTGGGCGGACAAGCGGCAGGAGGAGGGGCAGGTCGGGGAGGGTGGCCCGACTAGCGTGAGAGGTGTGCGCACGCTCGTGGTCGATCATCCGCTGGTCGCGCACAAGCTGACGGCCCTGCGCGACGAGCGCACCGACTCGCCGACCTTCCGCCGGCTGGCCGACGAGCTGGTGACCCTGCTGGCGTACGAGGCGACCCGATCGGTGGCGGTCGAGCCGGTCGAGGTGCAGACGCCGGTGGCCCGCGCGACGGGTGTCCGGCTGGCGAAGCCGGTGCCGCTCGTGGTGCCGGTCCTGCGGGCCGGCCTCGGGATGCTGGACGGCATGACCCGGCTGCTGCCCACCGCCGAGGTCGGCTTCCTCGGCATGGTCCGCGACGAGACCTCCCTGGTGGCAACTGCTTACGCCAACCGCTTGCCCGAGGACCTGGCCGGTCGTGAGGTCTTCGTGCTCGACCCGATGCTCGCGACGGGCGGGACGCTCATCACCACCTTCGAGCTGCTCGTCGCACGAGGAGCCCGCAGCATCACCGCCATCTGCCTGCTCGCCGCGCCGGAGGGGATCGCCGCCGTCGAGGCCGTCTTCCCCGGCGAGGGCGTGACGCTGGTCTGCGCGGGCGTCGACGAGCGGCTGAACGAGAAGGGCTACATCCACCCCGGGCTGGGCGACGCGGGCGACCGGCTCTACGGCGTCGTCTGACTTGTTCGCCGAAGCCGTCGTCGCCTTCGTCCTGCAGGACCCGCGCATCACCGAGTCCAGCGGCCTTGCCTCGGCCAGCACGGCCGGGATCGTCTACACCCACAACGACTCCGGGGACGCCGCCCGGTTCTTCGCCGTCGACACCGCCACCGGCCGCACCCGCACGGTCTACGACCTGCCGGACGTGCAGGCGCGCGACTGGGAGGACATGGCCCGCGGGCCGGACGAGGACGGGGCCAGCAGCATCTGGCTCGGCGACATCGGCGACAACGACGGCCGGCGCACGCTCGGCCTGCTCGTCCACCGGGTTCGCGAGCCGAAGCCGACCACCCGCGAGCGGGTTACGACGGAGCCCCCGACGAGCTTCCGGCTGCGCTACCCCGACGGGCCCGGCGACGCCGAGGCGCTGCTCGTGCACCCGCGGACCGGTCGGGTCTACCTGGTGACCAAGCCGCTGTCGGGAGGGGCGCTCGTCTACGCCGCTCCCGACCGGCTCGACCCGGACGGGCCCAACGCGCTCACCCGGGTCGCCGCCGTGGAGCTCCAGACGACCGGGACGCCAGGCGGTCCCGGCATCGGCGGTCTTGCCCAGCTGCTCGTCACCGCAGGCGCCTTCGCGCCGGACGGCTCCCGCCTGGCGCTGCGCACCTACACCGACCTCTACGAGTGGGAGGTCGAGGGCGACGACGTCGCGGGCGCCTTCGCCGGCGAGCCCACCGTGACGCCGCTGCCGCCGACCGGGCAGGGGGAGGGCCTCACCTACACGGCCGACGGCCGCGCCCTGCTCGTCAGCACCGAGGGGGCGGGCGCCCCCGTGCACCGGATCGCGCTGGACGGGCCCGCGCCCGAGCCGACGCCCGAGCCCCCGTCGGTCGAGCGCGTTGCCGAGCCGGACCGGGTCCCGTACGTCGTCGGCGGGGGTCTGCTGCTCGCCGGGCTGCTCCTGCTGAGGGGTGCTGTCCGTCGCCGCAGGTACACCCGCCGGTAACCTCCTACGACCCGTCCCGCGGCCGAGGAGCACCCCCATGACGAAGTACGTGTACGACTTCGCCGAGGGCGGCAAGGACATGAAGGACCTGCTCGGCGGCAAGGGCGCGAACCTCGCGGAGATGACCGTCCTGGGCCTGCCGGTACCGCCCGGCTTCGTGATCACCACCGAGGCCTGCACGACCTACCTGCAGACCGGCGAGGTCCCGCCGGAGCTCGCCGCGGAGGTCGACGAGCACCTGGCCGCGCTCGAGGCGGCGATGGGCAAGCGCCTCGGCGACGCGCAGGACCCGCTGCTGGTCAGCGTCCGCTCGGGCGGCAAGTTCTCGATGCCCGGGATGATGGACACCGTCCTCAACATCGGCCTGCACGAGTCGAGTGTCGCTGGGCTGGCCAAGCAGAGCGGCAGCGAGCGCTTCGCCTGGGACTCCTACCGGCGGCTGGTTCAGATGTTCGGCAAGACGGTGCTCGGGGTGGATGGTGAGCTCTTCGAGCACGCGATCGACAGGGCGAAGAAGGCCAAGGGCACGACCGATGACCTCGACCTCGACGCGGCCGACCTGCAGACCCTGGTCGCCGAGTTCAAGGCGATCGTGAAGGGGCACACCGGCAGCGACTTCCCGGATGACCCCCGGCAGCAGATGGACCTCGCCGTACGCGCCGTCTTCGACTCGTGGAACGGTGACCGGGCGCGGCTCTACCGTCGGCAGGAGCGGATCCCGGCCGACCTCGGCACCGCGGTCAACGTGCAGTCGATGGTCTTCGGCAACCTCGGCATGGACTCGGGCACGGGCGTCGCGTTCACCCGCGACCCGGGCACGGGCGCGATCGGCATCTACGGTGACTACCTCGAGAACGCCCAGGGCGAAGACGTGGTCGCGGGCATCCGCAACACCCGCGCGCTGCAGGAGCTGGAGGGGATCGACAAGCCGGCGTACGACGCACTCGTGGCCAACATGGCCACGCTCGAGGACCACTACAAGGACCTCTGCGACATCGAGTTCACGGTCGAGCGCAACAAGCTCTGGATGCTGCAGACCCGCGTCGGCAAGCGCACGGCCGCAGCGGCTTTCACCATCGCGACGCAGCTGGTCGACGAGGGCGTCATCGACCTCGACGAGGCGCTCAAGCGGGTCACCGGCGCGCAGCTGGCGCAGCTGATGTTCCCGACGTTCGACGACACCGGCGACAACGTCCGCATCGCCAAGGGCATGAACGCCTCGCCCGGCGCGGCGGTCGGCGTCGCGGTCTTCGACTCGGACCGCGCGGAGGAGCGGGCCAAGACCGAGCCGGTCATCCTCGTCCGCCGGGAGACCAACCCGGACGACCTCAACGGGATGATCGCGGCGCAGGGCATCCTCACGTCACGCGGCGGCAAGACCTCGCACGCCGCGGTGGTCGCGCGCGGCATGGGCAAGACCTGCGTCTGCGGCGCCGAGGAGCTCGACGTCGACCTGGCCAACCGGCGCTTCTCCGCGCCCGGTGGCGTCGTCGTCAACGAGGGCGACCTGATCTCGATCGACGGCACCAGCGGCGCGGTCTACGTCGGCGAGATGCCGGTGCGGCCGAGCCCGGTCGTGCAGTACTTCGAGGGCACGATCGCCCCGGACGCCGACCCGCTCGTCGCCGCTGTGCATCGGCTGCTGACTCACGCCGACGGCGTACGTCGGATGCGCGTGCGGGCCAACGCCGACACCCCGGAGGACTCGGAGCGCGGCCGCCGATTTGGTGCCGAGGGCATCGGCCTGTGCCGGACCGAGCACATGTTCCTGGGCGACCGCCGTCAGCTGGTCGAGGACCTGATCCTCGCTGACACCGACGACGAGCGCGCGGCCGCTCTCGCGGCGCTGCTGCCGATGCAGCGGGACGACTTCGTCGGCATCTTCACCGCGATGGACGGGCTGCCCGTCACGGTGCGGCTGCTCGACCCGCCGCTGCACGAGTTCCTGCCGTCCATGGAGGAGCTCGCGGTCGAGGTCGCGGTCGCGGAGGTGACCGGCAAGACCGACGGGATCGAGCCGCGCCGCGCGCTGCTCGACGCCGTACGTCGGCTGCACGAGGCCAACCCGATGCTCGGGCTGCGCGGCGTGCGCCTCGGTCTCGTCGTACCCGGCCTCTTCGCGCTGCAGG
>JBKJQQ010000112.1:0-3306 GCA_046593875.1 Mycobacteriales bacterium | reverse complement strand
TCGCCGCGCATGGTCACGCCGTACAGCGCGTCGGCGATCTCCATCGTCCGCTTCTGGTGCGTGATGACGATCAGCTGGGACGCCTCCCGCAGGCCCTCCAGGAGCTGCAGCAGCCGGCCGAGGTTGCGGTCGTCGAGCGCCGCCTCCACCTCGTCCATCACGTAGAACGGCGAGGGCCGCGCCCGGAAGATGGCCACCAGCAGCGCGATCGCGGTCAGCGACCGCTCGCCGCCGGACAGCAGCGACAGCCGCGACACCTTCTTGCCGGCCGGCCGGGCGAGCACCTCGATGCCGGTCGTCAGCAGGTCGTCCGGGTCGGTGAGGACGAGCTTGCCCTCGCCGCCCGGGAACAGCGTCGCGAACACGTGCACGAACTCCCGCGCGGTGTCCTCGAAGGCCGAGGCGAAGACGTCGTGGATGCGCTCGTCGACGTCCTTGACGATGTCGAGCAGGTCGCGGCGGGTCGCCCGCAGGTCCTCGAGCTGGGTCGACAGGAACGCCGAGCGCTCCTCGAGAGCGGCGTACTCCTCGAGCGCGAGCGGGTTGACCTTGCCGAGCAGGGCCAGCGCCCGGTCGGCGGTGGCGGCGCGCTTCTCCTGCACGACCCGGTCGTACGGGACGGGCTCGGCCTCCTCGTCGACCGTGCCGTCCTCCAGGACCGCGGGAACGAGCACCGTCGGGCCGTACTCCGCCACCAGCTGCTCCAGCGGCACGCCCCACTCGCTCACGGCCCGGTCCTCGAGCTGCTCGATGCGCAGGCGTTGCTCGGCGCGGGCGACCTCGTCGCGGTGGACGACGTCGGTCAGCCGCTCGAGGTCGGCGGACAGCTCGCGGGTGCGGGAGCGCAGCGCGAGCAGCTCGCCCTCGGTCACGGAGCGGGCAGCCGCAGCGGCCTCGCGCTCGGCCGCCGCCGCCGACAGCGAGACGGCGATGCGGGCCAGCGCCTCCTGCGCACCCCGGACGACGGCCGCGGCCACGACGGCGCCGCGGGAGCGCGCCGAGCGCAGGGCGACGAGGCGCTCGCGGGCGGCGCGCTCGGCGCGGGCGGAGCGCTCCAGCGACTCGGCCCGACCGGCCAGCGCGCGGGCGCGCTCCTCTCCGGTGCGGACGGCGAGCCGGGCCTCGACCTCGGCGGCGCGGGCCTGCGTCGCGGCAGCCGCGAGCCGGTCGCGCACCGCGGTGGACGGCTCCTCGTCGGCCGGCGCGTTCTCGGCCGCCGCCAGCCGCTCCTCGAGCTCGGCCAGCCCGGACAGGTCGGAGTCCCGCGCGGTCTCGGCCCGCACCCGCGCCTGCTCCAGCCGTCCGGCCTCGGCCTCGGCGGCGCGGGCAGCGGAGGCCAGCAGCCCGAGCTGCTCCCCCAGCGCCGCCATGGACGCGTCGGAGGCGTTCAGCGCCTCGAGCGCGGCCTCGACGTCCACGGTCGCGGCCTCGACGTCGGAGCGGGCGGCCTGCACCTCGAAGCGGAGCCGCTCCTGGCGCCGCTGCGCCTCGTCGTGGGCGGTGGAGGCCTCGTCGACCGCAGCCTGCACCTCGAGCAGCGACGGCGCCTTGGCCGAGCCGCCGACGGCCCAGTCGGGCCCGAGCAGGTCGCCCTCGGCCGTGACCGCCCGTACGCCGGGCCATCGGGAGACCAGGGCTGCAGCCTCGTCCAGCGACCCCACCACAGCCACGCGCGAGAGCGCACGGGTCAGCGCCGGCTTCAGCGTCTCGGGGGCCGACACGAGGTCGATCGCCCAGCGCGCACCCTCGGGCAGGTCCGGCCACGCGGTCGCGTCGTCGTACGGCGCCCCGCCGACCAGCAGCCCGGCCCGGCCGGCGTCGTCGTCCTTCAAGCGCTGCAGGGCGGCCGCAGCACCGGACGGGGAGTCCACAGCCACCGCGTCGGCGACGGCACCGAGCGCGGCGGCCACCGCCTGCTCCGAGCCGGCCTCGACGTGGACCAGCGCCGCCACCGTCCCGAGGACCCCCGGGAAGTCGACGAGCGCGCCGGAGCCGTCCTTGCGGGCCAGCGACAGCGACAGCGCATCACGGCGAGCCGCCCAGGTGGACCGCTCCCGCTCGGCCTCGCGCTCCTCGGTCTGCAGCGCGGCCAGACCCTCTGACGCCTGCGCCAGGGCGAGCGCCGCCGACTCGTGCCGCTCGTCGAGGTCCACCTCACCCTCGTCGAGGCCGCCCGCCTCGGTCTGCAGGGCCTCGAGGTCGGCCTGTGCGCGCTCGACCCGCGCCTGGGCCTCGTCCAGGGCGACCGACAGCCGGCCCAGCTCGGCGTCGGCGGCCGCGGCCCGTGAGCGCAGCGCCCCGACCTGTCCGGTCAGCCGGGCCAGCCCCTCCCGCCGGTCCGCCACGGCGCGGACGGCGGCGACCAGCGCCTTCTCCTCCGCGGTCAGCCCGGCCTCGGCGTCGGTGCGCCGGGTGACGGCGTCCTCCAGCCGCTCGGCGTCGGCGGCGAGCTGGACGGCCAGGGCCGCCTCCTGCTCGCGCACCCCCGCGGCCTCGGCCTCGATCTGCTCGGGGTCGCGCCCCTGCCGGCCCTCCTCGGGCAGCGCGGCGGTCAGGTGCCGGTGCCGCTCGGCGGCCAGCGTCGCCGTGCCGCGCAGTCGCTCCTCCAGGGCGGACAGGCGGTACCAGGTCTCCTGCGACCGCTGCAGCACCGCCGCCTGCGGGGCGGCGGCCGTCTCGAGCGCGCTCTCCCGAGCGACAGCAGCCTTGAGCTCGGCCTCCACCAGCGCGCGACGCTCGCGCACGGCCGTCTCGTCGCGGACCTCGGCGTCGACGGTGCTGCGCAGCGCGAGCAGGTCGTCGGCGAGCAGCCGGAGCCGTGCGTCACGCAGGTCGGCCTGCACCTGGGCGGCCCGCCGGGCGACCTCCGCCTGGCGGCCGAGCGGCTTGAGCTGGCGGCGCAGCTCGCCGGTGAGGTCCTGCAGCCGGGTGAGGTTGGCCGACATCGCCTCGAGCTTGCGGAGCGCCTTCTCCTTGCGCTTGCGGTGCTTGAGAATGCCGGCGGCCTCCTCGATGAAGCCTCGGCGGTCCTCGGGTGTCGCCGACAGCACCGCGTCCAGCTGACCCTGACCCACGATGACGTGCATCTCGCGGCCGATACCGGAGTCGCTGAGGAGCTCCTGGATATCCAGCAGCCGGCACGCGTCGCCGTTGATGGCGTAATCCGAACCGCCGTTGCGGAACATCGTCCGCGAGATCGTGACCTCGGAGTAGTCGATCGGCAGGGCGCCGTCGCTGTTGTCGATCGTGAGCTGCACCTCGGCCCGGCCGAGCGGCGGGCGCCCGGACGTGCCGGCGAAGATGACG
>JBKJQQ010000088.1:0-5192 GCA_046593875.1 Mycobacteriales bacterium | reverse complement strand
GGAGCGGATCGCTGCGGAGATCGCGAAGTGCAGCGTCCGGTGCGCGAACTGCCACAGGCGCCGCACAGCCGAGCAGCTCGGGTACTGGCGCCACGCTGCTGAGCAGCGCCGTCACGGCCTCCTGCGGGAGGCCGCCGAGGCCAGGTTGATCGCGCTCACAGGCAGCGGTGGGACACTGGAGTGACCGCCCCGCCCTGATCCGGAGCCCCAGACCGCATGCGCCTGCCCCGTTGCCTGCACGCCGTCCTGGCGCTGTCGGCTGCCGCAGCGCTCCTGAGCGGCTGCAGCGACCCGTCCGGCGAGGAGCCGGCCGCGCCGGTGGCCGCCCCCTCCCCGACCGGCCCCCCGCCGGCGGCCCTCGTCCGGGCTGCCGCTGCCAAGACCGACGGTCAGGACACCGCCCGCTACTCCCTCACGACCGCCACCAAGGTCAACGGCGCCGAGGTCGTCTTCGCCGGGGAGGGCGTCTACGACTGGAGCCGCGGCAAGGGCCAGACGACCTACGACACCCCGGTCGGCACGGTCGAGCAGCGGCTGGTCGGCCCCGACCTGTTCCTGACCCTGCCGCAGCAGCCGGCCGTCTTCTTCAAGCTCAAGGCCGCGGACGTGGCCAGCTCGCCGGTCGGCGGCACGGTCGACCCGACCGCCCAGCTGCACACCCTGGCCGCCGTCGACGCAGCCGAGGTCGTCGGCGAGGAGGAGGTCCGCGGTGAGAAGACCACCCACTACCGCGGGACCTATGACGTGGCCCGGGCCCTGCGCGGCGCGCGCGGGCTGCAGCAGGCCGCGCTCCGGTCCTCGCTCGGGCCCGCGTCGACCGCCGTGGCGCAGGCGCCGTACGACGTCTTCCTCGACGCCGACGGCCGACTGCGACGGCTGACCCAGACCGTCGAGGTGCCGTCACGGGGCCAGACGGTCACCGTGATCACCACGCTCGAGCTCTACGACTTCGGAGTGCCCGTGATCGTCATGTCGCCTCCCGGTGCGAAGCAGCGCGACGGCGCGCCGCTGCTGGCCGCGCTCCGCAAGGCCCTCCCGCAGGCGCCGGCCAGCGCGCCGACCAAGGCGCCCTCGAAGGCCCCCGCGACCAGCCCCAGCTCCAGCCCCAGCCCGCGGTGATCCGCGACCTGCTCCGGGTCGAGCCCGGCACTGCGGCGGCGCTGCACGAGCGCGACCCCCGCGCCACCTCCGGCACCAAGGCCGACAAGGTCACCGCTCGCGAGGAGCTCGCCGCGCTCGCCCCGCGCACGAGCGAGCTGCAGGAGCGGCTGTTCGCCGCAGCCAAGCACGGCGGCAGCAGCCGGGTCCTGCTGGTCCTGCAGGGGATGGACACCAGCGGCAAGGGCGGCGCCGTCAAGGCGGTCGCCGGCGCGGTCAACCCGGCCGGCCTGCGGATCACCGGCTTCGGGAAGCCGACGGAGGAGGAGCGCGAGCACGACTTCCTCTGGCGCATCGAACGCGCCCTGCCGCCTGCCGGCGTGATCGGCGTCTTCGACCGCAGCCACTACGAGGACGTGCTGATCGTCCGCGTCCACGACCTGGTCCCGCCCGCCGAGTGGGAGGCGCGCTACGACCAGATCAACACCTGGGAAGCCGGCCTCGTCGAGCAGGGCTTCGCGCTGCTGAAGGTGATGCTGCACCTGTCGCCGGACGAGCAGCGCGAGCGCCTGCTCGCCCGCATCGACGACCCGACCAAGCACTGGAAGATCAACCCCGGCGACCTCGTCGAGCGCGGGCACTGGGCGGAGTACCAGGAGGCGTACGAGGTCGCGCTCACGCGCTGCTCGACCGACGTGGCGCCCTGGCACGTGCTGCCGGCCGACCGCAAGTGGTACCGCGACTGGGCCCTGGGCCACCTGCTGCTCCAGACCCTCGAGGAGCTGGACCCGCAGTGGCCCGCCCCGGAGCTCGACCTCGACGGGATGCGTGCGGCACTGCAAGGGTAGGGCGGCCGTACCCACCCCGAGGAGGACGACGTGAGCCCGATCCGAAGCCTGGCCCGCCCGCTGCTGGCCGCGACCTACGTCGTCGACGGCGCCGCCGGGCTGAAGTCCCCGGCCGAGCGCGTCGCCGCCGCCCGCGCCGCGGGGCTGAGCGACCCGGAGAAGCTCGTCCAGGTCAGCGCTGCGACCCAGCTGCTGGGTGGCCTCGCGATCGCGGCCGGCCGCCTCCCGCGGCTGTCCGCCCTGTCGCTCGCGGCGGTGATGGTGCCGAGCACGTACGTGCGCTACCCGTTCTGGTCCGCGGGCGACGACAAGGCCGAGCAGCGCACGCTCTTCCTCAAGAACCTCAGCCTGGTGGGCGGTCTGCTCCTGGCGGCCGCCGACACCGGTGGCCGCGAGTCGCTCCCGCACGCCGCCGGCCGGGTCTCGCGCCGGGCCCGCAAGAAGGCGGCCAAGGCCGCGAAGCGGGTGCAGGGCTCCTAGTCGGGAGTCAGGGGCGCAGCCGGTCCAGCGCCGCGACGACCTGCTCGACCGGAAGGTCGTTGTCGGCGTCGAACCGGGACGACGCCGCCAGGCCGATGCCGGCCATGCAGATGGTGCGGTCCACGAAGGTCGCGCGGTCCGGCCAGGAGAAGTACGGCTTGGCGATGAGCAGCGAGGCCACGCCGTGCGCCGCTGCCCACAGCCCGAGGCCGAGCTCCACGGGCTCGCCCTCGAAGATGCCGACGTCGCAGCACTCCTGGACCGACGCGACGAGGTAGGCGAAGGCGCCGCTGGCGATGAGCTCGTCCGGCGCGCCGGCGCTGTGCTCGTGCGAGGTCATCATCACCAGGCGGTAGTGCTCGGGGTGCTCGAGGGCGAACGCGACGTAGGCGTTGCCCTGCTTGCGCAGCGCGTCGAACGGGTCGTCGCCGGCGGCGCCCGCCTCGCGCAGCCGCTGGTGCAGCGCGTCGAACACCTCGGCGCAGACCGCGTCGAGAAGTGCCTGCTTGTCGGCGAAGTGGAGGTAGATGCTCGGCACGCTGACGCCCACCCGCTGGGCGACGGCGCGCACGGACACGGCTGCCTCGTCACCGGTCTCGGTGAGCAGGTCCATCGCCGCCCGCAGCACCTCGCCGCGCAGCTCGGCGCCGCGCCCACGGGGGGCGCGGCGGCGTACGGCCGTCGTCTCAGACACCGGCAGGGACGCGTGGGGGCACAGGGACATCCTCGCTCACGGGCTCGACCTCGCTCAGCCCGAACCGGTCGTGCAGCCGGCGCAGCGGCGCGGGCGCCCACCAGTTGGCCCGCCCGGCCAGCCGCATGAAGGCCGGCACCAGCGCGCCGCGGATCAGCGTCGCGTCCACGACGATCGCCAGCGCCGTCCCGAGGCCGAGCAGCTTGATGAAGCTGATGTCGCTGCTGACGAAGGCCAGGAAGACGATGGCGAGCAGCCCGGCCGCGGCGGTGACGATCCGTCCGGTCCGCTGCAGCCCGATAGCCACCGCGCGGGTGTTGTCGCCGGTCTCGTCCCAGACCTCCTTGATGCGCGAGAGCAGGAAGACCTCGTAGTCCATCGACAGCCCGAAGAGCAGGCAGAACATCAGGATCGGGATCGTCGTGTCCAGCGTGCCCGTGACGACCGGGTCGCCGATGAGCCCGACCAGGTTGCCCTGCTGGAAGACCCAGACCATCGCGCCGAACGTCGCGCACAGCGAGAGCACGTTGAGCACCAGCGCCTTGACCGGGATCAGCAGGCTGCCGGTGAACAGGAACAGCAGCACGAACGTCGTCCCGAAGATGAGCGCGAGCGCGAGCGGCAGGTCCGCGCGGAGAGCGTCCTTCGTGTCCACCAGGCTGGCCGCCTGGCCCTCCACCAGCACCTCGCCGAGGGTCGACGGGACGGCCCGCACGTCGCGGACCAGCCGCTCACCCTCGGGGCCGTACGACTCGACCGACGGCACCACGCGCAGGAAGGTGCCGCCGCCGGCGCGCATCGTCGGGGCTGCCTGGTCGCTGACCTGGCGTCCGTCGACCCAGCTGCCGGTCGCGGCGTCGACGCGCTGCACGCCGTCGACCTGCGAGAGAGCGGTGGCGTAGGAGGAGGGGTCCTCGGTGCTGGACGGCGCCACGACGCTGAGCGCCAGCGACTCGCGCCCGGGGTAGTCCTCGCGCAGGGTCTGCGCGACCTGGTAGGCGGCCGCGTCCTTGGGCAGCACGCGGTCGTCGGGGAGCCCGAAGACGACGCTGCCGAAGGGCACGGCGGCCAGCAGGAGCAGGGCGATGACCGAGGTCGCCACCGGCAGGGGGCGGCGCATCACGCCGTGCGCGACGCGGCTCCAGAAGCCGTCGTCGCCGAGCCCGCTCGGCCGCGGCGCCGGCAGCCGGAGCAGCCTCCGCAGCGGACGCCGCAGGTCCAGGCTGTCGACCCGGTGCCCGAGGGCAGCCAGCGCGGCCGGCAGGACCACCACGGCGCCGACGGCGGCGAAGACGACGGCCGCGATGCCGGCGTAGGCGAACGAGCGCAGGAAGTAGAGCGGGAAGACCAGCAGCGCGGACAGGCTGAGCAGCACCGTCAGCGCACTGAACAGAACCGTCCGGCCGGCGGTGCGCACGGTCCGGACGACCGCGGCGGGGACGCTCAGCCCTCGGGCGAGCTCCTCGCGATGGCGGGTCACCATGAACAGCGCGTAGTCGATGCCGAGCCCGAGCCCGAGCGACGTGGCCAGGTTGACCGAGTAGACGGACACGTCGGTCGTCTTGGCCAGCAGGTGCAGGGCCAGGAACGTGCCGAGGATCGACAGCACGCCGATGAGCAGCGGGAGGCTGGCCGCGATGGCGCTGCCGAAGACCAGCACGAGCAGCACCATCGTGATGGGGATGGCGATGGCCTCGGCCCGCAGGATGTCGCGCTCGATGGTGTGGCCGACCTCGGCGAACACCTGGGCCTGGCCGCCGACCTCCACCTGCAGGCCCTGGAAGTCGCCGCGGTAGTCGGGGGCGAGCTCCTCGACGCGGGTGACGGCGGCGTCGTCGGCCCCGGTGATGCGGGCCAGCACCACGGCGCTGCCGCCGTCACGGGCCTTGAGCGCGTCCGGGCGGCCGGAGGTCCACCAGCTGGTGACCTGCACGACGCCGGGTTCGGCGGCCAGTCGCTCCGCCAGCGCCGTGCCCGCCGCGACGGCGGCCGGGTCGTCGACGCCCTGCGGCGCACGGGCCAGCAGGACGAGGTTCGGGCCGCCGCTGCCGAACTGCTCCTCGAGCACCTGC
>JBKJQQ010000063.1:0-11289 GCA_046593875.1 Mycobacteriales bacterium | reverse complement strand
ACCGCGTCCAGCGTCGTCTACGCCGCATGCGTCGGCCTCGCCGCCCAAGCCCTGACCCAGCCCGACCCAACAGCACTGCTCAGCCCCGTGCTCCATCGCGAGCTCGGCCTCACCGCGAAGACGGCCAGCAGATCGCCGCACGTCGTCTGGGTCAGCCGCGGCGCGAGCAACCGACTGGGCGATCTCCTGAAGCACGCGAAGCCCTGAGTGCGTCACCAGGCGGGACGAGTGCGTCACACGTGCGTCAGCGGAGCGGACGCCACGTCACGGTTCTTCGAACCCGAGACCTGTGACCGACCTCACCGGGGCCTGCTAGCAGAAGTGCTTGCAGTTGCTAGCACCCGGGCATAGCGTGATCGCAGAGCACAGCCAGCCAGCGAGTGGAGGAGGTCACCATGGTCGGGATCGACGTCCGTCACCTGGGTGACTTCATCCGCGAGCAGCGCAGTGCCAGCGACATCTCGCTGCGCCAGCTGGCCAAGCTCGCCGGGGTCAGCAACCCCTACCTGAGCCAGATCGAGCGTGGGCTGCGCAAGCCCAGCGCCGAGATCCTGCAGCAGATCGCCAAGGCGCTGCGGATCTCCGCCGAGGCGCTCTACGTCCAGGCCGGCATCCTCGAGCAGCGCGAGGGCGGCGGGGCCGTCCCGGACGCCGTCATGTCCGACGACGGCCTCAACGAGCGGCAGAAGCAGGTGCTGCTCGAGATCTACGACAGCTTCCGCAAGGAGAACGCCGCCGCATCGCCCGTGACCCGGGACGTCGCCGTCACCGTCGTGACCGCGCAGCCGATCAGCACGGAGACGGTCGCCACGCAGACCGTCGCACCCAAGCGCCGCCCGAAGGCCGCAACGCCCTCAGAGGCACCCCCGAAGCCCGGACTGCAGGCCCCCAGCGCCTGACGTCCTGCCCCGCCCGACCGTCCCGCCACACCCACATCGCCCCAGGAGGCACCGCATGTCCGTCACCACCACCAAGACGCCCACCGCCGACGTCGACGTCAACAAGACCGGCAACACGGTCACCGGCCGCTTCACCATCAAGAACCTCCCGTCCTTCGACGTCACCGACGCCACCAAGCCGCTGTTCGCCGTCGTCGGTGTCGCCGACCTCGCGATCGAGCAGGCCAAGGAGGTCCCCGCGGACGTCACTGCTCGCGTGAACAAGGTCCAGGCCCGCCTGTCCGAGGTCCCGGCCGCCGTCCAGGCGCTCCCGGCCCAGGTCAAGACCCTCTCCGTCGACCTGACCGACAAGGCGACCGACCTCTACACCCAGCTGACCGTCCGTGGCGAGCGCCTCGTGACCCAGATCCGTCGCCAGCCGGCCACCCAGGCCGCCATCGCCGAGGGCAAGGAGGCCGTGCGCAAGGCCGAGGCCGCCGCGACCGCCGCCAAGAAGTCCGCCAAGGCCGGCGAGAAGGCCGTCGAGGACGCCGCCGCCAAGATCGGCTAGTCAGCACCTCCTCAGCACGCGCGACCCCCGGCAGCCCTCGCGGCCCGGGGGTCGCGCGCGTTCCCGCTCCTACGACAGGATGATCGCGTGATCGACCTCTTCGGCGCCTCGTCGCTCCTGCTCCTGGCCCTCGGGCTCGGGGCCCTCGCCCTGAAGATCTGGGCGCTGGTGGACGCCATCAGCCGCCCGACCGCCGCCTTCCCCGCCGCGGGCAAGCTCACCAAGGTGGCCTGGATCGTCCTCCTCGCGCTGTCCGTCGCGCTGGGCGGCACCAACGTCCTCGGCCTGTTCGGGCTGCTCGGCCTGGTGGCCGCGATCGTCTACCTCGTCGACGTGCGCCCGGCCGTGCGCGAGATGCGCCCCGGCGGCCCGTGGGGGTAGTCCCGCTCGTCACGGGCGCCGGCAGGCCCGTCACCGTCGTCGCCCACGGCCTGGGTGCCTCTCTCGCCGAGACCCGCCCGCTGGTCGGCGGCGTCACCGGCACCCGGGTCCTGTACGACGCCCGTGGCCACGGCGCGGCGCCGCTGCCCGACGGCCCCTTCGACTACGACGTCCTCGGCCAGGACCTCGAGCAGGTCGCCGACGCGCACGACGCGACCCGGGCGCTCGGCGTCTCCATGGGGGCCGGCGCGCTGCTGTCCCTGCTCGCCCGCCGCCCGGACCGCTTCGCGCGGGTGGTGCTGTTCCTGCCTGCCGCGCTGGACCGCCCCCGCACCGACGAGGCCGTACGACGGGTGACCGCGCTCGCCACCGCCCTCGACGCCGGGGACGCCGCCGCGGTGCTCCGCCACGTGCTGGACGAGCTGCCCGCCGACCTGCGGGACCAGGCTGCTGTGGCGGCCTACGCCCGGACGCGGGCGGCGTACCTCCTGACCTGTCCGGGGGTCGCGGTCGCGCTGCGGCGCCTGCCGGACGTGACGCCGGTCCCCGACCGGAGCCGGCTGTCCGCCGTCACCGCCGAGGTGCTGCTGCTCGCGCAGGAGGGCGACCCGCTGCACCCGGCACAGGTCGCCCGCGATCTCGCGGCCGTGCTGCCCACGGCCCGCCTGGTGGTCTTCGACCAGCCGGGGGTGGCCTTCCGCGAGCGGTCGCGGCTGCGCGCCGAGGTGACCGCCTTCCTGAACGCCTAGTCGCCGCCGGGGCTGTGCTGCAGCTCGGGGGCCAGGTCGCCGGCCGGCTCCTGCCCGGCGTGGATGAAGACGAACGCGTCGTCGTCGTTGCCCGCGACGTGCGCCGTCTCGCCGTTGGCCTCGTACACCTCGACCAGGCCGGGAGCGTCGCTCGCCGCCAGCAGCCGCTTCACGCCCTCCTGCACCCTCGTCGACTCCCCGTCGCGGACTCCGCCGCGCAGCACCACCAGGTCTTCAGCCATGCGCGGAAGGTACCCCCGCCCCGACGGCGAAAGGAAGTGCCAGCAGGACGTCCGGGTGCGCCCGGAGATGTCCTGGTATCCCCGTCGCCCGTGCGGGTGACAGTCGTCTCGACCCGTCACCGGCCCCTACACCCCTCGTTGCTCAGGGTGTCTCCGCAGCACGCCGACTCCGACGCCGAAGGGCCACCCTGATGAGCATCGCCACCGTCCGCACCGAGCTCGAGCTCCGCCTCGTCGTCCCCGGCGGCCCCTCCCTCCCGGTCCTCGCCGACCTGCGCTACGCCGCCGACGACCCGTGGGCCGTGCGGGTGGCGTTCCAGACCGGTGCCGAGGGCGACGGCGTCGTCGAGTGGATGTTCGCGCGCCAGCTGCTCACCGACGGCGTGTCCGGCACGGTCGGCGAGGGCGACATCCGCGTCTGGCCGGCCATGAGCGGCGGCGAGCGCGTCATCAACCTGGCGATGGCCTCCCCGTCCGGCTCGGCGCTGTTCGAGATCGACCGCGACGAGCTGGTGGAGTTCCTGCAGCAGACCTACCTGGCCGTTCCCACCGGTGGTGAGGGTGACGTCGTCGACCTCGACGCCGAGCTCGCCATGCTGCTCGACGACTGAGACTGCGCGCACGGAGACACCTGCACGATCCGAGAGCCGCTCCCCGCAAGGGGGCGGCTCTCGTGCTGTCCCGAGGCCTCTGGGCGGCAGTGACGCTGCGGGCCTGCGCCTTCGGCGCTCTCACGGCCCATTCGGGTCACCGCCGCCCGGTGGTCGCCCCTGCTCCGGCCCAGCGGGGGCGATGGTCAGCCAGGGGACGGTGAGCTCGCCGAGGCGGGCGCGGCGGGGGTCGGCGCCCGTCCAGCTCAGGGCCTCGCAGGTGGCCACCCAGCGGGCGCGGGGGCCGAAGGCGGCGTGCGGCGCCGCGCGGTCCCAGGCGTCGTCCAGGGCGGCCAGCAGGGCGTGCACGGGCTGGCCCGGCACGTTGTGGTGGATCAGTGCCTTGGGCAGCCGCTCGGCCAGGGACGACGGGCGGTCCAGCGTCGGCAGGTGCGCGGCCAGGGTGAGGGTCTGCGGGCCGTCGGCGGTCAGAGCGACCCACGCCGCGCGGCGGCCGATCTCGTCGCAGGTGCCCTCGACCAGCAGGCCGCCCGGAGCCAGGCCCGCGAGCAGGGTCTGCCACGCCTCGAGGGCGGGCTGCTCCTCGTACTGCCGCAGCACGTTCAGGGCGCGGACGACGAGCGGCCGCAGGCCGGCGAGCTCGAAACCGCCGCGCCGGAACGACAGCCCCGGCCGCGCCGCGTCCTGCGCGAGATCGACGCGGGCGGCGTCGATCTCGAGCCCGACCACCTCGACCTCCGGATGCACCTCGCGCAGCCGCGCGAACAGCTCGACGGTCGTGACCGGCGAGGCCCCGTAGCCGAGGTCCACGACGAGCGGGGCGTCGGCGCCGCGCAGCAGGTCGCCGTGGACGCGGGCGAGCCAGCGGTCGACCCGGCGCAGGCGGTTCGGGGCGGTGGTGCCGCGGGTCGCCAGCCCGAGCGCGCGGGCCCGGCCGGCGGCGTAGCGCTTCGGACTCAGCGCCGGACGACCTTGCCGACACCGGCCTGCTGCTGCGGGGTCAGCTGCACGAGGTCGATGTTGACGTGCGGCGGCCGGGCGGCGACCCACGCGATGGCCTCGGCGACGTCGTCGGCGGTCAGCGCGTCGACCCCCTCGTACACCGCAGCCGCCCGCGCGGCGTCGCCGCCGAAGCGCACCGTCGAGAACTCCTCCGTCGCCACCATCCCCGGCGCCACCTCGCTGACCCGCACGCCGCTCTCGACGAGCTCGAGCCGCCACGTGTCGCGCAGCGCGGCCAGCGCGTGCTTGGCGGCGACGTAGCCGCCACCTCCCTCGTAGGTCCATCGCCCGGCGGTGGAACCCGTCAGCACGACGTGGCCGCGCGCACGCTGCAGCGCCGGAAGAAGCGCCTGCACGGTGCGCACCGTGCCGAGGACGTTGACGTCGTACGTCCGCGCCCAGGTCTCGGGGTCGGCGTCCTGCAGCGGCGCGAGGTCGAAGGCCCCACCGGCGTTCGCGACGAGCAGGTGGCACTCCGGGACGGCGTCGGCGAGGTCGTCGACCGAGCGCGGATCGGTGACGTCGAGCGCCTGCGGGCGGATCCCGGGCGTCGACGCGGCCAGCTCGCCGAGCCGGTCCAGGCGGCGCGCGGCGGCCACGACGGTCCAGCCGTCCGTCGCCAGCCGGCGGGCGGTCGCGGCGCCGATGCCGCTGCTGGCGCCGGTGACGAGCGCGATCCGGCCGGGGGGGCTCTGCATGGCGGGGAAGTCTGCCCTGCCCGACGATGTTGCTCCGTGTCGGGGCAGACTGCCTCGCAGAGAGGCAGGTGGCGACCATGACCGCGTCGACCCTGAAGTCCGTGCGCCCGCGGCGCGTCGCCGTCCTGTCCGTGCACACCTCGCCGCTCGAGCAGCCCGGCACGGGCGACGCCGGCGGCATGAACGTCTACGTCGTCGAGACGAGCAAGCGGCTGGCCGACCGCGGCGTCGACGTCGAGATCTTCACCCGCGCCACCTCCAGCGACCTGCCGCCGGTCGTCGAGCTCGTCCCGGGCGTCACCGTGCGGCACGTGACCGCCGGCCCGTTCGAGGGGCTGTCCAAGGAGGACCTGCCGGCGCAGCTGTGCGCGCTGACCTCCGGCGTCCTGCGGGCCGAAGCCGCGCACGAGCCCGGTTGGTACGACGTCGTGCACTCCCACTACTGGCTGTCCGGTCAGGTCGGCTGGCTCGCCACCGAGCGCTGGGGCGTGCCGCTCGTGCACACCGCGCACACGCTGGCCAAGGTCAAGAACCTCGCCGTGGCCGACGGGGACGCCCCCGAGCCGCTGCGCCGCGTCATCGGCGAGCAGCAGGTCGTCGAGGCCTCCGACCGGCTGGTCGCCAACACCGCGGACGAGGCCCGGCAGCTGGTCGACCTCTACGACGCCGAGGTCGACCGCGTCGTCACCGTCGCCCCGGGCGTCGACCTGGAGCACTTCCGCCCCGGCGAGGCGACCCTGGCCAGGACCAAGCTCGGGGTGCCGCCCGATGCCGTGGTGCTGCTGTTCGTCGGGCGCATCCAGCCGCTGAAGGCGCCCGACGTCCTGCTCCACGCCGCCGCGCGGATGCTCGCCCTCGCTGCCGCCGCTGAGCCGGCCTCCGGCCGGACGTCCTTGCGCGACCGGCTCGTCGTCGCGGTCGTCGGCGGGCCGAGCGGCACCGGCCTCCTGGAGCCCACCGCCCTGCAGGACCTCGCGCACGCGCTCGGGATCGCCGACCTCGTCCGCTTCGAGATGCCGCAGGGCGGGGACCGCCTCCGCGACTGGTACCGCGCCGCCGACGTCGTCGCCGTGCCTTCGCACAACGAGTCGTTCGGCCTGGTCGCCCTGGAGGCGCAGGCGTGCGGCACGCCGGTCGTCGCCACCGACGTCGGGGGACTGCGCACCACCGTCCGCGACGGCGTCAGCGGCCTGCTCGTCCCCGGCCACGGGGCGGACGCCTGGGCCGCCGCGCTGACCCGCGCCGTCGAGCGCCGATCCGCCTTGTCGGCAGGCGCTCTCGTGCACGCGGCGGAGTTCTCCTGGTCGCGCACCGCCGAGGGGCTGCTCGCCACCTACCGCGACGCCATCGCCGACCGCGCCGTCGTCTCCCTGGCCGCCGCCCGATGAGCGGGCTGCACACCACGATCCAGGCCTCGCTCGACGAGGCGGGCCTGGACTACACCTCGCCGGGCGAGGGCCAGTTCTTCGTCGTCCTGCCCGGCACCCACAAGCTCGCCACCAACTGCTGGCTCGTCGCCGGCAAGCACGCTCTGCTGGTCGAGGCCTTCGTTTGCCGCAAGCCCGATGAGAACGCCGAGGAGTTCTACCGCTTCCTGCTCCGTCGCAACGCCCGGCTGTACGGCGTCGCGTTCTCGATCGACGCTGCCGGCGACGTCTACCTCGTGGGGCGGCTGCCGCTGCACTCGGTGACCCCGGACGAGGTCGACCGGATCCTGGGCTCGGTCCTGCAGTACGCCGACGAGGCCTTCGACCCGCTGCTCGAGATCGGCTTCGCCGGCTCGATCCGCCGCGAGTGGGCCTGGCGCCAGAAGAACGGCGAGTCGACGCGCAACCTGCAGGCCTTCGCACGCTTCGCCGACCCAGACCGGGCGTGACCGGCCCACGCACCGTCTGGGAGCTCGACGGCCAGCTGCTCGACGTGCTGTCCGACGTCGGCGCGAGCTTCGAGCGGGTGGAGGCCGGGGCGTACGTCGTGCACCTGCACGGCACCCGCCGGCCGTCGACGCTGGTGTGGCTCGTCGCCGGCGAGCAGGCGGTGACGGTCGAGGCGTTCGTGCTCCACCTCATCGAGGTCGCCGACGCGGCGGCGCTGCACCGCTACCTGCTCGCCCGCAACCTCGGCCTGCGCGACGTGCACTTCGGCATCGACGACGTGGGCGACGTCTTCCTCACCGGCAGCATCCGCGACCCGCTGCAGGTGGACCGCGTGCTCGGCGAGGTGCTGCAGCTGCTCGAGGAGAGCAGTGCGGCGATCGTGGCCCTGGCCTACGGCGACCGCCTCGCGACCGACCCGGCGCTGGCCGCGAAGGTGCTCGCCGACGGGGCCGGTCGGCGCCCGGCCGGGACACCGGAGCGGGCACCCCGCCGGGACGTCCGCCGCTGACGCTGGGACACTTCGGGCATGGCGACCCTGGTGCTGCTCCGTCACGGCGAGAGCGTCTGGAACAAGAAGAACCTGTTCACCGGCTGGGTCGACGTCGACCTCACCGAGCTCGGTGAGGAGCAGGCGCGCCTGGGGGGCCTGCAGCTCGCGAAGGCCGACCTGCTGCCGACCGTGCTGCACACCTCGCTGATGACGCGCGCGATCCGCACTTCCAACATCGCCCTGGAGGCCTGCGGGCGCAGCTGGATCCCGGTCAGGCGCCACTGGCGGCTCAACGAGCGGCACTACGGGGCCCTGCAGGGGCTGGACAAGACGGCCACCCGTGAGAAGTACGGCGAGGAGCAGTTCCTGAAGTGGCGGCGGTCGTACGACACCCCGCCGCCGGAGATCGAGGCCGGCAGCGAGTGGGACGTCAGCCACGACCCGCGCTACGCCCACCTGACGACCGACCTGGTGCCGCGCACCGAGTGCCTCAAGGACGTCCTGCACCGCCTGGAGCCCTACTGGTACGACCAGATCGTGCCGGACCTCGCCGCGGGGGAGATCGTCCTGGTCGCCGCGCACGGCAACTCCCTGCGCGCGCTGGTGAAGCACCTCGACGGGCTCACCGAGGAGCAGGTCGTCGGGCTGAACATCCCGACCGGCCAGCCGCTGCGCTACGACCTCGACGACGACATGCACCCGACCAACCCGGGCGGGACCTACCTGGACCCGGAGGCCGCTGCTGCGGCCGCCGAGGCCGTGGCGAAGCAGGGGCACTGATGGCCAGCAAGAAGAAGCAGAAGCGCCCGACCGCGCCGCCCGTTCCGACCCGCACCAAGCCGCCGCGCGCCGCGTCGGCGCCGGTCGGACCGACGAAGAAGCAGCAGGAGCGCACGAGCCGCGCGACTGCCGAGCGACGAGACGCCCTGCGGCGCAACCTCATCACCGCTGCCCTGCTCGCTGCGCTCGTCGGCGCCGTCGCGCTCTACTTCGTCGTGGACAACCGCCGGGACGCCTCGCTCCGCGAGGCCCTGACGTCCGGCAGCTGCGAGGTGGACACCGAGAGCGACCCCACGGCCGCGCAGGGCCAGAACCACGTCCAGAACCCGACGTTCTCCGTGAACCCGCCGGCCGGCGGCAACCACCTGGCCTCCGCAGCGCGGGCCGGGGTCTACGACGGCACCGCCGTGCCCGCCGAGGGCCAGCTCGTGCACTCGCTCGAGCACGGCTACGTGATCGCCTGGCACCAGCCGGATCTGGACGCCGAGCAGAAGAAGCAGCTCGAGGAGTTCCAGGCCGAGCACCGCGACGACGTGATCGTCGCGGAGCGGCCGGACCTGCCGGTGCCCTTCGCGGCGACCGCGTGGGGCGAGCGGCTGCTCTGCCAGGAGGTCGAGGCGGCGCCGCTGGAGCGCTTCTTCGACGAGCACGTGGGCAACGGACCGGAGGACGTCGACCGCGGGTAGCCGCCGTACCCCCGATCGGGTGACTTCCCGGGGGCCGGAACGTCCGATTCCTCCTGTGTGCCCCTCGCCCGTCGTCTGCTCGTGCCCGCTCTGGCTGCCGGCCTGCTCATGCCCGGCGGTGCTGCCCTCGCCGAGACCTCTGCCCCGGTCGAGGTCACGGCGGCGGTGCGCACGGCGGACGGCCGGCTGGCGTTCGTCACCGAGCGCGCGAGCAGTCGCGTTCGCGGCCTCGAGCTCGCGCAGCGGATGCGCGGCCGGGCGCGCGTGGTCGCCGCCTCGGTCGCGATGCCGGTGCACGCGCTGGCCGACGACCCGCTGCGCTCCCAGCAGTGGGGCCTGACCCGGCTTGCCGCGGAGCAGACCTGGGCGCAGGGACCGGCCTCCGGAACGCTCGTCGCGGTCGTCGACACCGGTGTCGACCCCGCCCACCCCGACCTCGCTCAGGTCACGGTGCCGGGCCTCGACCTCGTCGGGCCGGGTGACGGCCGTACCGACCCGCACGGCCACGGCACGCACGTCGCCGGTGTCGTCGCGGCGACCGGCGGCAACGGCGTCGGCGGTGCCGGCCTCGCGCAGGGCGCCCGCGTCCTGCCCGTGCGCGCCCTCGACGCCTCCGGCTCGGGCTTCGACTCCGACGTCGCGAAGGGCGTCGCGTGGGCGGTCGACCACGGCGCGAGGGTCATCAACCTCTCCCTCGGCGGCGACCGCCAGAGCTCCCTGCTGACCGCCTCGATCGACTACGCGGCCTCCAAGGGCGTGGTCGTGGTCGCGGCGGCGGGCAACGCCGGCGCGACCGGCGATCCCGTCCTCTACCCGGCGGCCACCCTCGGGGTCGTCGCGGTCGGGGCCGTCGGCGTCGACGACGCCCGTCCGGCCTGGTCCAGCAGCGGCAGCCACCTCGCCGTGGCGGCCCCGGGTGTGGGCATCCTGTCGACCGTGCCCGGGGGCGGCTACGCCTCCTGGGACGGCAGCAGCATGGCGGCGCCCTTCGTGGCTGCGGCGGCTGCGCTCGTCCTGTCGGACGAGCCCTCGCTCACGACCGCGCTGGTGCGGAAGCGGCTCATGGACACCGCACGCGACGTCGGTGCACCCGGGTTCGACCCGTACACCGGTGCGGGCATGGTCGACGTCGTGGCGGCGCGGACGACCCGCCCGGTCGCCGCACCCGCGCCGACGCCCGCCACGAGCGAGCCCGTCGCGGCGCCGATCGTCGAGCCCGCACCCGTGCTGACCGCCCCGGTCGTCACCGAGCCCGTCGCCGACGTGGCCCCGGTGGTGGCGCCCCGTGCGGAGCAGACCGCCGTGAGCGCGCCGACCGTGACCGTCTTCCCCGCAGCCATCGCCGCCGGCCAGCGGGTGACCGTCACCTACCGCGGCACCCCCGGCGCGGTGGTCGACGTGCTGTCCCGTACCCAGCCGGCCACGACCTTCAGCCGCATCACCTCGGTGACGCTGGATGCCACGGGCACGGCCACCTCCGTGCACGCACCGCAGAAGAACACGCGGATCACGGCCCGCAGCGCGAGCGGACAGCTGAGCGAGACCCAGCCCGTGGTGGCGGTGCGCTCCGTCGCGTCACTGACGCTCCAGCGCACCGGTACGCGTACGTACGCCTTCACCGGTCGCGTCTACCCGGCCCTCGACAGGCGGCTCGTCAGCCTCTACCGCGAGGGCGTGCTCGTCGCGCAGGGTCGCACCGACGCCAGCGGCGTCTACCGGATGGTCACGCAGCTCGCGGGTGGGTCCTTCACCTTCCAGACCCGCACGCCGAACGACCAGCACAACCTCGGCGCGCTGAGTCCGAGCCGCCGAGCCGCGATCTCCTAGCTCGACACGTCCGGGCGCTCGCCGGTCACGAGGTAGACGACCCGGCGGGCGACCGAGACGGCGTGGTCGGCGAAGCGCTCGTAGTAGCGACCGGCGAGCGTGATGTCGATGGCGGGCTCGATGCCGCCGGCCCACTCGTCGGACAGGATCGCCGAGAACAGCTGGCGATGCAGCTCATCCATGACGTCGTCGTCCTTCTCCAGCTGAGTGGCCATCTCGACGTCGCGGCCGGCGATCACGCTTCCTGCCTTGGCGACGATCTCCTCGGCGGTGTGGCCCATCTGCAGCACGATCGAGCGCAGGGTCGGCGGGACGGCCGAGTGCGGGAAGCGCCGGCGGGCGATCTTCGCGACGTGCACGGCGTTGTCGCCCATGCGCTCGAGGTCGGCGACCATGCGCAGCGAGGTGACGATGATGCGCAGGTCGCTGGCGACCGGCTGCTGGCGCGCGAGCAGGTCGAAGGCCCGGCCCTCGATGTCGCGGTAGAGCGCGTCGAC
>JBKJQQ010000183.1:0-8358 GCA_046593875.1 Mycobacteriales bacterium | reverse complement strand
GCCTCGGCCTGGAAGCCCTGCAGCCACACCAGCCGCCCACCGATGAGCGACAGCATGATCAGGACGACGAGCAGCCCGCCGCGCAGGCGCACCCGCGGCCGGCCCATCGCGACGCGACGGGGGGCCGTGGGCCGTGCGGGCGGACGGGTGCCGGCGGGACGCGGACTGGCAGTGCGGGGACGACTGCTCGCGGGGCGGCGGGCGACCGGGGTGCCTTCACGCGGGCGGGGCTGGCGGGGGGGCTGGGTCACCCGTCCTCCGTCGTCTCTGCTTCGTCGGTGGTCTCCACGGGCAGCGGCTCCGGGGCGGCCTGCGCCTCAGGCACCGGGACCAGCTCCTCAGGTGCCGTCGCCGGCGCGGACGAGCCCAGGACCGCGCCGTCGGGCAGCCGCAGGAACGCCGGCGGGCCGGCCTGCACCATGCCCATCGCGGCGGCCTTCTCGGCCAGCGCGGAGGGCGCGCGCAGGGCCTCGACCTCGCGGGTGAGGACCTGCTCGGTGTCGGCGAGCTGGCGGCCCTCGACCTGCAGGGCGTACAGCCTGAAGGCGTCCTTGCCCAGCACGGTGTTCAGGACCAGCAGCCCGATCAGCCCGGTGACCATGAGGGCGACGATCGCGAAGGCGAAGGGGGCGCGCGGCTGCGGCTCCCCCATCGGGACGACCGACAGCAGGGCGCGGCGGCGCGGCACCGCCGGGACGACGGCGGGAGCGACGGCGGTACGGGCGACGAACCCGGCGGCGACGGTCACGCCGCGCGCACCTTCTCGGCGGCGCGGAGCCGCACGGACGCGGCGCGCGGGTTGGCGGCGATCTCGTCCGCAGGCGCCTTGCCGGCCCCCTGGACCAGCAGCCGCAGCTCCGGCACGGCCCCCTCGGGCACGAACGGCAGGTCCACCGGCACGGTGGAGGCCGAGCGGGCGACGAGCTCAGACTTCACGATCTTGTCCTCGAGCGACTGGTAGGAGAGGACGACCAGCCGGCCGCCCACGCACAGGGTGTCGAGTGCAGCGGGAATAGCCCGTCGCAACACGCCGAGTTCGTCGTTCACTTCGATCCTCAGTGCCTGGAAGGTCCGTTTCGCGGGGTGCCCGCCCGTACGGCGTGTCGCGGCGGGGATCGCGGTGCGCACGAGCTCGGCCAGCCGGGCCGTGCCGGTGAAGGGCGCGCGGGTCCGCTCCCGGACGATCGCGTCCGCGATCCGGGACGCGAAGCGCTCCTCGCCGTACTCCTTGAGGACCTTGGCCAGGGCCTTGCCGTCGTAGCCGTTGACCACCTCGGCGGCGGTCGTGCCGCGGGTCGGGTCCATCCGCATGTCCAGCGGGGCGTCCTGCGCGTAGGCGAAGCCGCGGTCGGCCTCGTCGAGCTGCAGCGAGCTGACGCCGAGGTCGAACAGCACGCCGTGGACGCAGTCCAGCCCGAGGCCGGCCAGCACCTCGGGCAGCTCGTCGTAGACCGCGTGGACCAGCGTCGTACGGCCCTCGTACGGCGCGAGCCGCTGCCCGCTGCGCCGGAGCGCCTCGGGGTCGCGATCCAGGCCGACGAGCCGGCAGTCGGGCGCGGCCCGGAGCAGCGCCTCGGCGTGCCCGCCCATCCCGAGCGTGCAGTCGACGACCACGGCGCCGGGCGCGGTGAGCGCCGGGGCGAGCAGGCCGATGCAGCGCTCGAGCAGGACCGGGACGTGCGCCGGCTCGGGGGCCGTCGGATCAGGCCCGGTCATGTCAGGCCAACGCGCTGAGCGCGGCCTGGGCCGCGGTGGTGAGGCCGACGGTCACGAAGACGGCGAACCCGAGCAGCAGCAGGCTCTCGCGCACCTCGGCGCCGAGGCCCGGGGTAGTGGGGGACGTCGTCGGGGGCGCGGCGGGGCGCGGGGTGGTGTCCATCTCGACCTCTTCTACGGCGGTGTCTACGGCGGCGCTCGGGTGCTGTCGTCCGGGGCTCGCGGACCCTGGACGGGTGGGGCGTGGGCCCTCCCGCCAGGTCCCCGCCCGCTCGCCCCGCCTGGCGCCGGGGAAGGTGCGCCAGGTGAGGGAGCGGGAGGAGACCTCGCGGGAGGGAGGGGTCTATCGGGTGAGCGCGACCTGTTCCTGCTCGGCGAAGGCCTGCTCCTGGGCCGCCTCGTAGGCGCGCCAGGTCTCGGCGTCCCAGATCTCGAGGTGGGTGTTGGCGCCGATGACGACGCAGTCGCGCTGGAGCGCGGCGTACGTGCGCAGGCCGGCCGGCAGGGTGATGCGGCCGGTCTTGTCGGGGATCTCGTCGAAGGCGGAGGCGAAGAAGATGCGGGAGTGGTCGCGGGCGGCCTTGGTCAGGGGCTCGTCCTGGGACGCCGCCTTGGCGGCGAAGGCGGTCGCGGTGAACACGAACAGGCAGTTCTCCTGCCCCTTGGTGATCACGACGCCCTCCGCCAGCTGGTCCCGGAACTTCGCCGGCAGGATCAGCCGGCCCTTGTCGTCCAGGCGCGGGGTGTGGGTGCCGAGGAACACGGCCCCCTCCTCCGGTCTGGTGCGGTCCGGGGGGCTGCTGCCCCTCGATCCCCCACGCTACTCCACTTTCCCCCATCGTCAACGCCCCACGGCACCTTGAGCGCCGTCGTGCCCCACATCCCCGCAGGTCAGCCCCGGTAGCGCCCGGTGGGGACCCCGCTCGGTGCTCCACGGAGGGTCTGATCCCGTGCGGGGGCTCTCACAGCACTGGGGGGACCGATGCGCGGGCGAGGGGGGCGGAACCCTGCGCCGGGCCCGCTCGTCGGACGGGGACGGGCCGCGACCGCTGTGCCGGACGCAGGATCCGGTGACAGACTCCGTCTCGATCCCGGCACGCTCAGGAGGACCTCCAGGTGGTACGTCGCACGCGCTCGGCCCCCGCAGGTCTGGACGACCTCCAGGAGGCGGCCGGTCGGATCCGCGACAACATCGAGCAGGTCATCGAGGGCAAGACCGAGGTCGTCGACCTCGCGATCGTCGTGCTGCTGGCCGAGGGCCACCTGCTCGTCGAGGACGTCCCGGGTGTCGGCAAGACGATGCTCGCGAAGGCGCTGGCCCGCTCCATCGACTGCTCGGTGCGGCGCATCCAGTTCACCCCGGATCTGCTGCCCAGCGACGTCACGGGCGTCTCGATCTACAACCAGGACAGCCGGGACTTCGAGTTCAAGCCCGGCGCGGTCTTCGCCAACATCGTGGTCGGCGACGAGATCAACCGGGCCAGCCCCAAGACCCAGTCCGCGTTGCTGGAGGCCATGGAGGAGCGGCAGGTCTCCGTCGACGGCGTGACGTACGTCCTCGAGACGCCGTTCATGGTCATCGCGACGCAGAACCCGATCGAGATGGAGGGCACCTACCCGCTGCCCGAGGCGCAGCGCGACCGCTTCACCGCGCGCGCCTCGATCGGCTACCCCTCGCCCGAGTTCGAGGTCCTGATGCTGGAGCACCACGGCGGCGTCGAGCCGATCGAGGACCTCGAACCGGTCGCCGACGCGCTCGAGATACGCAAGCTCATCGAGGTCGTGCGCGCCGTGCACCTGTCCGACGAGGTCAAGCGCTACGTCGTCGACCTGGTCGGCGCGACCCGGGCCTCGCCCGACCTGCGCCTGGGTGCCTCCCCCCGCTCCGGCCTGCAGCTCGTCCGCGCCTCGCGGGCGCGCGCCGCGCTGGAGGGCCGCGACTACGTCCTGCCCGACGACGTGCAGGAGCTCGCGGTCGCCGTCCTCGCGCACCGGCTGTTGCCGACCGCAGAGGCGCAGGTGTCCCGCCGGTCACCGGAGGCCGTCGTCGCCGACCTCGTCGAGCGCACCGCCCTGCCGGCTGTCCCTGCTGCTGCGCCCGCGGCCGCCCGCCGACGGTGACCGGTCTGCGGGCGTCCCTGTCCGGGCTGACCACCCGGGGTCGCTGCCTGCTGGCGGCCGGCCTCGCGCTCGTCGGGTGCTCGCTGATCCTCGGCCAGCGCGACCTGCTCCGGGCGGCGGTCTTCCTGGTGACCCTGCCGCTCGCGGCCACCTGGCTGGTCGCGCGCACCCGCTACCGGCTGTCCTGCTCGCGCACCCTGGACCCGCCGCGGGTCGAGGCCGGTCGGCCGGCGACGGTGCGGCTGTCGCTGGACAACGTGTCCCGGCTGCCCAGCGGCGTCCTGCTCATGGAGGACGCGCTGCCGTACGCCCTCGGGGGACGGCCCCGCTTCGTGCTGGACAAGATCGAGCCGCGCGGCGTGCGCGAGGTGAGCTACCCGATCAGCTCGGACGTCCGGGGGCGCTTCACCGTCGGGCCGCTGTCGGTGCGGCTCACCGACCCGTTCGGGCTCTGCGAGCTGACCCGCTCCTTCGCCACGACCGGCGAGCTGGTCGTGACGCCCGTCCTGAGCCAGCTCCCCTCGGTACGCCTGGGCGGTGACTGGGCCGGCGGTGGCGAGACGGGCTCCCGCTCGGCGTCGGCCAGCGGCACCGACGACGCGGCCACCCGCGAGTACCGCCACGGCGACGACCTGCGCAAGGTGCACTGGCGCTCGACCGCCCGGGTCGGCGAGCTCATGGTCCGGCGGGAGGAGCAGCCGTTCCAGAGCCGCGCCACCCTGCTGCTCGACGGCCGCACCGGGGCCCACCGCGGTGACGGACCGGCGTCCTCCTTCGAGTGGTCGGTCAGCGCGGTCGCCTCGATCGGGGTGGCGCTGGCCCGCTCCGGCTTCGCGCTGTCGCTGCTGCGCGACTCCGGTGCGGAGCTGTCACGGGTCGGCCTGCCGCTGACCGAGGGGCTGCTGCTCGACGCGCTCGCCGACGTCGCCCCCTCGCGGGGCGGCCGCATCGACGGCGCCGTCGAGCGGCTCCGCCGCGGCGGCATGGGCGGGGTGCTCGTCGCGGTGCTCGGCGCGCTCGACCTCGAGGACGCCGAGCAGCTCGCCCGGCTGCGCACCGGCACCACCGTGTGCGTCGGGGTGGTCCTGGACGCCGACAGCTGGGCGCCGGTCAGCCCCCGCGCGCGGGCCGCCGCCGTCGAGCAGCACGAGCGCGCCGTCGGTCTGCTGCAGGCCGCCGGCTGGCGCGTGCTGCCGGTCGCGCACGGCACCACCCTGGCCTCGTTGTGGCCGCTGGCCGGCGGTCGGCTGTCCGCCGGGGCCCGCTCATGAGCACCCGCGGCCGGCTGGCCCTCGCCGCGGCCGTCGCCGTGGCGCTCGCCGCCGCGGCGCTGGTCCCGGTGTACGAGGGGCTCGGCTGGGTGCTGCGCGTCCTGCTGGCCGTCGCCGTCGTCGCGGGGTCCTGCAGCCTGGCCCGTCGCGCCGGCTTGCCGCGCCTGCTCGAGCCGGTCGCCGGCCTGCTCGGCCTGGCCGCCTACGTCTGCGCGGTCTTCGCCCGGTCCACGCTGGCGTACGGCGTCGTGCCCGTCGGTGCCACGCTGCGCTCGCTCGGTGACACGCTCGGCCAGGGCCTGCTCGACATCGAGGAGCTCGCGCCGCCGGTGCCGACCGAGCCCGGCCTGGTGCTGATCGCCGTTCTGGGCGTGGGCACCATCGCCCTGGTCGTCGACCTGCTCGCCGTCACCTTCCGCCAGGCCGCCGTCGCCGGGCTGCCGCTGCTGCTGCTGTTCGCGGTGCCGGCTGCGGTGCTGCCGAACGGGCTCGGCTGGTGGCCGTTCGCGCTGGGCGCCGCAGGCTGGCTCGGCCTGCTGCTGGCCGACGGGAGGGACACGGTCTCGCGGTGGGGCACCCCCCTGCGCACCGCCGGCCGCGGTCCGGTCACCAGCGACCCGTCCTTCAACCGGGTCGGCCGGCGCATCGGCGCCGCCGCGCTCGGCGTGGCCGTGGTCGTCCCGGCGCTGGTGCCGGGGCTCGATGGACGCCTCTTCGGTGGCGAGGGCAGTGGTGACGGACTCGGCGGGTCGCGGACCACGACGACGTACAACCCGATCCTGGAGCTCGGTGGTCAGCTCCGGCTGCCGGAGCCCGGTCGCCTGCTGCTGACCTACACGACCGACGACCCGGCTCCGGACTACCTGCGGCTGACGACGCTGGACGTCTTCGAGGAGGAGGCCGGCTGGTCGAGCTCGGAGCTGTCCGCCGACCTGCAGGACGACGCGGTCCGCGACGGCATCCCGGCGCCGATCGACGCCGCGCAGGCGCAGGCGGAGTCGATCAGCACGACCATCGACCCCGGCCGCATCGACGGGCCGTGGCTGCCGACGACGTCCACCCCGACCGACATCGAGGTCGACGGGCCCTGGCTGTGGGACCAGGAGAGCCAGACCGTCTTCTCCACCCGCACCTCGCTGGGCGAGGTCGACGGGAGCTACACCGTCGCGTCCTCGCGGATCCGGCCCACCGCGGACCTGCTGCGCGGATCGGTCGGCCTGCCGAGCGAGATCGGGGAGGTCTACGCCCAGCGCCCGCCGCTCGCGCCGTTCGTCCAGCAGCTGCTGGACCGCACGGTGGCCGGCAAGGACACCGACTACGACAAGGTCGCCGCCCTCCAGGCGCTGTTCCGCGACGAGGCCAACGGCTTCGTCTACGACGAGGACGCCGACGTGCCGGGCTTCGACCAGGCCGGTGCGCTGGAGCGGTTCCTGCGCGGCAAGCAGGGCTTCTGCGAGCAGTACGCCTCCTCCATGGGCGCGCTGGTCCGTGCGCTGGGCATACCGGCGCGCGTGGCGGTCGGCTTCACCGCGGGCAGCCGCCGCCCCGACGGCACCTACGAGGTGACGACCGACGATGCGCACGCCTGGCCCGAGGTGTGGTTCTCCGGGGCCGGGTGGGTCCGCTTCGAGCCGACCCCGCGCAACACCCAGGTGACGACGCCGGGCTACACCCAGCCGCCGGACGAGGCCCCCGTGACCGACGAGCCGTCCGCGGCCCCCGTCGAGCCGGCCGCCCCCGAGTCGGCCGCACCGGCCGACCCGAACGCGATCGACCGCGGGTCCGACCTGGACCAGGCCGCGGGGTCGTCGTCCGGCGGCGGGCTGTCGCGCGGCGCCGTCGTGGTGCTGGCCGTCGTGACCGGGCTGCTGGCCCTGGCCGCGGTACCGGCCCTGCTGGCGCTGCTCCGGCGCCGTCGGCGGTGGGCGGTGCCGTCCCCGCTAGCCGCCTGGGCCCAGGTGCACGACGACGCCGTCGACGTGGGGCACCTGTGGCGGCCGGCGGACTCGCCGCGGGCGGCGGCTGCCCAGCTGGGCGCCTCGCGCGCGTTGCCGCCTGCGGCGGTCGAGGCGCTGGACCGGCTGGCGGGGGCGGCAGAGCTGGCGCGCTACGCCCGGCCGTCGGGCTCCGCGGTCGACGCCGCCGGTCTGTCCTCGGACGTCCACCAGGTGCGCGAGGCGCTGCTCGCCGGTGCGTCGCGGCGGCAGGGTCTGCAGGCGCGCTTCGCGCCGCCGTCGACGCTGCGCGCGGTCTCCGCGAGGCTGGGCTCCTCCTTCGCCGACCTCCTGGACCGCGTCGACACGCTGGTGTCGGCGGTCGGCGACCGGGTGCGCCACCCGGGGCGCCGCACTGCCGCCTGAGCGGGCCGCCCGCGGCTGACCCGCCCGGCGTCCTCGCGCAGGTCTGTGCGTCCCCGCCCGGCTGGCGCCCGCGGGCAACGTCGGTCGTACGACCGACAGCCCGCGCGCGCCGCTGTCCGGCTACGTGGGCGGAGCGGTGCGGTGGAGACTCAGCGGTCGCCGCCGCGCTCGTCCCAGCGGCGCTTCCACCGCTCCTCGAGCTTGTCCTTCATGCCGCCGCCGCTGCCGCCCTTGGCCGGGCGGGGCTTGCCGCCGCGACCGGTCGGTCGCGGGCGGGCGGGTCGGTCGGGGCCGTCCACGACCTGCAGGTCGGGCGTGCCGGGCTGAAGGCGCTTCCACGCGGTCATGGCCAGCAGCAGCGCACCCACCATGACGACGAACCCGATCATGCCGACCGCGGTGCGGGCCGGGTCCTCGAGCGCGATGAGTCCGGCCAGCAGGATGCCGAAGCCGAGCACCAGCACGAACGCGGCCCGGCGCAGCCGCCGGCGCATGTGCGTGCGCAGGTCGGTCGACTTCACCGCCGAGGCGAACTTCGGGTCCTCCTGGTAGAGGGCGCGCTCGATCTGGTCGAGCAGTCGCTGCTCGTGCTCAGAGAGCGGCACGGCGCTCCCTCCCACAGGACGTCGGGGTCATGGAGTGACCGAGAACGGGGTCACGTCCAGAAGGATACGAGGCCGACGCCCGCGGCGAAAGGCGGAAGGGGAGGTCAGTCGGCACAGGTTCCTCCCGGAGCGGTGGTCGTGCGGGTGGACACGTCACTACTGTGCCCCTCTCGGCGGGTTCCCAGCCGTCCCTGAAGGATCCACCAGGGTGGCCGGTCGGACCACTCCAGCGCCGAAGCGCCGGGCCGCGCGGTCCACCGCCTGCTCCGCGTCGCGCCAGCCGTG
>JBKJQQ010000181.1:0-3807 GCA_046593875.1 Mycobacteriales bacterium | reverse complement strand
GTAGCCCCGGAGCGCAGTCCGAACGGGGAGTCTACGTCCGGCAGCCTCTGATCACAAACGAGGCACCGGTCACAGTCGGGTCCGTGGAGATCACGCCGGGACCGGCACGCCGAGCCGCGAGGCCCCGCCGTCCAGTGCGGTCAGCACCCACGGCCCCTGCGCCGTGACCGCCACGGTGTGCTCCCAGTGGGCGGCCTGCTGGCCGTCGGTCGTGACGACCGTCCAGCCGTCGTCGAGCTCGACGACGTCCGGGGCGCCCAGGGTGGCCATCGGCTCGATCGCCAGCACGATGCCCGACTGCAGCACCATCCCGCGTCCGGGGCCGTGCGGCGCGAGGTTGGGGACGTACGGCGGCTCGTGCATGGAGGTGCCGATGCCGTGTCCGGTGTAGTCCTCCAGCAGGCCGTAGCCGTGCGGGCGGATCACCGTCTCGACGGCGTGTCCGACGTCGGACAGCCGCCCGCCCGGGCGTACCGCGGCCAGCCCGGCCCAGAGCGCGTCCTCGGTCACGCGGGACAGCTCGAGCAGCTCGGGCCCGCACTCCCCCACCGGCACGGTGACGGCGGCGTCGCCGTGCCAGCCGGCCAGGATCGCACCGCAGTCGATGCTCAGCAGCTCGCCGTCGCGCAGCACACGGGTGCCCGAGGGGATCCCGTGCACGACCTCGGCGCCGACCGACGCGCAGATCGACCCGGAGAAGCCGTGGTAGCCCAGGAAGCTCGGGACCGCCCCCTCGCCGCGGATCGACTCCTCGGCCAGCCGGTCCAGCTCGCCGGTCGTCACGCCGGGCGCCACCGCAGCCTGAAGACGCTCCAGCGTGCGGGCCACCACCAGACCGGCCGCGCGCATGAGCTCCACCTGCTCGGGCGTCTTGACGGTGACGCCGCGGGGGCGGCGCGTGCCGCGCCCCATCAGGTGTCGGTGGGCGCGTGTGAGCCCTGCTCGAAGGGCCGCAGCGCGTCGATCGCCCGCTGGGTGATGTCGTCCACCGGCCCCGTCGCGTCGATGCCGACCAGCAGCCCGCGGCCGGCGTAGAAGGCCACCAGCGGGGCGGTCGACTCGGCGTAGACCTCGAGCCGGTTGGCGATCGTCTCGGCCTTGTCGTCGTCGCGCTGGTAGAGCTCGCCGCCGTCGATGTCGCAGACCCCCGCCTCCTGCGGCGGGTCGAAGTCGACGTGCCAGATGTGGTTGCAGGTGCGGCAGGTGCGGCGGCCGGAGAGCCGGCGGATGACCTCGTCGTCGTCGACGACAAGCTCGAGCACGACGTCGAGCTTGGTCTGCGCCGTCTCGCGCAGGATGTCGTCGAGCGTCTCGGCCTGCGGCACCGTGCGCGGGAAGCCGTCGAGCAGGAAGCCCGCGAGGGCGTCCGGCTCGGCCAGCCGGTTGCGGACCATCTCGATGGTGACGTCGTCAGGGACGAGGTCACCGCGGTCCATGTAGGCCTTGGCCTGCACGCCGAGCGGCGTGCCGTCGCTGACGTTCGCCCGGAAGATGTCCCCCGTGCTGATCTTGGGCACACCGCAGTGCTCGGCGACGAACTGGGCCTGGGTCCCCTTGCCCGCTCCGGGAGGCCCGACCAGGACGAGGCGCACTAGCGCAGGAAGCCTTCGTAGTTGCGCAGCATCAGCTGGCTCTCGATCTGCTTCACCGTCTCCAGGCCGACGCCCACGATGATCAGTACGGCGGTGCCGCCGAAGGGCACCTGGTTGCCGCTGCCGGTGAGGCCGAACAGCAGGTACGGCAGGACCGCCACCAGGCCCAGGTAGACCGCGCCGAAGGCGGTGATGCGCGACAGGATGTAGTCGAGGTACTCGGCCGTGGCGCGACCCGGGCGGATGCCGGGGACGAAGCCGCCGTACTTCTTCATGTTGTCGCTGACCTCGACCGGGTTGAACGTGATCGCCACGTAGAAGTACGTGAAGAACACGATCAGGGCGAAGTAGATGCCCAGGTAGACCGGGTTGCTCGGGTTGACCAGGTAGGTGTTGATGAAGCGCGTGAACGTCTCGTTGGAGGTCCACACGTTGCTCAGCAGCTGCGGCAGGTAGAGCAGCGAGCTGGCGAAGATCACCGGGATGATGCCGGCCTGGTTGACCTTGAGCGGGATGTAGGTCGAGGTCCCGCCGTACATCCGTCGGCCGATCATGCGCTTGGCGTACTGCACCGGGATGCGGCGCTGGGCCTGCTCGACGTAGACGACCAGGGTGATGACGACCAGCGCGAGCAGCGCGATCGCCGCCACGATGAACGGTCCGTTGTCCTGCTGGTAGAGCCGCACGCCCTGGCCGGGGATCGAGCTGATGATCGAGGTGAAGATCAGCACGGACATCCCGTTGCCGACGCCGCGGTCGGTGATCAGCTCACCGAGCCACATGATCACGGCCGTGCCGGCGGTCATCGTGATGACCAGGACCAGGATGCGGAACAGCGAGTCGTCCGGGATGACCTGGATGCTGGCGTCCGGGAACAGCCGGCCGCTGCGGGCCAGCGCGATGATGCCGGTGGACTGCAGGATCGCCAGCGCCACGGTCAGGTAGCGGGTGTACTGGGTGATCTTGGCCTGACCGGCCTGGCCCTCCTTCTTGAGCTCCTCCAGCCGCGGGATGACCACGACGAGCAGCTGCAGGATGATCGAGGCCGTGATGTACGGCATGATCCCGAGCGCGAAGACCGACAGCTGCAGCAACGCGCCGCCGCTGAACAGGTTGACCAGGCCGTAGAGGGAGTTGCCCTCCGTGCTCTCGAGCGCGCGCTGGATCGCCACGTACGACACCCCCGGGCCGGGGATGAACGACCCGAGCCGGTAGATGGCGATGATGAAGAGCGTGAAGAAGATCTTCCGACGGAGGTCGGGGGTCTTGAAGGCCCGACCGAAGGCGGTGAGCACGGCTCCTCCTGGCGTCCGTCCGGCGGGGAACGGGTCGTGAGCGTCCCGCCGCACGAGGGGCGCAGCGGGGGCGAGGGGTGGTTCGGGTGGTCCGTACGGGGCGGTGCGGCGGCAGGCGGCACCCTCGCGGGCGCCGGCTGACCTCTGCGCGACTGTAACAGTCAGGCGGTGCCGCCCCCGGGGGCGAACGGCGCCCGGGATGCGCCGCGGGCCGCCGGTCCGAGGACGGGCGGCCCGAGGCGCGGAGCGGTGCTACAGGGTGGTGACGGAGCCGCCGGCGGAGGTGATCTTCTCGCGGGCGGTGGCCGAGAACGCGTGCGCGGTCACCTGCAGGGCGACGGTCAGGTCACCCTCGCCGAGGACCTTGACGAGCTTGTCGTCGCGGACCAGGCCCTTGGCGACCAGGTCGTCCACGCCGATGGTGCCGCCCTGGGGGAAGCGGTCGGCGATCTTGTCCAGGTTGACGACCTGGTACTCGGTGCGGAACCGGTTGGTGAAGCCCTTGAGCTTGGGCAGCCGCATGTGCAGCGGCATCTGCCCGCCCTCGAAGGCGGCCGGGACCTGGTAGCGGGCCTTGGTGCCCTTGGTGCCACGTCCAGCGGTCTTGCCCTTGCTGGCCTCACCGCGACCGACGCGCGTCTTGGCCTTCTTGGCACCGGGCGCGGGGCGGAGGTGGTGGACCTTCAGCGGTGAGGCGGCCTTGGCGACCTTCTCGGTGGTCTCGGCTGTTGTCGTCTCGCTCATGGGGCTTACTCGACCTCCTCGACCGTCACGAGGTGCGTGACGGTGTGGACCATCCCGCGGATCTCGGGACGGTCCTCCTTGACGACGGTGTCGGAGATCCGCTTCAGGCCGAGCGAGCGCAGGGTGTCGCGCTGGTTCTGCTTGCCGCCGATCCCGGACTTGATCTGGGTGACCTT
>JBKJQQ010000138.1:0-4027 GCA_046593875.1 Mycobacteriales bacterium | reverse complement strand
CCTCGGCCCAGTAGCCGGTGGGGTGCTCGGTGCCGTCGGACAGGGTCCAGTGGCGGGCGCCGGTGACGACGAACAGAACCTTGCTCATGAGCTCGCTCCAGTATCAGAAGGTGGCGTTCTCGTGCTCACTGCCCTGCCCACCGGACGGGAACCATGATCGTCGCGTCTGTCCCGACCGGGCAGTGCCCGGGCGCCCGTCGTGGTGAGAGGGCGGACGACGAAGGCCCCCGACCTGCTCTCACAGGTCGAAGGCCTCGTCTCGCGGGTGGAGCTGAGGGGACTCGAACCCCTGACCCCCACACTGCCAGTGTGGTGCGCTACCAGCTGCGCCACAGCCCCGCGGTGCGCTCGTCACCTTACAGGTTCGACGTCCGGGCTCGTCGGGACACCGCCGAGGTCGTGAGCCCCTGCCAGCGCACCGACGCCGGCGTTGTGCCGCTCCAGCCGCCAGCCGATGTCGCCCTCGACGAGCACCGACCAGCAGGCGTTCCCGAGTGGCACCAGGCGCCCCCAGGAGTCCTGCGGCAGCTCGAGCAGGACGCCCAGCGCGGCGCGGGCCGTGCCCCCGTGCGTCACCGCCAGCAGCGTGCCGGTCTCGGGCAGGTGCTCGACCAGACAGGCCACGGCGCGCTGCCCGGCCTGCAGGTAGGTCTCGCCGCCACCTCGCGGGGTGTCCCGGCCGGCGCGCCACGCGGCGTGCTCGTCGGGGTAGCGCTCGCGCGCCTGCTCCGAGGTCAGCCCCTGCCAGGCACCGAGGTCCAGCTCACGCAGGCGCGCATCGACCCGAGACTCGGGCAGGAGCGCCCGCGCCGTGTCACGTGCCCGTACGAGGTCGCTGGTCACCACCACGTCGGGAGCCAGCTCGGCCAGCACGGCCGCGGCCGCGAGGGACTGCGCCCGCCCCACGTCGTCCAGCGGCGTGTCGAGCTGGCCCTGGATGCGGCCGGAGGCGTTGTCGGCGGTGCGGCCGTGGCGGAGCAGGACGAGCCGGCGGCTCAGGACGTCTTCCGGCCGGCCGCGCGCTCGAGGTCGCGGTCGGTGAACGGGATGACCGGGCAGTCCTTCCACAACCGCTCGAGGGCGTAGAACACGCGCTCCTCCTCGTGCTGCACGTGTACGACGATGTCGACGAAGTCGAGCAGCACCCAGCGCGCCTCCTGCGTCCCCTCGCGGCGCACCGGCTTCGCGCCGAGCTCGCGCAGGGCGTCCTCGACCTCGTCGACGACGGCCTTGACCTGACGGTCGTTCGGCGCCGACGCCAGCAGGAACACGTCGGTGATGACGAGCTGCTCGCTCACGTCGAGCAGCAGGATGTCGCTGGCGAGCTTGTCGGCGGCGGCCTGGGCGGCGGCCAGCCCCAGCTCGACGGCGCGCTCGGAGGCCGGCACGGGATCTCTTCTCATCGGTCGACGGACAGCGGACACCGCAGCCTACCGGCGGGTCAGGGCGTGAAGTCGGCCCCGACGAGGACCACGACGTCGGCCACGGTGCCGAAGTCCTGCCGCGCGACGCTGGTCGGCGGTACGCCCAGGGCCTTGGCCAACCGCTCCCCCAGCGCCTGCGCCTCGGGGGTCGCCTCGCGGACGAGCACCTGCGTCTGGGCGTAGCCGAACTGCGGTGCGTTGCGGGAGTCCACGAAGACGAAGCCGGCCGGCACGATCTTCGCGCGGACGGCCTCACCCAGTCCGGGGGTGCCGACCCCGTTGAGGACGAGCACCCGGTTGCCGCCCTCCCGCACGCCCGGCGGGACGGACGCCGCGAGCAGCCGGTCGACCACCGTCGTGAGCTTGGGGGCGTCGACGCGGAACGCCTGCACGCCGCCGCCAGGGTCGATCGGGATGACCGGCAGGGTGTCGTACTGCAGCTGGCCCGCCTCGTCGTCGGCCGCCATGCCGAGCAGGAAGTCGGCGAGCTGGGACGGCTGCGCGAACGTCGTGATGGAGCGCTGCCCGAGGCTCGCCAGCTGCGCGGTGAGCTCCGCACTGGTGCGCGGCAGCACGTTGATGAGGCCGTCGAGCACCTCCTGCAGCCGCGCCAGCCGGGCCTGCTCCTGCTCCTCGGGACCGAGGTAGAGCAGGAACTGCGCGGCCTGCGTGCCGTTGAGGTTCTGCGCGCCGGGGCTGAGCAGGACGGTCTGCCCCTGCACGACCGGGACGTCGACGTCGACGGGGATCCCGCCGAGGGCGTCGACCAGGGTGGCGAGCTGCGCAGTCGTGAAGACCCACCCGTCGTCGACGGTCACGCCGATGAGGTCGGACAGCGCGTCGCGCGAGCCCTGCGGCGGCACCGTCGCGAGCGCCCGCCCGAACTGCAGCTGCTCGCGCCCGGGCACCGTCACCAGCACCTGCGGCGGGATGAGCAGCGCGGCGCCGGTCTCGGCCTCCGGGTCGTGCGCGAGCAGGGCACTGGCTGCAGCGGCGCCGTTGTCGCCCTGCACCTGGACGAGCAGCGTCCGCTGGGTGCGGACCGCCTCCGCCGGCGCCGTCCCGGGTGGCACCGGGTTGTCGCTGGCGAGGTAAACCGCGAAGGCCGCAGCAGCGACCGCGGCGAGCGTCACCAGCAGCGCGACCAGGCGCACCCGGTTGCGCCGGCGGCGGCGGCGCAGCTCCGCTCGACGGCTGGTACGAGCAGCCTCCACCGTCATGCGACGGCCTTGTAGAGCGCGCGCTTCTCGATGTACTGCACGACGCCGTCCGGTACGAGGTACCAGACCGGGTCGCCGCGGCCGACCCGCGCACGGCAGTCGCTGGAGGAGATGGCCAGGGCGGGGACCTCGAGCAGCGTGACCGCCCCGGCGGGGAAGGCCGTGAGGTCGACCGGCTCGTACCCCGGACGGCTGACCCCGACGAAGTGCGCCAGCTCGAACAGCTCCTCGGCCGAGCGCCAGCCGAGGATCTGCGCGAGCGCGTCGGCGCCGGTGATGAAGAACAGCTCGTCGCCGGGACGGGTCTGCGCCAGCTCGCGCAGCGTGTCGATGGTGTACGTCGCACCCGGCCGGTCGACGTCGATCCGGCTGACCGAGAACCGCGGGTTGCTCGCCGTCGCGATGACCGTCATGAGGTAGCGGTCCTCGGCGGGGCTGACCTCGCGGTCGGCCTTCTGCCACGGCGTCCCGGTCGGCACGAAGACGACCTCGTCGAGGGAGAACTCGGAGGCGACCTCCTGGGCGGCCGACAGGTGGCCGTGGTGCACGGGGTCGAAGGTCCCGCCCATGACCCCGATGCGCCTGCCCACGCAGCGGGAGCCTAGTGGTCAGACCAGGCGCCGCCGGGACGCTCGCCAGCCGAGCCGCACGACGCCGTACCCCACCGCCAGGCAGAGCAGCAGCAGCACGCCGCGGCCGCTCAGCCGCACCAGTCCCTCGACGCCGCTGGTGAAGCCGTCCCACGCGTCGCGGAACGCCTTGCCCAGTCCGCTGTCCGCCTCCTCCTGGGTGACCACCGGGTCGTCCCTCTCCGCGACGCTCACCTCGAGGGTCGCCTTGTCGCTCTGCGCGGCAAGCACCCGGCGCTGGCCCTCGAGCCGGTCGAGCTTGCCCGTGACGTCGTCCACCCGCTGCTGCACCGCCAGGACGTCGCCGATGGTGCGGGCCCGGGACAGGATCTCCAGGAAGCGCTCACGGGCCGCGGTCAGGGTGCGCTGCTGCGCCTCGATGTCGGCGTACTGCGCCGTGACGTCCTGGCCGCTGGTCGTCGCACTGCGCACCTCGGCTCCCATGCTCCGGACCTTCGCGACGACCTCCTCGAAGGTGTCGACCGGGACCCGCAGGACCACCGAGCCCGAGGGCGTCTCGCCGGACTCCTGCGTCTTCGCCGTCGCGACGACGCCGCCGACCGCGGTCGCGAAGCCCTGCACCTGCGTCAGCGTCGGCGTCACCTTGTCGTCCTCGACGATCAGCGCGATCGCGCCGGTCTTGACGACGCGGGCGCCGTCGGCGACGGGTGCGGCTGCCTGCGGGACGGTCTTGCCTCCGGAGGTCGGCGGGACGGGAGCGGCTGCGGCGGGAGCCGCCGCGTCGAGGGCGAAC
>JBKJQQ010000192.1:0-7796 GCA_046593875.1 Mycobacteriales bacterium | reverse complement strand
CCCAGACGACGACCCCGACGACGACCCCGACGAAGGCGCCGGCGAGAGCAGTCGGGACCGAGGAGCCGGACACGGCGGCTACCGCGCGTGCCTCGGGCGGCACGCCCGCCCCGGCCACGAAGGAGCCGGCCAAGGGTGCGGACGCACCCGAGACAGGTCGCTCCGCGGAGCAGAAGACGGCACCCGCCAGCGCGCAGGGCGCCGCCACCTCGGCGCCGAGCGGACCACCGCAGCAGGCCCCGCCCCGGCCCGCGGTCGCGCCCAAGGCTCAACCGCAGAAGGCCCAGCCCCAGAAGGCCCAGCAGAAGGCCCAGCCCCAGAAGGCCCAGGCCCAGAAGGCCGACGCGCCGAAGGCTCCGCCGTCGAGTGCCGCGCCCAAGGCCCAGCCGCAGAAGGCCCAGCCACAGGCGGCCGAGCCGACTGCCGCAGACCGGCCCGGCGTGACGAGCTGGAGCCGCCCGCAGAGCCCGCCGGCGGAGCCGTCCGCGGAGACGAGCTGGGCCAGCCGCCCTGCGGCCAAGCCGCCGGCGGACGGGGAGCCGGAGGACGACCGGGTGCGCCGGCTCTTCCGCCGCCGCCGTCCCTGACCCGCCGTTCGTCGGCGATCACGGTCGGCAGCACTGCCGTCACCGTGCGACGGCGGGCTAGCACGTCCGAGAACAGGGACCTGTAGCACCCCAGCCCCTTGACGGGAGCGCACAACACGCGTGTAATTCCCTGCGTGTCGTTCCCCCGGGACGGCCGGTTCTCGGACCGTCCGTCGCGTGACACCCACCGCGGTCCGGCGCTCGCCGGACCGTCCGATCTGGTCGAGGAGACGAGATGAGCGAGCCGATCTACCTGGCCGCCCTGGGTGCGAGTGCCGACACCGACGAGACGGGCATGCTGGGCTGGCAAGAGCAAGCACTGTGCGCCCAGACCGACCCGGAGGCCTTCTTCCCGGAGAAGGGCGGCTCGACCCGCGAGGCCAAGCGCATCTGCGTGGGCTGCGAGGTCAAGGGCGACTGCCTGGAGTACGCCCTGGAGCAGGACGAGCGCTTCGGCATCTGGGGCGGGCTCTCCGAGCGCGAGCGGCGTCGCCTCAAGCGCGCCGCGGGCTGACCCCCCTCCTGCGCAGGACCGCCCCCCACGACGTCTGACTGCCGGGCCGGCAGCGCGGTCGTCCCCTCCACCTCGGTCCCTCCACCATGCCTGCACGGGTCCCTGTCACCGCCGTGCTCGTCGCCCACGACGGCAGCCGCTGGCTGCCCGCGGCGCTGAGCGCGCTCGCCTCCTCCACCGTCACGCCTGCACGCCTGATCGCCGTCGACACCGGCAGCACCGACGACGGCGCCGCCCTCCTGCGCGGCGCCGCCGACCTCGTCCTCACGCTGCCCCGTACGACCGGCTACGCCGCCGCCGTCCATGCTGCGCTGGCCGCCGTCCCGGCCGACAGCCGCTGGGTCTGGTTGCTGCACGACGACGCCGCCCCCGACCGCGACGCGCTGTCCGCCCTGCTGCGGGCCGCCGCCGCCGCCCCCTCCGCTGCCGTGCTGGGGCCCAAGGTCGTCGACTGGGACGACCCCCGCGTCCTGGTCGAGATCGGCTGCAGCACAGACCTGTTCGGCGTACGCGACAGCGGCGTGGAGCCCGGAGAGCTCGATCAGGGGCAGTACGACGGGACGCGTCCGGTGCTGGCCGTCGGCACGGCAGGTGCCCTCGTCCGGCGTGACGTGTGGGACGCGCTCGGCGGGCTGGACCCCGCCCTCCCGCTCTTCGGCGGCGACCTCGACCTCGGCTGGCGGGCCGGCGCCGCAGGCCACCAGGTGCTGGTCGTGCCCCGGGCCCGCCTCCGGCACGCTCGGGCCGCCAGCACCGGCCGGCGCGAGATCGACTGCAGCGCCGGCACTCCGGCGTTCGCAGACCGGCGAGCCGCGATCTTCGTGCTCCTCGCGCACCGGCGGCAGCCTGTCCTGCTCTGGCTCGCGCTCGTGCTGACCGGACTCGTCCGGGCCGCCGCCGCGCTCCTCGTCCGGCAGCCCTGCGCGGCCTGGAGCGAGCTGACCGCACCCCTGGCCCAGGACCCCCGGGCCGTACGCCGGGCGCGACGGGCGCGAGCCACGACCCGCACCACGCCACCGGCTGCCCAGGCCGCGCTGCTGGCCTCGCCGTGGCGTCGCGTCCGGAGCCGTCTGGAGCGCGCCCCCCGAGAACCGCTGCGGTGGCGCAGGAGGTCCCCGGGATTCCTCCTGACCCTGGCCCTCGCGGCGGTCACCCTGCTCGCGACGCGCAGCCTGATCGGTCGTGGCGACCTCGTCGGCGGCCGTCTGCTCGCGGCCCCGGCGGACCTGTGGTCGGCCTACGCCGACGGCCGCGACCCCTTCCTCGCGCTGCTCGCCGCCGCGGCGACGGTCCTGCTGGGGCAAGCGGATCTCGCCGTCGACCTGCTGCTGCTCGGCGGCGTGCCGGCCGCGGGCGCTGTCGCCTTCAGCGTGGTCCGAGAGGTGGTGCGCAGCAGGCTGTTGCAGGTCTGGGCCGCCGTCACCTGGGCGATGCTCCCGACGGTGACCGGCGCGGTCGCGGCCGGGCGGCTCGAGGCGGTCGCGGTGCACGTGGCGCTCCCGGCTCTGCTGCTGGTCGGCCACCGCTTCACCGCTAGGGCCCAGCCGCTGCACCGCGCGGTCGCCCTCGGCCTGGCCCTGACGCTCGCCGTGGCGGCTGCTCCCGTCCTGTGGCCGCTCGCCCTGGTCGTCCTGCTCGGGAGCGCGCTGGTGCGCCTGGCCGCCGCCGCTCCCGCCCAGCGGGCCGACGCCCGACGCAGGACGGGAGGTGCTGCCGCCGCGCTGGTCCTCCCGCCGGTCCTGCTGCTGCCGTGGTCGCCACAGCTCCTCGATGCCAGGGCCCTGCTGCACGGCAGCGGCCGGGTCGGTCCGGACCTCGCCGATCCGGCGCTGCCCGCCTGGCACCTGCTGCTGCTCCAGCCCGGCGGGCCCGGCACCCCCGCCACCTGGCTGGCGGTCGGCGTGCTGCTCGCCGGGCTCGGCGGACTGCTGCGCGCCCGCCGAGCCCGCGTCGCGGCAGCCGGTTGGGGGCTCGCACTGCTGGGGCTGGCGGCCGCGCTGGTGCTGGCCCGGACGACCGTCGACGGGGTGCCGGTCTGGCCGGGCGTCCCGCTGGACCTCGCTGCCGCCGGCCTCCTGCTCGCGGCCCTGATCGGCGGGGAGGGCCTCCAGCAGGGCCTGTCCCGCGCCTCCTTCGGGGCGCGCCAGCTCGCCGCGGTGGGGGTCGTCGCGGTGGCCGTGCTGGCGCCGGTAGCGGGCGGGCTGGACTGGATCCGCCGCGGTGCGGACGGTCCGGTGGAGCGGACGGACCGTCAGCCGTTACCGGCCTTCGTCCAGGCGGAGCTGCGAGCTCAGCCCGGCACCCGGGCGCTGCTGCTGAGCACCCGCCGAGACGGGGTCGTCGCCTACCGCGTGGTCGGTCCGGACGGCCCCCGGCTGGGGAGCCGGCCGGTCCGCCTCGACGACCTGGTGGCCGACCTGCTGACGTCGCAGGGGGCCACCGCCGCGGAAGCTGCTGCGGCGCAGGGCATCACGTTCGTCCTGGCCGGCGACGACCTGCCCGCTCTCGACGCCCAGCCGGGCCTGTCGCGCCAGCCCGGCGACACCCCGCTGTGGCGGGTCGCAGCACGGCCCACCCCCGCCCGGGACGCGGACCCCGCGGGTCTCCCGCTCTGGCTGCAAGCCGTCGCGCTGAGCGTCGCCGCGGTGCTCGCCGGCCCCGGCGCCACGAGGAAGACGTGACCGCCCGGGCCCGGCTCGGCGCCGTCGGCGTCCTGCTCGCCGCCGGGCTCTCCGTCGGCCAGGCGACCGACGGCCCCGCGCCGCAGGGCGAGCAGCCCCGGCAGGTGCCGGTCCGCTCCACCTCCGCCGTCTGCCCCGACATCCGGCAGGAGGGGGAGCGCGGCGCGACCGCCGTCCGCAGCGTCGGGGGGTCGACCCGCGAAGGCGGCCCGCTCGCCGGACCGCTGCTGCCGGACGCCCCCCTGCCGACCGCGCTCTCCGGGCCGTTCCGCGTGCACGCCGAGGGCGCCGGCCTCGTCGTCGAGCAGACGACCCGGGCGACGACCGGCAGCCGACGCGGCACCGCGTCGCTGACCTGTCCGATGCCCACCACGAGCGCCTGGTTCGTCGGCGGGGCAACCACTCTCGGCTCCTTCGCCGAGCTCGTCCTCGTCAACGCCGGGCCTGTCCCGGCGCTGGTCGACGTCACCGTCTGGACGGGGGAGGGCCGCGTCGACCCGCGCCCCGGCAAGGGCATCCCCGTCCCGCCGCAGACACGGGCCGTCGTCCCGCTGGACCAGCTCGCGCCCGACCGGGACCTGCTCGCCCTGCACGTCGCGACCACCCGCGGGCAGGTCGCGCCTGCTCTCCGCGTCGTCCGCAGCGACGGGCGCACGCCCTTGGGCACCGACTGGGTGCCGCCGACGCTGCCGCCGGCGCGGTCGCTCCTCGTGCCGGGCCTGCCTGACGGACCGGGTCGTCGTACCGCCCTGCTCACCAATCCCGGCCCCGACGACGCGACCGCAACGCTGACCCTGGTGACTGCCGACGGCGAGGTGGCGCTCGACGCGGTGACCGTCCCCGCGGGCACGTCCACGAGCGTCGACGTGTCCGAGCAGCTGGGCCGCACCGCCGCCGCCCTCAGGGTCGAGGCGGACGTGCCGCTGCTGGCGGGCGCTCTCGTGGTGGACCTGCAGCAGGGTCCGGTCCGCGAGATCGCCTACACCGCAGCGACAGAGGCCCTGGACGAGACTGCCCTGCTCGCCGACGTCCGGCTGTCCGCACCCACCGAGGTGCTGCTGCTGCTGACGGCGGCAGGCGGTGACGCCGTCGTCGACCTCGTCCCCGTCGGCGAGGGCGCCGACCTGCAGCCCGTGCGCGTCGAGGTGCCCGCGGCGACCACGGTCGCCACCCGGCTGTCCCGCTTCCTGCCCCCGGGGTCGGAGGGCTCCCTGACGGTGGAGCTCCGGGCGGTGCGGGGGACGGTGCACGCTGCGCGCTACTCCCGCGAGCGCGGCCGGCGGGGACCGCTCACGACGATCCTGCCCGTGGTCCCGCAACGCACGACCGTGGACCGGCCGGTCGTGGTCGCAGACGACTAGGCAGGCGGTGGGTCGACCTCGTCCGGGTCGATCTGCAGCAGGCGCGCGACCTGGTCGACCACGACGTCGTGCACGAGGTCGGCGAGGTCCGCCCGGTCGGAGGCCCGGGCCTCGAGCGGGCGGCGGTAGACGACGATGCGCGCCGCGGTCCGCCGACCACGGCTGTCCAGGCCGGCCGGCAGCAGTCGCCCCAGGGGAACTGCGCCGCCGGCGGTCTCGTCCGCCACGACGTCCTCGTCGTAGCCGATCTCGCCGTCCAGGGGCACCGCCGGCACGTCCTCGACGGCGAACTCCACGCCCTCGAGCTCGGTCGCCCAGCGCTGCTCGAGGTCCTCGACCGCGTCGAGCACGAGGTCGTCGAACCGCTCCCCGCGCGTCTGCGACGCCGGGACGCGGAGCACCCGACCGGCGAGCTCCACGGTCGAGGGCACCAGCGGACCGCGCAGGCCACGGCCGTGCCGGTCCCGGCGGCGCGGACGGCGCAGCACGTCCGGGAGTGCGGCGGGGGCGGGCACGGCGTCCACGCGGCGAGGGTAGGCGAGACAGGGCAGGTGCGGCGCGTCGCTCGGCAGGCGAGTCCTCGTCGGCTAGCGTCCGCCCCGTGAGCCCTGTCCGGCGCTGCTCGCGCACCGCGTGCGCCCAACCTGCTGTCGCCACGCTCACCTACGTCTACGCCGACCGCGCCGCCGTCGTCGGCCCGCTGGCCGTGCACGCCGAGCCGCACTGCTACGACCTGTGCGACCAGCACGCCAACCGCCTCACCGCCCCGCTCGGCTGGGAGGTCGTGCGGCACGCGCCCGAGCACGCCGACGTCGTCCGTGCCCGCAGCAGCGACGACCTCGAGGCACTCGCCGACGCCGTCCGCGAGGCGGCCCGACCGGCCGCCGGTGGCGCGCAGGTCGGTTCCGACGGCGGCACCGGTCGCCGCGGCCACCTGCGGGCGCTGCCGACTCCGGGGTAGGCACGCCCGATAAGTCCCTTTCGTCCCCGACACGCCGGGTTCTCAAGGGATCGGGTCGTTCGGGCGATGGAGGAGCAACGCACGTCCCTCCCAGCCGCTCACTGGAGAACCCGATGTCGCTCGTCACCACCCCCACCCGCACCCTCGTCACCTGCGGCACGTGCGCCGGCAACCGGGTCACCTCGATCACGATGACGCTGACCGACGGCTCGGCCGTCGACTTCACCTCGTGCCACTCCTGCGAGACCAAGTCCTGGAAGCAGAACGGCCAGCAGCTGGACATCACGTCGGTGCTCGGCAAGGCGCAGAAGCACAAGCCCTAGCCTTCCGCGGGTGAACCGCGACCTCTCGACCATCATCAAGGCCTACGACGTACGGGGTCTGTGCCCCGGCGAGCTGGACGCCGACATCGCCCGGGCACTGGGCGCGGCCTTCGCCCGCTTCGCCGGCGGTCCGCGCATCGTCACCGCCCGCGACATGCGCGAGACGGGCATCGAGCTCAGCCGGGCCTTCGCCGAGGGCGTCACCAGCCAGGGCGTCGACGTGGTCGAGTCCGGCCTCGGGTCCACGGATCTCCTCTACTACGCCGCCGGCACGCTCGACATCCCCGGCGCGATGTTCACCGCCAGCCACAACCCGGCCCGCTACAACGGCATCAAGCTCTGCCTGGCCGGCGCCAGGCCGGTCGGTCAGGACTCCGGCCTCGCGCAGCTGCGGGCCGACGCCGAGCGCTACCTCGACGAGGGACTGCCGGCCTACGACGGCGCCCCCGGCACGGTGTCGCAGCAGGACCTGCTCGCGGGCTACGCGTCGTACATGAAGGAGCTCGTCCCCGGCATCGAGACGATCCGGCCGCTGAAGGTCGTCGTCGACGCGGGCAACGGCATGGGCGGCTACACCGTCCCCGCCGTCTTCGAGGGCCTGCCGCTCGAGAGCACGAGCATGTACTTCGAGCTCGACGGCAGCTTCCCCAACCACGAGGCCAACCCGATCGACCCGGCGAACACTGCCGACCTGCAGGCGCGCGTCCTGGCGGAGGGCGCCGATCTGGGGCTGGCCTTCGACGGCGACGCCGACCGCTGCTTCGTCATCGACGAGCGCGGCGAGATCGTCAGCCCGTCTGTGCTGACCGCGCTCATCGCGCACCGCGAGCTCGGCAAGCACCCCGGCGCGACGATCATCCACAACCTCATCACCAGCAAGGCCGTGCCGGAGGTCGTCACCGAGAACGGCGGCACGCCGGTCCGCACCCGCGTCGGCCACTCCTTCATCAAGGCCGAGATGGCCCGTACCGGAGCGGTCTTCGGTGGCGAGCACTCCGGCCACTTCTACTTCAGCGAGTTCTGGAACGCTGACTCCGGCATGCTCGCCGCGCTGCACGCCCTCGCGGCGCTGGGCGGCCAGGACGGGACGCTGTCGCAGCTGCTCACGAGCTACGACCGCTACGCCGCCAGCGGCGAGGTCAACTCGACCGTCGACGACCAGCAGGCCCGGGTCGCGGCGATCAAGGCGCAGTACGCCGATCTCGAGCTGGACGAGCTCGACGGCCTCACGGTCACCAGCCCCGACGGCTGGTGGTTCAACGTGCGCGCGAGCAACACCGAGCCGCTGCTGCGCCTCAACGTCGAGGCGCCGGACGTCGCCACGATGGAGCGGGTGCGCGACGAGGTGCTCGCCCTCATCCGCGCCTGA
>JBKJQQ010000068.1:0-6229 GCA_046593875.1 Mycobacteriales bacterium | reverse complement strand
GGCGCCTCGAGCAGGTCGGCGGCGAGTCGGGTCAGCCGGTCCAGCCCGACGGCCTCGGTCCCGCCCTGCAGCACCCGGCGGACGGCAGCCACGCGCTCGGGGTCGCCGAAGATCTCGAAGCCGAGCAGTGGCTCGTCGGGCAGGGCGGTCATCAGTTCCTCAGCCGGGGAGACTGAGCCTACCGAGGGCTGCTCAGGCGGACCGGCGCGCAACCTTCTTGGCGCGGGTCACGTCCTCCTTCGGCGCCGCCTTCTTGGCCGCTGCCTTCTTCGCCGCTGCCTTCTTGGCCGGCGCCCTCGTCGGCGGTGCCTTCTCGGTCGGGAGCCCCTGCGCCGCCGGCGCCGAGTCCTGCGTCGCCGTCGCGGACTGGCCCTTCTTCGCCGCCTCGACGCTCGCGCGCAGCGCCGCCATCAGGTCGACGACGGTGCCGGACGTCGGCTGCGCATCGGTCGGCTGGACGACCTCGCGGCCCTCCACCTTGGCCTCGATCACGGCCTCCAGCGCCTCGCGGTAGGAGTCCTTGTACTCGCTCGGGTCGAACGCGCCGGTGAGGGTGTCGATCAGGCTGCCGGCCATGGCCAGCTCCTGCGGCCGGACCTCGACGTCCTCGTCCAGGAAGCCGAAGTCGGGGCGGCGGACCTCGTCCGGCCACAGCATCGTCTCGAGCACGAAGACGCCGTCACGCACCCGGAGGGCGGCGAGCGACTCGCGGTTGCGCAGGGCCACCTTGACGATGGCGACCTTGCCGGACTGCTCCAGCGCGTCGCGCAGCAGGACGTACGGCTTGGTGCCGGTCTTCTCGGGCTCGAGGTAGTAGCTCTTCTCGAAGAAGATCGGGTCCAGCTCGGCGAGCGGCACGAACCGCAGCACGTCGATGGCGCGGTTGGTCGTGAGCGGCAGGTCCTTGAAGTCCTCGTCGGTCAGGACGACCGTCTCGCCGTTGGGCAGCTCGTAGCCCTTGGCGATGTCGCCGTAGGACACCTCCTCGCCGTCGACCGCGGCGACCCGCTTGTACTTGATGCGGCTGCCGTCGGTGCGCCGGACCTGGTGGAAGGAGACGTCCTTCTGCTCGGTCGCGCTGTAGAGCTTCACCGGGATCGTCACCAGCCCGAAGCTGATGGCGCCCTTCCAGATCGACCTCACGACGTCCCCCTACCCGGGCGGCTCCTCCCGACCCGTCCCAGCGTAGGGCGACGATCAAGGCCGCCGACCGGCTTGCGTAGATTCCGCCCCATGACCCTGACGACGGACGACGCCGACCTCGCCCAGCTCGGCTACAAGCAGTCGCTCGAGCGCAGCGTCGGCCGCTTCGGCAGCTTCGCCGCGGGTGTCAGCTACATCTCGATCCTGACCGGGACGTTCCAGCTCTTCTACTTCGGCTTCGGCAGCGGCGGACCGGCCTACTGGTGGTCCTGGCCGATGGTGTTCGCCGGCCAGCTGATGGTCGCCCTGTGCTTCGCCGAGCTGGCGGGCAAGTACCCGATCGCCGGCTCGATCTACAACTGGTCCAAGCGCCTCGGCAGCGCGACGACGTCCTGGCTGGCCGGCTGGACGATGCTCCTCGCCTCGATCGTCACGCTGTCGGCGGTGGTGCTCGCCTGGCAGCTCACGCTGCCGCAGCTGTGGTCGGGCTTCCAGCTCGTCGGTGACGGGACCGGGACCTACGACTTCGCGGTCAACGCGGTCATCCTCGGCAGCGTCCTCGTGCTGTTCACGACCGTCGTCAACGCCTACGGCGTGAAGCTCATGAGCCGCATCAACAGCGTCGGCGTCGTCCTCGAGCTGGTTGCCGCGGTGCTGCTGATCGTGCTGCTGGCCGTCAACGTCCGGCGCGGTCCCAGCGTGCTGCTGGAGACCGCCGGCACGGGCGAGGGCCGCGACCTCGGCTACGTCGGGGCGTTCCTGGTGGCGGCGCTGGCCAGCGGCTACGTCATGTACGGCTTCGACACGGCCAGCTCGCTCGGCGAGGAGACCAAGGACCCGCGCCGGACCGCGCCCAAGGCGATCCTGCTGGCGCTGGTCGCCTCCTTCGTGCTCGGCGGGCTGATCCTGCTGTTCGCGATCCTGGCCGCCCCGGACCTGGGCGACGAGCAGCTCGGCCTGTCCAGCGGCGGCCTGCAGCTGATCGTGCTGCAGGCGCTCGGCAGCAACCTCGGCAAGGCGTTCCTGGCGTGCGTCGTCGTGGCCATCACGGTCTGCGCGCTGGCCGTGCACGCCGCCACGATCCGCATCATGTTCGCGATGGCACGGGACAACAACCTGCCCGGCGGCTCGGTGCTGGCCCGGGTGCACCCGGTGCGCAAGACCCCGGTCGTGCCGGCGGTCGTCGTGGGCGTGCTCGCCGTGCTCATCCTCGTGGTCAACATCCGCCAGCCGCAGATCTTCGTCGTCGTGACGAGCATCGCGATCATCCTGGTCTACCTGGCCTACCTGCTCGTCACGGTGCCGATGCTGCTGGCCCGGCTGCGCGGCGACTGGGAGCCCGGCACGTCGTTCTCGCTCGGCCGCTGGGGGCTGCCGGTCAACATCGCCGCCGTCGCCTGGGGCACCGCCTTCGCCATCAACCTCGGCTGGCCGCGCCGCGAGGTCTACAACGCCGTGGACCCGCAGCGCTTCTACCTGCAGTACGGCGCGCCGCTGTCGGTCGCCGTCGTCCTGCTGGGCGGGCTGGCCCTCTACCGGCTCCGGCAGCGGCACCGCACGGGCGTCCTGCCGGAGCACGCGGTCGTCGACTAGGGGTTCGGGAGCAGCGTCCCCTCGTACCGCGCGAGGCCCAGCGCGCCGACCAGCGCGAGGGTGAAGCCGAGCGCCGCGAGCGGTACGTAGCCGTCCCGCACCCGGTCGCCGAGCAGCAGTCCGGCCACGGCCGGCACGACCGTCTGCGTGACCACCATGGCCGCGGTCGCGGTGGTCACCGAGCCGCGCTGCATCGCCGCGGAGTAGACGAGGTAGGCCGCGGTCCCGGCCACCGCCAGGACGTACGCGACCGGCGCGAGGAGCAGGCCAGGCCCGAGGTCGGGCAGCAACCGTCCGCAGATCGCGACGACGCCGAAGCCCGCCCCGGCGACCAGTCCGAGCGCCACCGTCCCGGCAGCACCGTGCACGCGCCGGACGGCGATGGCGAGCAGCGCCAGCGCGACCACGGCAGCGGCCAGCGCAGCCACCCGACGATCGTCCGCGGGCAGCGCCTCGTCGGCGGCAGCAGCCGGTGCGAGCAGTCCCAGACCGAGCACGACGAGGGCGACCGCGCCCCACTGCAGCCGCGTCAGCCGGCTGCCGAGGACACGCACCGACAGCACCGCCGTGACCGCGACGCTCCCGGCGATGACGGCCTGCACGAGGAACAGCGGCAGCGTCTGCAGCGCCGTGAGGTGAAGCAGGAAGCCGAGGCCGTTCAGCGTCAGGGCGACCAGGAAGACCGGCTGCTGCGCCAGCCGCAGGAGCAGGCGCGGGTCGAGCACGGCGACGTCCTGCGCGCGGCCGGTGGCGACCGCCTGCAGCACGGCCGCGATGCCGAACAGCGTCATGGCGCCGAGCGCGCACAGCGCGGCGAGCAGGGTCACCCGGGCGTCAGCGCCGGGGCCGCCCGGCGGGCGGAACGCCGGCGCTGGTCGAGGTAGAGGCTCAGACCGCAGTAGTAGGCGATGTAGGTGAGCGAGGCCCCGACGACGAGGTCGTTCGGGTCCGGCAGCTGCGCCACGATGACGGCGTAGAGGACCAGCCAGACCGCGGACAGCACCAGCGTCGGCGTGCGCAGGACGAGCATCCGCGACGGGTAGATGTAGCCGACCGGCACGAGCACGAGCAGGGCGCAGAGCACGATGACGGCCGAGGTGACCGTCGTGCTCACGTCCAGCGCGATGACGTAGAAGGCGACGACGTTCCAGTAGCTCGGGAAGCCGAGGAAGAAGTGGTCGTCGGTCTTCGCGTCGACCCGGCAGAACTGGTAGCTCGAGGCGATGAGCGGCAGGACCGCGATGACAGTGCCCGCGTTGCCCTCCGGGAGGTAGCCGGTCTGCAGCAGCAGCACGACGGGCGCGAAGACGTAGGTGAGGTAGTCGACGATGTTGTCGAGCAGGGCGCCGTCGAACCAGGGCAGCCGCTCCTTGACGTCGAAGCGCCGCGCGAGCATCCCGTCGGTGCCGTCGATGACCAGCGCGGCGAGCCCGAGCCACAGCGCCTGCTTCACGTCGCCCTCGATGGCGGCGAGCACGATCAGCAGCGCGAGCACGGCGCCGGTGGCGGTGTAGCCGTGGACGAACCAGCCGCCCACCTTGTGCCAGGTCCAGCTCTGCGTCATGCGCCGGGAGCGAGCGCGGCAGTGGTCGCCTCCAGCTCCGCCGAGACCGCCGCCGGGTCGGTCTGACCGCTCACGAGGAAGGCGACCGGCTCGTCGACGCCCGCCTCGCGGTACGCCTCGAAGCGCCGCTTCACCTCGACCGCGTCCCCCGCCAGCACGAGGGTGTCGAGGAACTCGTCCGGCAGGCTCGCGGCGGCGCCCTTGCGGTCGCCGGCATCCCACAGCTCCATCGCGCGGGTGGTCACCTCGTCCCAGCCCTGCACGCCGAACGCCTTGCGGTAGGCCGGGACGGTCACGTAGGACATCACCTCGCGGCGGGCCCAGCGGCGGGTCGACGCGACGTCGTCGGTCACGCAGACGCGGACGAAGCACGCATTGGTCGTGTCGCGCGGACCCGCCTTCACCTGCGCCAGGGCGTCGGCGACGGCGTGCGCGCCGATCCAGTTCAGGCAGACGCCGTCGGCGACCTCGCCGCCCGCGCGCAGCATCTGCGCGTTCAGCGCGCCGAGGATGATCGGGCTGGGCGGGGACGGGTTGTTCATCAGCAGCATGTAGCCGTGCACGTCGTAGTGCGTGCCGTCGTGGTCGAGCTTCTCCCACGCGAGCAGCCGCCGGACGACCTCGACGTACTCCTTGATGCGGCCGAGCGGCTTGTCGTACGGGACGCCGTTCCAGCGCTCGACGATCGTCTTGCTGGAGACGCCGACGCCGAGGGTGAAGCGGCCACCGGAGACGTCCTGCAGGGTCGCGGTGCACTGCGCCATGAGCGACGGGGTGCGCGTGTAGATCGGCACCACACCGGTCGCCAGCCCGACGGTCGACGTCCCGAGCGCCACGGCCGTGAGCAGGCCGAACGCGTCATTGTTGCCGGCCTCCGCGGCCCACAGCCGGTCGTAGCCCGCGGCCTCGGCGCGCTGGGCCACCTCGACGAAGCCGCGCACGGGCAGGGCGAGGTTCAGGGGGAGGGCGAGTCCGGTCCCACCGACGGCGCTGTTCATGCGCGCGATCCTGCCAGGTGGGGTAGGCACCCGTCGTGCCTGCAGCCGCGCCCCTGCCCGTCGGCATCGCACCGATGCTCGCGACGACCGGACCGCTGCCCGCCGACGACGGCCGCTGGTCCTACGAGGTCAAGTGGGACGGCGTGCGCGCGCTGGTGGCGGTGCAGGGGGGCCTGGTGCGGCTGGTCTCCCGCAACGGCAACGACATCTCGGCCGCCTACCCCGAGCTGCGCGCACTCGGGTCGGCGCTCGGCGACACGGCGGCGCTGCTCGACGGCGAGGTCGTGGCCTTCGACGACGCCGGCCGCCCCGACTTCGGTCGGCTGCAGTCGCGGATGCACGCCCGCAGACCGTCACCGGCGCTGGTGCGGGACATGCCCGCGACGCTGCTGCTGTTCGACCTGCTGCACCTCGACGGCGCCTCCCTGCTGCATCAGCCGTACACGCAGCGGCGCGAGGTGCTGGAGTCGCTGCCGCTGTCGGGTGAGCGGTGGCAGGTGCCGCCGGCGTTCCCCGGCGACGGGGAGGCGGTCATGACGGCGACCCGCGCGCAGGGCATGGAGGGCGTCGTCGCCAAGCGCAAGGACAGCCGGTACGAACCGGGTCGGCGCAGCGACTGCTGGATCAAGGTCAAGCACGTCCGGCGGACCTCTGCCGTGGTCGTCGGCTGGAAGCCGGGCGAGGGCGGGCGCACCGGCCGGATCGGCTCGCTGCTGCTGGCCGTGCCGGCCGGGGACGGCTGGACCTACGCCGGTCATGTCGGCACCGGCTTCACCGCCGCGACGCTGCAGGTGCTCAGCGGACTGCTGGAGCCGCTGCGCCGGGACGACCCGGTGCTGGACGACGTGCCGCGCGAGCACGCCCGGCACGCGGTGTGGGTGGACGCCGAGCTCGTGGTCGAGTGCGACTACACGGAGTGGACGCGCGAGGG
>JBKJQQ010000066.1:0-33468 GCA_046593875.1 Mycobacteriales bacterium | reverse complement strand
AGGTTGCCGTGCAGCTCGACAGCGGGGATGCCCGCCGCGGTGAGCTGCTTGGCGAGCTTCTTGGCGGTGTGCTTGGTGCGCATGAACAGCAGGCTGCGCTCCTGGCCGGAGGCCAGCGCGTGCACAACGGCCTGCTTGTCGGCCGTCGTGACCGCGAACACGTGGTGGGTCATCGTCGAGACCGGGGCGACGGCCGGGTCCACCGAGTGGGTGGTCGGCCGGTCGAGGTAGCGCTTGACCAGCACGTCGACGCCGTTGTCCAGCGTGGCCGAGAACAGCATCCGCTGACCGACCTTCGGGGTCCGGTCGAGCAGGCGCTTGACCGCCGGCAGGAAGCCCAGGTCGGCCATGTGGTCGGCCTCGTCCAGGATCGTCACCTCGACGCCGGACAGGTCGCAGAAGCCCTGGCCGATCAGGTCCTCGAGCCGGCCGGGGCAGGCGATGAGGACGTCCACCCCGGGGGCGAGCGCCTTGACCTGGGGGTTCTGGCCGACGCCGCCGAAGACGACGGTGCTGGTCAGTCCAGCGGCCTGCGCGAGCGGCTGCACCACGGCGAGGACCTGGTTGGCGAGCTCGCGGGTCGGGACGAGCACGAGCGCGCGGGCCTGCTTCGGGCGGCGGCCGCCACCGATCAGCCGGGTGACCAGCGGGAGGCTGAAGGCGAGCGTCTTGCCGCTGCCGGTGCGGCCCCGGCCGAGGACGTCCTTGCCGGCCAGGCTGTCCGGCAGGGTCGCCGTCTGGATCGGGAACGGCGCGTCGATGCCCTGGGCAGCGAGCGAGGCGACCAGGGGGGCCGGGACGCCGAAGCCGGCGAAGGTGCCGCTCGCCGCAGGCGGCGTGGCGGCGTCCGGCTGCACCCGAGGCGTCGGGGCAGGAGCGACGTGCTGCTGCACCCGGGGAGCGGCAGCCTGCGGCGGGCGGGACGCGGCGGCGGACGTCGTCAACGGGGCGTGCTCGGCGGTGCCTTCCGCGCGACCGGCGCGGCGACGGCGGCGCGGGGCGCCGGGGCTCTCGGGAGGCATGGGGGTCCTGACGGTCAGCGTCGGAGGTGACGGGCGGGCGGCGCCGGCGGTCACGCACAGCGGCTCTTGCCAAGGAGAAGGTCCCAGCCCCGGCGTCTGTTCCGCGCCAGGCGCGCGGGAGGATCGCCTCATGATCGTCGCCTTCAGCATCGCCCCGGCCGTGACCGACCAGGACGGGGGCGTCGCCGAGGCGGTCGCCGAGGCGATCCGGGTCGTCCGCGCCTCGGGCCTGCCGCACGAGACCAACGCGATGTTCACCAACCTCGAGGGCGAGTGGGACGAGGTGATGGCCGTCGTGAAGCAGTGCGTCGACGTGCTCACCGCACGCTCACCGAGGGTGTCGCTGGTGCTCAAGGCCGACATCCGCCCCGGGCACACCGGCCAGCTCACCGCCAAGGTGGCGCGCGTCGAGGACCTGCTCGCGGACACCTGAAACGCACCTGCGCGGCTGAGTTCGACAGCATCTGCCGCCGGTGTCCGTGCACCCGGGTGGCGTCGGCGCGAGAGCGGTTGCGGCGGCCCGCTCGCGGCAGACCCGAGGCATGAGCACCTGCATCTGCGCCCCGGCCCACCTCACCTCCGTCGCCTTCGCGCACGGGATCGTGATGCAGCGCTGCCGCGTGCACGAGCTGCAGATCTGGACCCAGGACGGGCGCGCGACCGACGCCCGCACCGTGCGCACGCTGCTCAAGGACCTGTTCGTGGAGACCCGCGGCACCCGCGCGACGTCGCCAGCCACCCGTCGCGACGACGTGCACCTGGACGTCCCGTCGCAGGACCACGCCTTCAGCGACGTCGCCCTGGACGCCGGTGCGGACGAGGCCCTCACCGCCCTGCTCCGCTCGCGCGGCCTGCAGGGGTCCTGGGCCGTCGCCTAGCCCCCAGCCGCAGCCCCTAGCGTGCCGGGATGACCTCCGTCCTGGCCGTCGTCGGCGACCTCGTCGAGGACGTCGTCGTCTGGTCGGAGGGCGCGGTACGGCACGGCAGCGACACGGCCGCGCGCGTCTTCCGCACCCGCGGCGGCAGCGCCGCCAACGTCGCCGTCGCCGCGGCCGCGTTCGTCCCGACCCGCTTCCTCGGCTGCGTCGGCGCCGACCCGCTCGGCGACCGGCTGGTCCAGGAGCTGGTCGACGCGGGCGTCGACGTCCAGGAGCAGCGCCACGGCCGTACCGGCACCGTCGTCGTCCTGGTCGACCCCGACGGCGAGCGGACCTTCCTCAGCGACCGGGCCGCCGCGCAGGACCTCGGCCCGCTGGACGCCGACGCGCTGGACACGGTCGGCCACCTGCACGTCCCGGCGTACTCGCTGCACGGGGGCCGGACCGCCGAGACCGTGCGGGCGCTGCTGCGGACCACTGCCGCGACCGTCAGCCTGGACGCCAGCTCGTGGTCCGTGCTGCGCGAGATTCCCGACCTGGCCGAGGTCGTGGCCCAGGTGAGCCTGGTCTTCGCCAACACCGACGAGCTGCGCGAGCTCCCGCCGCTGCGCTGCACGGTCGTGGAGAAGCACGGTGGGCAGGACACCGTCGTCGTCGAGCCGGACGGGCGCCGGACGTCGTACGCCGTGTCGCCCGTCGCGGGCGTCCGGGACTCGACGGGAGCAGGCGACGCCTTCGCTGCGGGCTGGCTCTCCGCGATGATGGAGGGCCTTCCGGTCGAGGCCCGCGTCGCCCGCGCGCACGCGCTGGCTCGCCGGGTGCTGTCCTCGCCCGGAGCCCGACTGGAGGAGTCCCCGTGATCGTCGTGCACGAGGAGGTCCGCGCTGCCCTGGACGAGGGCCGGCCGGTCGTCGCGATGGAGTCGACGATCTACTCGACGCTCGGCCTGCCGGTGCCGCACAACGCCGAGGCAATGCGCCGCTGCAAGGCCGCGGTCGCCGCCGGCGGCGCCGTACCTGCCGTGACCGCGGTCGTCGACGGCACGTGGCGCGTCGGCCTGTCCGACGACGAGGTGCAGCAGGTGCTGGAGGGCACCCGCAAGGTGGCCGAGCGCGACCTCGCCGTCGCCGCGGCGCAGCGCTGGGACGTCGGCGTCACCACCGTCTCCGCGTCCGTGGCGCTGGCCCACAGCGCCGGCATCGAGGTCTTCGCGACCGGGGGCATCGGCGGGGTCCACCGCGGCGCCGAGCTGAGCGGCGACGTCTCCGCCGACCTCGACGCGCTGGCCAGCCACCCGGTCGTCACCGTGTGCGCCGGCGCCAAGTCCTTCCTCGACCTCGGGCGCACGCTCGAGCACCTCGAGACCGCCGGCGTCCCGGTCCTGGGCTGGCGGCACCCGGACTTCCCGGCCTTCTACGTGCGCTCGAGCGGCCTGCCCGTCCCCCACGTCGTCCAGACCGCCGAGGAGGTCGCGCGGGTGCTGCGGTCGCGGGTGCGCAAGCAGACCGGGGTCCTGCTCACGGTGCCGATCCCCGAGGCCGACGAGCTCGACCCGGCCCAGCACGACGCCGCGCTCATCGCCGCGCTGCAGGCCGCCGCAGGCGCCGGGATCACCGGGGCAGCCGTCACGCCGTACGTCCTCGATCGGGTGGGTCGCGAGACCGAGGGCGGCAGCATCCCGGCCAACCTCGCGCTGGCGGAGAACAACGCACGCGTCGCCGCGGAGGTCGCCGTCGCCCTCAGGTCCGTCTGACGCAGCCCTGCTGCGCCGAACGGACCCGACACGACGGGCCATGGTGCACAAGGGCACAACGCCGGACACTCGGGACATGCCGAACTGCGCGTGCCCCGCCGCCTCGCTCACCTCGCTGCGCTTCGCGGACGGGCTGGTGCTGCTGCGCTGCGCGGCGCACGAGCAGCAGGCCTGGTACGTCGACGGCCGACCGGCCGAGCGGCACGAGGTGCTGCCCGCCCTGAAGGGCCTGTTCGTCGACCGCCGGGGTGAGCGCGCCGGCCGGGGTGCGCCGGCCCGTCGGGTGGTGCAGCTGCCCGAGGCGGCGCCCGCTCTCCCGGAGGACGTCGACAGCGCCCGGCTGACGGCGCTCCTGCGCGCCCGGGGCCTGCCCGGCGACTGGGCCGTCGCGTGATGCACTGACGCGTGCGCTTCGAGGAGCTGGACTGGCAGCAGACGCCCATCGGCGACATCAGCCTGCGTCGTCGGTTGGAGCCGTCGCTCCAGGTCGAGGTGCACGAGGTGCTGCTCGGCGAGGAGTACCTCATGTCCAGCCTGTTCACCGTCGCCGAGGTCGAGCTGGCCCGCCTGGGCCTGGCCGCCGCGAGCGGTGATGCGCTCGACGTCGTCGTCGGCGGACTGGGTCTGGGCTGGACCGCACGGACCGCGCTCGAGGACCCGCGCGTCGCGACCCTGAAGGTCGTCGAGACGCTGCCGACCGTCATCGAGTGGCACGAGCGCGGACTGCTCCCGCACGCCTCGGACCTCACCGACGACCCGAGGACCCTCCTGGTGCAGGACGACTTCTTCGCGATGGAGCTGCCGGAGTGCGACGTGGTGCTGCTCGACGTGGACCACTCGCCGCGGCACGTCCTGCACCCGAGCCACGCCGGCTTCTACACGCGAGAAGGGCTGCAGCGCATGCGCATCCGCTCCGGTGGCGTGTTCGCCCTGTGGTCGGACGACCCGCCGGACGAGGAGTTCCTCGGCGTGCTCGGTGAGGTCTTCATGGCCCCGGTGGCGCACGTCGTGTCGTTCGCCAACCCGCTGACCGGCGGCGAGTCGGCGAACACCGTCTACGTGGCTACCGCGAGGTGACCGCCTCGCGCGGCAGCCGGGTGAAGGCCAGCTCCTCGTACTCGTTGCGGCCGTGCCGGAGCAGCAGCAGGTCCTTCACGTAGTTCTCGTGCAGCTTCCACGGCGCGCCCGCGGCCTGCCTCGGGAACGCGTCGATCGACCGCAGGACGTAGCCGGACGCGAGGTTCACGAACGGCACGTCCGGCAGCTCCGGCTCGCCCCACAGCGGCGTGACGACGTCGTAGCCGTCCTTGCGCATGTGGTTGAGCAGCCGGGCGACGTAGGCGCAGACCAGGTCGCACTTCAGCGTCCACGAGGCGTTCGTGTAGCCGATGGCGGCGGCGAGGTTCGGCACGCCGCTGAACATCATCCCCTTGTAGCCGACGGTCTCCGACAGCTCGACCTTGCGGTCGTCGACGACGATCTCCATGCCGCCGAGCACGAGCATGTTCAGCCCGGTGGCAGTGATGACCAGGTCGGCCTCGAGCACGGTGCCGTCCTCCAGCCGGATGCCCTCCGGCACGAAGCGGTCGATCTTCGCGGTGACCACCGAGGCCTCGCCCTTGCTGATGCTCTTGAACAGGTCGCCGTCCGGGACGACGCAGAACCTCTGGTCCCACGGGTCGTACGGCGGGGTGAAGTGCGTGTCGATGTCGAAGCCCTTCGGCAGGCTCTTCTCGAGCCCGAGGCGGACCAGCTTCTTCATCACGTGCGGGCGGCGCTTGCTGAGGTTGTAGCTCCAGATGGTGCGCAGGATGTTCTTCCACCGCACCACCGTGTACGCCGTCTGCGGCGACACCTTGCCCTCGAGGACCCGCGCGAACAGGTCGTGCGCAGGAAGCGGCGCGATCCAGGTCGGCGTGCGCTGCAGCATGGTGATGTGCTCGGCGGCCGCCGCCATCGCGGGCAGCAGCGTCACAGCGGTGGCACCGCTGCCGATGACGACGACGCGCTTGCCGGTGTGGTCGAGGTCCTCCGGCCAGTGCTGCGGGTGGACGACCTGACCGCGGAAGTCCTCGAGACCGGCGAAGTCCGGCGTGTAGCCCTCGTCGTAGCGGTAGTAGCCCGAGCACATGAACAGGAACAGGCAGGTCAGCTGGAAGGTCTGGCCGGTATCGGTCCGCTCGACCGTGACCGTCCAGCGGCCCTCGCCCGTCGACCACTCCGCCCGGACCACGCGCTGGCGGTAGCGGATCTTCTCCTCCACGCCGAACTCACGCGCGGTCTCCCGGACGTACTCCAGGATCGCCGGTCCGTCGGCGATGCCCTTGGTGCTCGCCCACGGCTTGAAGGAGTAGCCGAGGGTGTACATGTCGCTGTCGGAGCGGACCCCCGGGTAGCGGAACAGGTCCCAGGTGCCGCCGATGGCCTCGCGCGACTCGAGGATCGCGAAGGAGCGGTCCGGGCTGTCCTGCAGCAGGTGCACGGCGGCACCGACCCCGGACAGGCCTGCGCCGACGACGAGGACGTCGAGGTGCTCGGTCAGGACGGGTTCCTCGGCGCGCAGGGCGGTCACAGGCGGAGCTCCTCGATCGGGGGGTGTCCCGCCGATGTTCGCACTGTTCGTGCAGATTGTCTGCGGAGGTGCAGGAGAGGCGCGCGCTGGAGCGGCTGCGCCCCTGACGGCTCAGCCGCCGGCCATCGCCCCGATGACCAGGAAGGGCTCCTTGCCCTCCAGCACCGCCTCGGGCAGCGGCTCGTCGTCGCTCTGGTGCGACAGGTCCTCCTGGCACGCGTAGAAGCGCACAAAGGGGCGGCGCCTGCCGGTCCCGGCGTCGCGCAGCGTGCCGCGCAGCGCGGGGTGCGCCGCCTCCAGCGCGTCGAGCACCTCGCGCGTCGTGGTCGCCTGCACGACCACCTCGCCGTCCACCTTCGCCAGGTTGCGGAGGTGGTACGGCAGGACGACGCGCGTCACCGCAACGTCTGGACTTCGACCGACAGGACCGCCGGCAGGTCACGCACGATGGCGTCCCATGTGTCGCCGCCGTCGGGCGAGCAGTAGACCTGACCGCCGGTGGTGCCGAAGTAGACGCCGCACTCGTCGAGCTGGTCCACGCACATCGCGTCGCGCAGGACGTTGACGTAGCAGTCCTTCTGCGGCAGGCCGTTGGTCAACGGCTCCCACTCCCCGCCGCCCGTGCGGCTGCGGTAGACGCGGAGCTTGCCCTCGGGCGGGTAGTGCGTGCTGTCGCTCAGGATCGGCACGACGTAGACGGTCTCGGGCTCGTGGGCGTGCACGTCGATCGGGAAGCCGAAGTCGCTGGGCAGGTTGCCGCTGACCTCGGTCCACTGACCACCGGCGTCGTCGGTGCGCAGGACGTCCCAGTGCTTCTGCATGAACAGCGTGTCCGGCCGCGACGGGTGCATGGCCAGCCGGTGGACGCAGTGCCCGACCTCGGCGTCCTGGTCGGGGATCTCGCCCGAGCGCAGCCCCTTGTTGATGGGCAGCCAGGTCACACCCCCGTCGTCGGTGCGGAACGCGCCGGCCGCGCTGATGGCGGTGAACAGGCGCTGCTCGTCGGTCGGGTGCTGGACGATCGTGTGCAGGCACAGGCCGCCGGCGCCGGGCTGCCAGGACGAGCCGGTGCCGTGCTCGCGCAGCCCGCTCAGCTCGGACCAGGTCGCCCCGCCGTCGGTGCTCTTGAACAGCGCCGCGTCCTCCACACCGGCGTAGACGGTGTCGAGGTCGAACAGCGACGGCTCGAGGTGCCACACCCGCGCGAACTCCCACGGGTGGGGCGTGCCGTCGTACCACTGGTGCGTGCCCGGGACGCCCGCGTAGCGGAACTGGTTGCCGACCGGTGCGAACGAACGCCCGCCGTCCTCGGAACGCTGGATCACCTGTCCGAACCAGCCGCCGGACGGTGCCGCCCAGATGCGGTCGGGGTCCAGCGGCGAGCCCTTCAGGTGGTAGACCTCCCAGCCGCCGAAGTGCGGCCCAGCGACCGTCCAGTCGCGCCTGCCCTCGTCGCTGGTGAGCACGAAGGCCCCCTTGCGCGTGCCCACCAGGACCCTCACACCCGTCATGCCGGGCACCGTACTCAGGCCCGGGGCACCCGGAGGCCGAGCAGCGCGCAGACCAGCACGACCGACGCGCTGAGCACCAGCGCGGTGTCGAAGGACGCCCGGTCGATGAGCAGCCCGGCCGCCAGCGGTCCGAGCACCGAGCCGAGGTCGCTGGCCATCTGCCACACGGCGACCGCGGTGCCGCCCTTGCCCTCCACGACGTCACCAACGATCGCGGCGGGTGCCACCCCGAGAAGTGCTGCCCCGCCGGCGAACACGACCATGGCCACCATCAGCCCAGCCGGCCCGTCAGCCAGTGCCAGTCCGATCAGGGAGGCGGACGTGAGCAGGCCGCCGAGCACGAGCGTCGGCCGCCTTCCGACCTGATCCACCGCGCGCCCGGCCGGCAGGAGCAGCACCGCCTGCACCAGCGCCGCGACGGTGAAGGCCGCACCGATCCACCCCGGTCCGAGGTCCAGGTCCTGCACGACGAGCAGCGGTACGACGGTGCTGCGCACCCCCAGGACGCTGAACCCGGTGGCGAAGTTGCCGGCCAGCGCCGCCTGGTAGGCGGGGTTGCGCAGGGCCGCGCGCCACGTCGTGCGCGGCGACTCCGGAACGACGCCCTCCGGCAGCCCGTCGTCCTCGCCGACGCCGAGCGCGACCTGGGCGGGCACCGGCGCGACATGCTTGGGCAGCAGGGTCGCGGCGACGACCATGGCCAGCGCGAGGGTGAAGGCGTAGAGGAAGAAGGGCGCGCGGATGCTGATGCCGAGCACCGCCCCGCCGAAGGCCGGCCCGATGATCCCGCCGAGCAGGAACCCGCCCCGGTAGACGCTCTGCGTCTGACCGCGCTGCGCGGCAGCCGCGACCCGCAGGAGCAGGCTGGTGGCGGCGATCGTGAACACCGCCGAGCCGATGCCGCCGACACCGCGCAGCACCAGCAGCTGCGGGAAGCTCACCGCGAGTCCGGCCAGCAGCGAGCTCACGGCCACGACGCCGAGTCCGAACAGCAGCGCGACCCGCTCACCGACCCGGTCGACCAGCCGCCCCCCGGCCAGCCCCGACAGCAGCCGCATCAGCGCGAAGGCCGACACCACCGCACCGGCCGCGGTCGTCCCGACACCGAACTCCAGCGCGAACAGCGGCACCGCCGGTACGACGATGCCGAAGCCGAGCGCTACGCAGAACGCCACCAGCGCCAGGACGAACGTCTCCCGCGGCAGGCCCTGCAGCGAGCCGGGCAGCCTCACCGGTAGTGCGTCAGGCCGCTGTCGTCCGAGCGGACGAGCCGGTCCTGCGCGGCGAGCAGGTCGAGGTGCGCGGCCGTCTCGAAGACCGCGAGCATCTGGTTGAAGCCGTCCAGCTCGGCCAGCGTGCGTCCGTGCCGGGTCCACCGCAGGACCTGCGCGACGTCGTACGCCGAGCCAGGTCCGGCGGCGAGCGTCTCCTGCAGGCGCTTCTCGTGGTGGGCGACCAGCTCGTCGACGCGGGCGTGCACGCTGTCGGTGACGTCGCCGTGCGCGGGCAGCAGCCGCGCGTCGGGCCGACTGCGCACCAGGGCCAGCGAGCGCAGGAACGCCGCGAGCGGCAGGTCCTGCAGCACCGGCTCGAAGCCGATCGACGGGGTGATGGTCGGCAGGACGTGGTCGCCGGCGAACAGCAGCCCTTCCTCCAGATCGTGGAAGACGACGTGCCCGGCGGTGTGCCCCGGCGTCGGCACCGTCTCGAGGACGCGCCCCCCGGGCAGCGGGACCAGTCCGTCGACGAGCCAGTCGTCCGGCGCCTGCCAGTCGGCCGGATCGATCACGGACCCGGCGACGGCCTTCTCGATCCCGTCCGCCAGGGCGGCGGCACCCATCCGGCGCAGCTCCGGCACCTGCGCCTCGAGCGCCCTGCGGTCGCCCCGCTGCAGGAGGTCGAGCGTCGGCTTCTCCCCCAGCCCGAGCCCGACCCGCGCCCCGGTTTCGCGGCGCAGGGCGACCGCCATCGTGTAGTGGTCGCGGTGCACGTGCGTGACCAGGAAGCGGGTGATGTCACCGAGCCCGGCGCCGATCTGGGCCAGGCCGGCCACGAGCACCTCGCGCGCCGCCGGGATGGCCCAGCCGCCGTCGACGAGCACGAGACCGTCCGGCGTCTGGAGCACGTAGACGTTGACCGCGCGCAGCCCGTCGTTCGGCAGCGGAAGGGGGATGCGCGTCACGCCGGGCGCCACCGGGAAGGCGCCGGGCTCGGTCCAGGTCATGCAGAGGTCCTACCAGCCACGCCGTCAGGTGATGGTGACGCCGCCGTCCACCGCGAGCGTCTGCCCCGTCACGTAGCCGCCGGCCTCGCTGGCCAGGAAGACCAGCGCCGCCGCGAGCTCCCGCTCGTCGCCCTTGCGTCCGGACAGCATCCGCGCCGCCATCATGTCGAAGTACTCCTGCGGGTACTGGTCGGTCATCTCGGAGGCGAAGAAGCCTGGTGCCAGGGCGTTCACGCGGATCCCCTTGCGGCCTGTCCACTGCTGGGCCAGGTCGCGGGTCAGCCCGATCAGGCCGGCCTTGCTCGCCGCGTAGGCCGCCTGCGGCAGCCCCGCCGTCGTGATCCCGAGGATGCTGCTGATGTTGACGATGCTGCTGCCGGGCTGCATCACCCGACCGCACGCCTGGGCCATCCAGTAGCAGCCGTTGAGGTTGACGTCGATGACTGAGCGGAACTGCTCCACCGTCTCGCGGGTGGCCGGTACGGCCGTGCCGACGCCGGCGTTGTTGACCAGGATGTCGACGCGGCCGAGCTGCGCGACCGTCTCGTCGACCAGTCGCTGGCAGTCCTCCGGCAGCGCGACGTCGGTCTGGACCGTGATGGCGCGCCGGCCGGCCGACTCGACCAGTGCCTTCGTCTCCTGCAGCCGGTCGACCCGGCGGGCCCCGAGCGCCACGTCGGCACCGGCCTCGGCGAGGGCCTGCGCGAAGGCGACTCCCAGCCCGGACGACGCCCCCGTCACGATGGCGACCTTGCCGTCCAGCCGGAACATGTCCAGAACGCCCATCGCGCACCCACCTCTGTGCCTTCGGCCGGCGCGGTGCCGGACCTCCCCCATCGTCCACGAGCCGGTGCGTCAGGTCGTGACGGGCGGGGCCTCGTCGTCCTCAGCCAGCAACCGGGCGAAGCCGTGCCAGGCGACGACCGCGCGCTGCAGCCGCGGCGACCACAGCAGCGCCAGCCGGCGGTCCTGCGCGTTCCACTTCTCCTTGCGCTCCTGCAGGACCTCGCCGACTTCGGCGAAGACCTGCCCGCCGGCCGTCAAGGCGTACGCAGGCGTGACCTGCTGCACCGAGTCCCACCCGTCGGGCGCGTGCTCCTCCGGGGCAGGCAGCCCGGACGGCTGCCCCTCGACGGCGTCCTGCCAGAGCGGCCCGCCGTCGACGGCCACCGCGCTGACGCGGAAGGGGCTGGGGCGCAGCCACTCCACCGTCACCGCGTCGCCGAAGCGGCGCAGGAAGGCGGTGTAGGAGGTCTTGCAGTCCGGGCAGCGCGTCTGCTGCCGGCGCACGTCGTCCGCGCTCTTCACGCCGATCGCCCGCCAGGCCCGGTCGTCCTCGCCCAGTCGACGCTCCGGGTGGCAGGGCAGGGCGAAGGCATCGCTCAGCACTGGACGCTCACCCCCTGGGCCCGGCGCACGAGAGCGCTGATGTGGTCCGCGAACTCCGGCCACAGCTCGCGCGGCAGGTCGTGGCCCATCCCGTTGAAGCCGACGAACCGCGAGCCGCGGATCCGCCGCGCGAGCGCCAGCCCGCCGGACGGCGCGACCAGCGGGTCGTGCATCCCGTGCATGACCAGCGTGGGGATGCGGATCTCGCGCAGCCGCTCGGTGCGGTTCGGCTGCGCGAGGACGGCGGCCAGCTGCCGGCGGTAGCCGCCCGGGTCGTACGCCCGGTCGAAGCTGCGCGCGCCCACCTCGCGCAGGCGGGCCTCGTCGAGCGCGAAGCCCTTGGAGCCGATCACCCGGAAGGTCTCGACGACGGCGTCCATCGCCGCCTCCCGGTCGGCGATGACCGGCCGCTGCAGCAGCCGGCTGATGAGCCGCGGAGCCGCCTGGCCGACGCGGCGGCTGCCGGTCGAGGTCATGATCAGCGTCAGGCTGCTCAGTGCCGACTGCCGACGCAGTGCAGCGGTCTGCGCGATGAACCCGCCGAGCGACGCGCCGACGAGGTGGACCGGACCGAGGTCCAGCGCGTCGATGAGCGCCAGGCAGTCGTCGGCCATGTCGTCGAGCGTGTACGGCGGACGGGCGCGCTTGGCGACCAGCGCCGCCACGCTCGGCGCGCGGACGCCCTTGAAGTGGGTGCTCGCACCGACGTCGCGGTTATCGAAGCGGACGACGAAATGACCGCGCTGCGCGAGGTCCTCGCACAGCTCCTCCGGCCAGGCGAGCATCTGCGTGCCCAGCCCCATGACGAGCACGATGGGCGGAGCGCCCCGCTCGCCGAACGTCTCGTACGCGATCTCGATCCCGTTGGCGGGCAGGGTCTTCAGCTCAGGCACCCGGTCGACGGTAGTGGGCGGGCAAGGCAGGCTGGCCGACGTGTCCCCCCTCCGCAGCCTGCAGGCGCGCTTCCGCAGCCGCGTCTCCGGCGACCCGACGGGCGCGCCCGACTGGGTGCGCGACATCGCGACGGTCGGCGAGGGGCCGGGCTGGTTCGAGCCGGACGGCGTCGTGTGGCGCGTGCACGGCGACCTCTCGACGCTGGTCGGCGGTGTCGGCGCGCTGCTGGGGCAGGGCGCGCACCCGCTCGCGCTGGCCGGCGTCCAGCGGCACTCCGACTACATGCAGGACCCGTGGAAGCGACTGGCGGGCACCGCGCGCTGGCTGGTGGTGAGCACGTTCGGCTCGGCCTCGTTGGCCGCCCGGGAAGCCCAGCGGGTACGACGGATGCACACGGTGGTGAGGGGCACCGACGACCTCGGCCGGCCCTACGCGGCCTCCGACCCGGAGCTGCTGCGCTGGGTGCACCTGGCCTTCACCGATGCCTTTCTCGCCGCGCAGGAGCAGGTCGGGCGCGACCTCGCGCCACGCTTCGGCCGCCGGTGGCCGGACTCCTACGTCGCCGCGTGGGCCCGCTCGGCCTCGGAGCTCGGCGCGACGGACCTGCCGACGACGGAGGCCGCGCTGGCGGAAGCGCTGGCGGCGTACGGCCCCGTGCTCGAAGCGGTGCCTACCGACCTGCGCGCGTTCCTCACCGCACCGCCCGGGCTGTCCAAGCCCGAGCAGCTCTTCTACGCGGGCCTGGCCGCAGGCGCCGCGCGGCTCGTGTCGCCGACGATCGCGCCGCTCGCCGGAGTGCCCGGTCGCACGCCCGGCTCATCGGTCGCCCTGCGCGCGGTGGCGCTGCAGCTGCGGGCGCTGCAGGTCGCGCTCGGCCCGTACAGCCCGTCGGAGGAGGCGGCGCGCTACCGCCTCGGCACCGGTCCGGCGCCCTCGTGGCTGCAGGTACGGTCCGGCGCATGACCGATACCACCTGGCTGGACGCCACCGCCTCGGCCGAGCTCGTGCGCAGCGGGCAGGCCTCGCCGACCGAGCTCGTCGAGGACGCCATCGCGCGCATCGAGCGCGTCAACCCGCACCTCAACGCCGTCGTGCGGGACCGGTTCGCCGAGGCGCGCAAGGAGGCGGCCGGCGAGCTGCCGGACGGGCCGTTCCGCGGCGTGCCGATGCTGCTCAAGGACCTCGGCTGCCACGTCGCCGGGGAGGAGACCAACTACGGCACCTCCTTCCTGCGCGACGCCCACATCGCCTGGCCGACCGACAGCCACCTGGCCGAGCGGTTCCGCAGCGCCGGCTTCCTGTTCCTCGGCCGCACGAACGTCCCGGAGTTCGGCACCACGGTCACGACCGAGCCGGTCGCGAACGGCGCCTGCCGCAACCCCTACGACCTGAACCACTCGACCGGCGGCTCGTCCGGCGGCTCTGCGGCCGCGGTCGCCGCCGGCCTCGTCCCGGTCGCGCACGCCAACGACGGCGGCGGCTCCATCCGCATCCCCGCCTCGGAGTGCGGGCTGGTCGGCCTCAAGCCCACCCGCGCGCGGGTCTCGCAGGGGCCGGACGTCGGTGAGGGCTGGGCCGGCGCGACCATCGACGGCGTCGTCAGCCGTACGGTCCGCGACAGCGCCGCGGTGCTCGACTGGATCGGGCAGCCGATGGCGGGCGATCCGTACTGGGCCCCGCCGCTCTCCCGCCCGCTCGCCGCCGAAGTCGGTGCTCCGGTCGGAAGGCTGCGCGTCGGGCTCGTGGACCGGCCGCCGGCAGGGGGTCACTACCTCGACGACCCGGAGTGCCGTGCCGCTGTCGCCGCCACCGGTGCGCTGCTGGAGTCGCTCGGCTGCGAGGTCTCCTTCGCCTCACCGGAGCCGCTGTTCGAGGAGCAGTTCAGCTCGGCCTTCATCACGACGATCGCGGGCGACACGGCGCTGACGCTGCAGCAGCTGTCGGACGCGATCGGCCGTCCGATCAAGGACGAGGAGCTCGAGCCGCGCAACGCCTTCTACCGGCTGGTCGGCGACGACCTGCTCGCCAAGGACTACCTCGGCGCGCGGATGTGGCTCGGCGCGTGGGTCCGCCGGATGTCGACGTGGTGGTCGCCGCGCTCGGCCGGGGGCAACGGCTTCGACCTGCTGGTCACGCCGACGCTGGCCGCGCCGCCGCCCGAGATCGGCTGGATGACCGGCGAGGACGAGGGCCAGCGCATCGCGAGCTTCATCCCGTACACCGCGCAGTTCAACGTGACGGGCCAGCCGGCGGTCTCGCTGCCGCTGCACTGGACCCCGTCCGGTCTGCCGGTCGGCGTGCAGCTGGTCGCGGAGTTCGGCCGCGAGGACGTGCTCGTGCGGATCGCCTCCGCGCTGGAGGAAGCCGCCCCGTGGAAGGACCGCCGGCCCGGGGTCTCCGCCTAGGCACCCGCCTTCCGATGATCTCCTGAGGGAGATCCGCCTCTGTGGACAACGCGGGTTCCGACGACGTGCTGCGCAGCGAGAGCGCCCGGGTCCTGCTGTCCGCCGCCGACCGCGTGCAGCTGGCGATCGCGCGACCGGCCGCCGCCCTGCTGCCGAGCGACGACCAGTGGTGGCGCGACCTGCACGCCGACCTGCGCGACAGCGCGGTCGAGCTGCTCCCGGTCCGCGCGCTGCCCGCGGCTTGAGTCAGCCGAAGCGGCTGACGTCCCCGGCGCCCTCGCGCAGGACCTCCGGGACGTCCTGCGACCAGTCCACGACCGTTGTCGGCGAGGTGCCGCAGTCACCGGCGTCGAGCACGACGTCCACGAGGTGGTCGAGCTCCTCCTTGATGCTCCAGCCGTCGGTCATCGGCTCGTCCGCACCGGGCAGCAGCAGCGTGCTCGAGACCAGCGGCTTGCCGAGCTCGCGCAGCAGCGCCTTGACGACCGGGTGGTCGGGGATGCGGACGCCGACCGTCTTCTTCTTCGGGTGGGCAAGGCGCTTCGGCACCTCGCGCGTCGCGGTGAGGATGAACGTGTACGGCCCCGGCGTCGCCGCCTTGATGCTCCGGAACGCCGCGTTGCCCAGGTGCACGAACTGCCCCAGCTGCGCGAAGTCCGAGCAGACCAGCGTGAAGTCGTGCTTGTCGTCGAGCTTGCGGATCTGCCGGATGCGGTCCGCGCCGGTCGTGCTGTCCAGCTGGAAGCCCAGCGCGTAGCAGGAGTCGGTCGGGTAGGCGATCAGCGCATCGTCCCGCAGCTGCGCGACGGTCTGCGCGATGAGCCGCGGCTGGGGGTCGCGCGGGTGGACGTCGACGTAGCGGGCCATGCGGCGAGCGTACGGACCCGTGTCTGAACTTGATCTGATCCAGATCATGGGACACACTCGGCCACGTGCCGTCCCCCCTCGCCCCGGAGCTCCTGCTCCGCGACGCGGGACTGCGGGTGACGCGGCCCCGGCTGGCCGTGCTGGCCGCCGTGCACGGCCGCCCGCACGCCGTGACCGAGACGCTGCTCGCCGACGTCCGCGCCGACCTCGGTGCCGTGTCGCACCAGGCGGTCTACGACGTGCTGCGCGCGCTCACCGACGCCGGCCTCGTCCGCCGTATCCAGCCCGCCGGCTCGGTCGCGCGCTACGAGGCGCGAATCGGCGACAACCACCACCACGTCGTCTGCCGCGGGTGCGGTTCGATCGCCGACGTCGACTGCGCCGTCGGCGACACCCCCTGCCTCACCGCGTCCGACGACAGCGGCTTCTCGATCGATGAGGCCGAGGTCGTCTACTGGGGCCACTGCCCCACCTGCTCGTCCAGCTCGTCCGCCTGACCCCCGCACGCCAGCAGAGAGGCACCACGTGAGCACCCCTGACACCCAGCCCGACACGCAGAGCACCAGCGAGAGCGAGAACCCGGTCCTCTCGGCGCCGACCGCCGACACCAGCCAGCGGCCGCGCACCAACCGCGACTGGTGGCCCAACCAGGTCGACCTGTCGGTGCTGAACCGCACCGACCCGAAGGCCAACCCGCTCGGCGAGGAGTTCGACTACCGCAAGGCCGTCGCCGAGCTGGACGTCGCCGCCGTCAAGGCCGACCTCTCCCAGCTGATGCGCACCTCGCAGGACTGGTGGCCGGCGGACTGGGGCCACTACGGCGGCCTGTTCATCCGGCTGTCCTGGCACGCCGCCGGGACCTACCGCAGCGCTGACGGCCGCGGTGGCGCCGGCGCCGGCGAGCAGCGCTTCGCCCCGCTGAACAGCTGGCCCGACAACGCCAACCTGGACAAGGCGCGGCGGCTGCTGCTGCCGATCAAGCAGAAGTACGGCCGGGCGCTGTCCTGGGCCGACCTGCTGGTGCTCGCCGGCAACCACGCGCACGACGACATGGGCCTGAAGACCTTCGGTTTCGCCTACGGCCGCGAGGACGTCTGGCAGCCGGAGGAGGTCTTCTGGGGGCCGGAGGACACCTGGCTCGGCGACGAGCGCTACAGCGGCGACACCCCGCTCGACCTCGAGGAGGGTGACCTCGGCGCGGTGACCATGGGGCTGATCTACGTCAACCCCGAGGGCCCGCAGGGGCGTCCGGACCCGCTGGCGTCGGCCCACGACATCAAGGTGACGTTCAGCCGCATGGGCATGAACAGCGAGGAGACCGTCGCGCTCATCGCCGGCGGTCACACCTTCGGCAAGGCGCACGGCGGCGGCGACGCCTCGCTGGTCGGGCCCGACCCGGAGGGCTGCCCGGTGCACTCCGGCGGGATCGGCTGGAAGAGCGAGTTCGGCAAGGGCAAGGCCGAGGACACCATCACGTCCGGGCTCGAGGGCGCGTGGACGGTCAACCCCACGCAGTGGGACAACGGCTACTTCGACCTGCTGTTCAAGTACGAGTGGGAGCTGACCGAGAGCCCCGCCGGTGCGAAGCAGTGGAAGGCCAAGGACGTCGCGCCCGAGGACCTCGCGCCGGATGCCCACGTCCCGGACAAGAAGGTCCCGACGATGATGGCCACCACCGACATCGCGCTCATCCAGGACCCCGAGTTCCGCGCGATCTCCGAGCGCTTCCACGGCGACCTGGACTACTTCGCCGACCAGTACGCCCGCGCCTGGTTCAAGCTGCTCCACCGCGACATGGGCCCCAGGAGCCGTTACCTCGGTCCGGACGTGCCGGCTGAGGAGCTCCTCTGGCAGGACCCGCTCCCCGCGGTCTCGCACGAGCTGATCTCCGAGCAGGACGCGGCGGCGCTGAAGCAGCAGCTGCTCGGTGCCGGGCTCTCGGTGTCGCAGCTGGTCAACACCGCCTGGGCGGCTGCCGCGTCCTACCGGACCACCGACAAGCGCGGCGGCGCCAACGGTGCGCGGCTGCGCCTGGCCCCGCAGAAGGACTGGGCGGTCAACGCCGGAACGCAGGACGTCGTCGCCAAGCTGGACGCGGTGCGTCAGGCGTTCGGAAAGCCCGTCTCGCTGGCCGACACGATCGTGCTCGCCGGCTGCGCGGCCGTCGAGAAGGCTGCGGCCGACGCCGGTGTCACCGTCACGGTGCCGTTCACCCCGGGCCGCACCGACGCGACGCAGGAGCAGACCGACGTCGACGGCATGACGTGGCTCGAGCCGCGGGCCGATGGCTTCCGCAACTGGGTGAAGCCCGGTGCGAAGCTCACGCCCGAGCAGCTCCTGGTCGACCGGGCGTACCTGCTCGAGCTGACCGTCAAGGAGCTGACCGTCCTCCTCGGCGGTCTGCGCGTCCTCGGCGCCAACGCCGGCGGTGCGACGCACGGCGTCTTCACCGACAACGTCGGCGTGCTGTCGCAGGGCTTCTTCCGCAACCTGCTGGACCTGAGCATCTCCTGGCGCACGTCGGTCTCCGACGACGGCGTCTACGAGGGGCTCGACAGCAGCGGGAACGTCGTGCGTACGGCGACCGCGGCCGACCTGGTCTTCGGGTCGAACTCCATCCTGCGCGGGATCGCGGAGGTCTACTCCTTCGACGACACCAAGGAGAAGTTCGTGCAGGACTTCGTCGACGCGTGGGACAAGGTCATGATGCTGGACCGCTTCGACGTGACGTAGTCCCTGCCCGTCTCGACGCCCCGGTCCGCCTTCACGGCGGGCCGGGGCGTCTTGGTGTCAGGAGCTCTCGAGCCCGACCACGGCGGCGTTGCCGCGCCCGTCCACCTTGATGCGGGCCACCGCGCCGTCGGCGAGCTCGCGCTCCAGCCGCTTCGCCTCTGACTGGGACGCGAACAGGCTCTCGATCCCGCACTCCAGCCGACCGTTCGACTCGCACCGCAGGTAGGGGCCGCTCGACGGACGCCGGCTCTCGATGGAACGGGCCTGCCAGAGGTCGCCTCCCGGCACCCGCTCCAGCGCGACGAAGACGCTGCCGTACGGGCCGGAGCCGTCGGCCGGCAACGCCTCCTGCAGACCGGGGTAGTCGAGGGTGACGTACGCGCCGCGGAACGGGTCGATCGGGTCGACGGGCTGCACGGCGAGCAGGTACTCCTCTCCCGCGACCCGCGCCGACAGCGACGGTGCCACGGCCACGCCGACCAGCCCGAGCTGCAGCACGCACGCTGCAGCGACGCGTACGCGTCGTGATGTCCATGCGCTCATGCCGAGACCTCCTTCGCATCGTTGACGTCCGCGACCAGGCGGCGACGGCCGCGGTCGACCAGGTAGCCGGTGCCGGCGAGCACCGCACCGAGCGCCAGGAAGAGCGCTGCACCGGACAGGATCGGCTCGAACACCGCGAAGCTCTGCACGACGGTGAACACGACCAGTCCGGCGGTCGCGAGCTGGGTCAGCCCGCGGGCGTCGCGGTGGACGCCGAGGGCGGCGAACCCGGCGGCAGCCAGGAGGTAGACCGCGATCGCGACGATGGCGCGGGCCAGCCCCTCGCCGGACAGCTCGGAGGCGTTCGTCGCACCCGGGGGCTCCCACCGGAGCAGCAGCGCCGCGACGACGCCGGCGGCGAGGACGGCGCCCACCTCCAGCCGTCCCCAGCGGTCGGCGCGCACCGCGGCGGCGGCGGACGCCACGGCCACGGCGACGGCGCCCCACCAGACGACGGCCGGCACGGGCTCGTCGCCCCGGTCGAGCGGGAGAGCGGCGAGGAAGAGCCCGAGCAGGACGAGCAGCGCAGCGGCCAGCCGCCACGGCGGGGCGAACTGCTGCTGTCGGCCGGACGTGTGCGCTACCGCCAGCACCGTCGCGAGAGCGCCGGCGACCATCATCGCGAGCGCCGCCCCGGTGACGGACTCGGTCCGCTCGACGACGACCCAGACGTACCAGCCGACACCGGTGACGATGCCGACGAGCAGCGGCGCGACGGCGCGGGCGGCGTACGCGTAGAGCAGCGCACCGGCTGCCCAGGCACCGACGAGGCCGGAGTCGTAGGCCGGGACCTGCAGGCTCTGCGCGGCCTGGAAGACGACCGCGCCGAACGCGAGTGCCGCGATGAACCGGACCGCGCCGACGACGGCGTCGCGGCCCTCGCGCTGCCGTCGTTCCGCGAGCAGCTCGGCGGCTCCGACCGCGGCGAGCCAGAGCACGGTGATGCCGACGAAGCGGACCAGCGGCGAGAGCTGCTCGACGTTCGCGGCGACCAGCCAGATCAGCCCGATGCCGACGAACCCGGCGCCCAGGGCCAGCAGCAGGCGGGACATCGAGAAGCGCGCGCTCGCGGTGTACTGCGCGCGGATGTCGCTGGCCGTTGCGGCGTCGATCCGGCCCTGCGCCTGCCACAGCGCCAGCTCCTTCTCGAGCCAGCTCAGCTGGTCGCAGGAGATGCTGCGCGAGGGTCCTTCGCGGGTCTGCCCGCTCACGGTGGTCATGACGATCAGCGTCCTCGCCGGAGCGGGTCGTGTCCTGAGTACTGCCACTCACGGGTGAGGGCGCTTCAGTCGTCGCACTCGTGGTCGCAGTCGGCGCTCTCGGGGAAGGCCACCCGACCACCGAAGACCGCCGCGAGCATCGACCCCAGGCGGTCTGCGGTGGTTCCGACCTCGTGGCACAGGGCGCCGACGTCGCGCGGGCGCAGGGTCTGCACGGGCAGGCACCCCTCCACCCAGATCTCGGACCCGGTCGCCCAGACCCGGGCGACGGTCAGGCCGGCGTTGATCTCGTTGAGCTCCTGCAGCACCGGCTTGTTGACCTTGATGCCGGCGACCGCGCGGGACCACACCCGCAGCAGGCGTCCGTTGCCGACGACCGACAGGTAGAACATCGCCGTCCCGCACGGGAACGGCAGGTCGCCGTCGCTGTCGACGACCACCTCGTCGAGCTCGAACGCATCACGCACGAGCTCCTTCACGTGCGACCGAGCCATGTCCTCGTAGGACAACAGCACCACTCCCTCTCCTCGACCCAGGACAGGAGTGTGGCAGCGGGGTCTGACAGTTCCTGTGGCCCACATCTGCCTGAGCGCAGTGCTTCTCGACGTCGGGGCTGTCGGATCGCTGAGGCACGTCACGACAGCAGCGGCGGCTGCCACTGCTCCGTGTCCTGCAGCCGCTTCCGCACGCCACCCCGTTCTCCGGCCGGCGCGATCACGTCGAGGTCGCCGACGACGACCAGCTGGCTGCGTGCGCGTGACAGCCCCACGTAGAGCATCTGCCTGGCGCGGGCCTCGGCGCTGAAGCCGTTCACCGCCAGCACCACGCAGGTCCGCTCCAGCCCCTTGAAGCCCGAGACCGTCCCGTAGAAGACGTCGTCATCGGCGAAGAAGTCCTCCCAGTACGCGTCGTCGCCGACCTGGGCGACCCGGTCCGCATGTGCCGGGTGCCGGTGCTTGGTCGTCAGCAGGGCGATCTGCTGCGGCTCCCAGGTGTCGAGCAGCGCGTCCACCGCGTCATCCGCTCGGGCCAGCACGCCGTCGGTGGCGCACGGCACGTAGCGGACGCGGGTCCCCTCGCGACCCTCGTAGCGGTCCTGGTCGACGGCCAGCGAGCCGAAGGTCTGCGCGATCCGCCTGGTGTTGCGGTAGTTCCGGCGCAGCGGATAGGGCTGACCCGGCACCGGCGCAGCCGACCGACGCTCGAACACCCGCTGCCCCTCGTCGAGGAAGGCGAAGATCCCGCCGGTCTCCGGTGCGCGCAGGCAGGCGGACAGCGCGGGCCACCAGAGCTCGCCGAAGTCCTGCGCCTCGTCGACCACCACGGCATCGAAGCGGTCCGGGTGACCGGCGGCGGCCTCGAGCAGCGCCCGGGGGACAGCCGCCTCGTAGTAGTCGTCTCCCGACCCTTGCGGTGCGCCCCAGGCCAGCGCCAGCCGCTCGAAGGTCCCGACGAACGCCGGCCGCGTCGGCCACTGCTCGGTCTGCAGCTGCAGGAAGCGCGCCAGCCCGCGCGAGTAGCAGAGCAGCGCCACCCGCTGGCCCTGCCTGGCGAGCCGTCGCGCCTGCTCGAGCGCGAGCCCGGTCTTGCCCGTCCCGGCGCCACCGATGACGGTGAAGCGGCGCTGCAGGCTCAGCAGGTCCAGCACGTCGACCTGCTGCAGGGCGAGCTGCTCCGCGCGCTGCTCGTGCTCGACGGTCTCGGCAGTCTCGTCCGGCAGCAGCTGCTGCTCGAACAGCCGCACGACACCGGGCACCGCCTCGGCCTCCAACGGCGCGTGCCCAGCGCCGGCTTCGACCAGCAGCCGCATCCGCGGCACGAGGTCGCCGAGCTCGTCCCGGTCGACGACCTGAGCTCGGGGGCAGCTGGTCGGGTCGAAGTCGCGCGGGAGCAGGGCGTGCGGCAGCACGACGAGGTGTTGCGTACGGGCGCGCGCCGCGGTGTAGCCGCTCTGCTCCAGGAAGCGGTGCAGCTCGTGCCGCACGGTCTCGGCCTGCTCCATCGGGTTGCCGATGTCGCGCGGCTGGCCGCCCCCGTGCGAGCGCCAGCGACCCGCACCGTCCGTGGAGACGGCCCCGCCCTTGACCTCGATCACGGCGATGCCGACCCCCGGCCACAGCACCAGGAAGTCGATCTGCCGACCACTCGGTCCCTGGGGCACCTTCACCCCGCACAGCAGGGTCGTGCCGTCGGGCAGGTCCTGACGCAGCCGGTCCCAGACGGCCCACTCGCCGAGGTACCCGTCGCGCTGCTCGAGGATCGCCGGGATGCTGTGCGCGGTCATGACGTCGGGCTGCGGCCGGGTACCAGGGTCGTACAGGTGCTCGACGCCGTCCGCGCCAGCCGCTGGTCGAGGGTCACCAAGGGGGCGTCGAGTCGGGAGGCCAGGGCGACGTAGGGGGCGTCGTAGAGCGTCAGGCTCCCCCTGAGCCGCCATGCCTCCGTGGCCAGCGTGGCGTAGGGCCAGAGCTGGATGGGCAGGTCCAGAAGATCCCGATGAGCCAGCGCCGCTGATTCTGGCGCGAGCTGCCTGCCCAGCTCGAGCCGCCTCAGCACGTTCGCGGCGTCGAACGGCAGGAGCTCGGGAGCGGCCAGGGCGTGACCGGCGATCGCCTCGGCCACAGCGGTCCCCACCCCGCTCGCGTCGGCGAGCACCGCGACGAGAGCCGAGGCATCCAGGACGAGCAGAGTCACCGTCGGTCGGCGTCCCGGGCCAACAGAACGTCCTCGACGGACAGGCGGCTGTCCGTGATCCGCGCTCGTTCCCGCGCACGAACCAGTACGTCCTCCACGGCAGGCCTCGACGCCAGCTCGGTGAGCGCCGACGCGAGGTACTCCTGCAGAGACCGGCCCGAACGCGCGGCACGGGCGGCGAGTTCGTCCCGGACCTCGTCGGGGACGTTGCGAATCGTCAGCGCGACCATGACTGCATAATAGCAGCATTGCAGCTAGATCGGCAGCAGATGGTGCCGGCTGTGGCATGCCTGCGCGTCTCAGGCCAGCCGCGCCGGCAGGCCTGAGGCGCGCTGCACCCGCCGGGCCACCGCCGCCCGGATCGCCTCCTGCGAGCCGATCACGGTCACGTGCACCTCCGCTCGCGTGACCGCTGTGTAGAGCGTCTCGCGCGTCCCCAGCGGTGAGGTCGCCGCGGGCAGCACGACGGTCACCGCGTCGAACTGCGAGCCCTGCGCCCGGTGGACGGTCATCGCGTACATCGGCCGCACGTCGCCGAGCAGCCCGAGCGGGACGCGCTTGGGTGCGCCGCCGGTGGCGAAGAACGCAACGAGGTCGGCCCCCTCGGCGACGACGACGCCGGTGTCGCCGTTCCACAGGCCGTTGTCGGCATCATTGGAACCCACGATCAACGGCTGGCCGGCGAAGCGCCCATCCCGCCGTGGCTGCACGCCGAGGTCCTCCACGAGCCAGCGCGGTACGGCGTCGTTCCACCACGCGACGCCGCGCGGCCCGACCCGGTGCGCGCAGAGCAGGCGGTGGCGTCCGAGCGCGAGCAGCGCGGCCTCCTGATCGCCGGCGGCGGCAGCCGCCAGGACGTCCCGCAGCTGCGCCACGAGCACCGGCCGCACGACCGACTCCGGAACCACTGCTGTGTCGGCGATCTCGACCAGGGACAGGTCACCGCGGAGCACCTCCAGGGCGTCGTCCGCACGGCCCGCGCGCACCGCACGCGCCAACCGGTCGATCGAGCCTGCCTCGTCATAGCGACGCACCTGCGTCAGCGTCGCGATGCCGTCCCGCAGAGCGGCACCCGGCGTGACCGACGCAGACGCATCAGCAACGGGGTCGTGCGGCAGGAGCGCGGCGAGCGAGGCCGCGCGCGCCGCCGTCCGGGACCCCGCTCCCTCCACGAGATCGAGCAGCACGGCGCCCGCCTCGACCGACGCGAGCTGGTCCGGGTCACCGACGAGCACCAGACGCGCACCGGGTCGCAGCGCCGCGAGCAGCCGCGCGAACAAGGTCAGCGACACCATGGACGCCTCGTCGACGACGACGACGTCGTAGGGCAGCCGGTTCCCGGCGTGGTGCCAGTACTGCCCGCCGCCTCGCCGTGCCCCGAGCAGCCGGTGCAGGGTCGACGACGTCAGTCGGCCGAGCCAGTCGACCTCGTCCGGGCTCAGGACCGCGTCGTCGCGACGCACCGACTCGGCCAGCCGCGCCGCGGCCTTGCCGGTCGGTGCGGCCAGCGCGATCCGCAGCGGACCCGGTGAGGCCTCGGCGAGCGCGACAAGCAGCCGCGAGACCGTGGTCGTCTTCCCGGTCCCCGGGCCACCGCCGAGCACGGACACCGACGACAGCGCACACACCGCCGCGGCCATGCGCTGGTCGTCGGGCACGTCGCCCGGCCACAACCGGGCCAGCGCCGCGCGCAGCACGTCGGCGTCCAGCGAGACCGGCGCCGCGGCCCGCGCCAGCAGGTCCTCGGCGACGAGGACCTCCTGCCGCCAGGCCGTGTCCAGCCACAACCGGTCGCCCTCGCGGTGCAGCGGACCGCCGACCAGCGGCGAGGCGTCGAGCGCCTTGCGCCACGTGGCCAGGGACGGCCAGACGAGCTCGCCGTCCTCGGCCAGCACCGTCGCCGGCACCGACGCCAGGTCGAGCACCACCGATCCGGACCGCAGGCTGCGTAGGCACAGCGCGAGCGCCAGCGAGGCCTCCTGCGAGGTCTCCCCCGCCAGCGCCGACAGCCGCGCAGCGACGTGCACGTCGACCGCGTCCAGGACGTTGCGCCGGTTGAGCTCGACCAGGTGCGCAGGTCCGCGCAGGACCGCGGTCACGGGCGTCCCGCCAGCAGGTCGGACACGGCGACGACGAGCTCGGCCGGTGGCTGCCAGGACCAGACCCCCGAGCCGGGAGTGCCGACCATGCCGCGCAGGAACAGGTAGAGCACTCCGCCGAGGTGGACCGCCGGGTCGTAGTCGGGCTGCCGCCAACGCAGGTAGCGGTGCAGGGCCACGCAGTAGAGCAGCGCCTGCAGCGGGTAGTGCGCGTCGAGCATCGCCGCGTCGAGCGCATCCCGGCGGTAGTGCCAGGTGGTGGCCTCGACGTCGCGCCGCGCCAGGCGGTTGGTCTTGTGGTCGACCACCCAGCAGCTGCCGTCGACGCGGAGCACCACGTCGATGGAGCCGCCGAGGTAGCCGCGGACCACGTCCAGCGCGGGCAGCCGCTCGGCGTAGGGGCGTACGGGATCGCCTTCGGGCAGGTGCGTGCGCAGCAGGTCGGCCAGCCGGGACAGGACCACCGTGCCCGACGGCTCGTCGCCGCCGGCCAGCGGCAGCTCGAAGTCGAGCTCGCGCAGCTGGTCTGCGCGCGGGACGTCGCGCAGCGACACGTCGCCGAGCAGCGGGGTGGCCACCGCCAGGGACAGCCCCTCGAGCAGCTCGGGCACACCCCGCTCGTCCAGCACGCGGGCGAGATCGCCCTCGACGCCGAGGTCCGCCTCCTCCAGCACCTCGTGCACGAGCGTGCCGAACGCCGTCCCACCCGGCAGCGGTCCCATCGGCACCGGGTCGCCGTCCCCGGGCCCGGCAGCGCCCTCGACCTCGTCGTCCTTCACCGGCGCGGGCGGCTCCGAGCCGACGGTCGGCGCGTGCGCGTCGCGGACGAGCCCGGTGTACGAGGTCCGCCGCCACGCCGTGTCCAGGTCCCGGTCGAAGCTCGACAGCACCAGCTCGTCACGGACCCTCGGTAGCGTCGCCGAGGGTCCGACCGCGACCACGTCCAGGATCTGCACGTCCACGCACGGGCCGCCGAGCCCGCGCAGGTGCGCGAGCAGCGCCTCGTCGTCCGGAACCGCCACGGACGCCGGGACCGCGGCCGGGTCGGGGGCGAGCACCAGCCGGGGCAGCGCGGCCGTCCGGGTCTTGGTCGACGGGACCCACCACAGCACCAGGCGCGAGACGGCGCGGGTCATCGCGACGTAGAGCAGCCGCAGGTCCTCGGCGTCGGTCTCGACGTCCTCGCCCCGGCAGGCCGCGGCATATCCGGCGTCGGACTTCCCACCCAGGTGCAGCGTCCGTACGTCCTGCGCGTCGTGACCGCCCGGCAGCCGCTCGGCACTGCCGCCGCCGCTCTTGTCCCAGGCGAACGGCACGAGCACGACGGGGTACTCCAGCCCCTTGCTGGTGTGCACCGTGACGATCTGCACGGCCGGCCGCTCGGTGTCCAGTCGGCGCGAGCGCTCCTGCTGGCTGTCGTCGGCGTCCTCGACCTGGCGGCGCAGCCAGCCGACGAGGCCGGACAGGCCGAGCTCGGCCTCGAGCGCGTGCCGGTGCACCATCTCCGCGACGTGTCGCAGGTCGGTGAGCACCCGCTCCCCGCCGTGGACCGAGAGCAGCCGTGCAGACAGCTGCGTCGACTCCGAGACAGCGGAGAACAGCGCGGCGACACCGCGCTCCGCCAGCACGTCTGCCCACGCGCGGAGCTGCTGCGAGAGCTGGTCGATCCGCTGGCCGCTGTTCGCGGCCGCGAGGTCCGCGGCACGCAGGCCGACGAAGGCGCCGAGCGAGAAGCGGCGGACCCGGCCCTTGCGGTGCGGCTGCTCGAGAGCCTCGAGCAGCAGCAGCCAGTCCGCGGCCGCCGACGAGCCGAAGACGCTCTCCTGGATCGACACGACGCTCGGCACGCCGACCTGGAGCAGCGCCTCACGGATCCTGCGCGCATGCTCGCCGGTGCGTACGAGCACGGCGATGTCTCGTGCCTCCAGCGGCCGCGTCGTGCCACCTCGCGGTGTGTACTCCCGCCCCTCCCCGAGGGCCGCGACGACCTGCGAGGCGCAGTCCCGGGCGGCGACCTCGCGGGCCCGCTCGACGTTGGGGTCCTTGGTGCCCTTGAAGGCGGAACGGCGTACGACCCGTAGCCGCACGGGCTTGGCGCCGACCGCCGGGCCGAGCGCGGCCTGCGTGTGGCCGGCCGTGACGGGGCCGACGACGATCTGCTCGTGACCGAGCGCGGCGCCGCGCAGCAGGGCGCTGATGCCGCGCAGCACGAGCGGGTCGCTGCGCCAGTTCTGAGCCAGCGTCTGGGTGACTGCGGCGTAGCGCTTGGCCTTGAGGTAGGCGCTCACGTCGGCGCCGCGGAAGCCGTAGATCGCCTGCTTCGGATCACCGATCACCACGAGCGTGCGGTGGCCGTGGAAGGCGCTGTGCAGGACGTCCCACTGCACGGGGTCGGTGTCCTGGAACTCGTCGACCAGCACGACGCTGAAGCGCGCGCGCAGCCGCGCGCAGGCGGCCGGGCCGGTCAGCTCGTCGGTGAGGCAGTCGCGCACCCGGGCCAGCAGGTCGTCGAAGCTCAGCAGCCGCATCGCGTGCTTGCGCGCCTCGACCTCGATCGTCGTCCGGCGCACGAGCTCGACCCGCAGGCCCGCCTCGGACGCCGGGTCGGCGCCTGCCGGGAGGACGGTCGCCTGCGGATCGCCGAGCGCCTTGCGGGCCACCGCCCGGGCGGTCTTCTGCCCGAACGGGAGCGCGCCGCGCTCGGCGACCAGCTGGAGGTAGACGTCGTCGACGGCCTCCACCAGCACCTCGTCCAGGCTCTCGACCAGCGCCGTGCCGGGATCGAGATCGGCCAGGATGCCGAGCGAGCGGAGCACCTGGTCGCAGAAGCTGTGCGTCGTGGTGACGGTGGCGCTGTCGAAGGCGGCGAGTGCCGTGGCGATCCGGCGGCGGTAGGCCGCGACGTCGCCCTGGTTGAGGTGCTGCACCACCGGGTCCTTCGACGGACTGCCCAGCTCGCGGTGCACGGACAGCAGCCGCTCGCGCACCCGGGTGCGCAGCTCGCTCGTGGCCGCCCGGCCGAAGGTGACGACGAGCAGCTCGTCGATCCGGCAGACCCCCTCCGCGACGTAGCGGGCGACGAGGGCAGCGATGGTCCACGTCTTCCCCGTGCCGGCGCTGGCCTCGAGCACGGAGGTCCCGGTCGGCAACGGCGCTGTCACGTCGGCAGGCTGCACGGCTACTGCACCTCCGCATCGAGCAGCGGGTACCAGATCGCGCACGCGAGCCGGGCGAAGTCCGCGGTCTCCCCGCCGGCGCCACGCGGCAGCGGCACAGCACTGCGCCAGGACCACAGCTCGCCGAACGGCGCTTCGTACCCCCACAGCAGCGCATGGTCGGCGTCGCGGTCAGGGCCGTCGAAGCTGAACGGCGACGTCCACCTCTTGTGCGCCGCGTCCCTCGCGTCGTCCACCGACCGGCCCTCCTTGCGGGCCTGTGCGTAGGCCGCGGCAGCCTCCATCGGGAGCGCGAGCGGCGTACGCATCCCGACAGCCCGGACCGCCAGCAGGTAGGTCAGCTGCGTGCGGGCCTCGTCCTGCGCGGGCGCGCGGTAGGTCTCGACCAGCGGGCTGCCGTCCTTCGCGCGCCCGACCAGCACGGCCTGCCAGCTGCCGCCGCGCTGGGCCGCGACGGCGAGCAGCTCGATCCAGCCGCGCAGCCGCTGCTTGGTCCCGAGCTTGGAGTAGGTGACGGTCACGATGCGCCGGTCGTGCACGCGGCCGACCGAGCCCACGAGCCGGCCGGCGGAGGTGGACAGGTCGACGTCGACGGTCTCGGGGTCATCGCGCAGGTGCGTCAGGGCGACCTCCGCCACCTCGTAGACGCAGGGGCCGAGCTCGTCGAGCAGCCGGTCGCCGAGCAGGCCGGGCGGCAGGCAGCCGCGCGCGCGCTCCGTCGCGCTGAGCGCCGCCCTCGTCCCCCCGGCCAGGCGGGCCTGCAGCAACCGGTCGCCGACGCCCCACTGCTGCAGGTTGTCGAGCTCGATCGGCAGCTCGCTGCTCGGCTCCTCCTCCCGCGCCGTGGAGGTGACGTCGAGCCGCTGACGCAGGAAGGCCTTCGACGGGTGCAGCAACAGGTCGGTCAGCTGGTTCAGCCCGACCGCGTCCTCGTCGGGGGCGTCCACGGGCCCGTCGAGGAACGGCGGCGGCTCCTGCTGCGGACCGCACGCGGCGACGGCGCCGGCATGGGCGACGGGGTCGTAGGAGAAGGGCTCGGCCGCGGCGAAGCTGATCGGGTCGAACGGCTGCAGCGGGTGTCGGGTGACGACGCCGGTGCCGAGCACGTCGAGCAGCTCGCCGACAGGGACAGCCGGGGGCAGCTCGGCGCCGGTGCGGACGTGGGCGCCGGTGTAGAGGATCACGAGGTGCTGCTCAGCGGCGAGCAGCGCGTCCAGGAACAGCTGGCGGTCCTCACTGCGCGGGTCGCGCTCGCCGAGCCGGGGGTCGCGGGCGAGCGCGTCGTCGCCGTCGGGCAGTCCGTGTCGCGGGAACGCGCCGTCGTCCATGCCCAGCAGGACGACGACGCGGTGCGGCACCGAGCGCATCGGCGTGAGGGTGCAGAGCGTCAGTGCACCGGTACGGAAGCTCGTCCGCGTCGGACGACCGGCCAGGACGTCGGCCAGCAGTGCGGTCAGGTCGGCGAGCTCGGCCGGGGCGTCGCCGGCGTGGTCCCGGAGCGCTGCCAGCTCGCGGCGCAGCTGCACCTGCTGCCACGGGGCGTCCACCGCTGCGGCGCCGAGCTCGTCGACGGAGGCCTCCAACGCGTCGAGCCAGTCGCCCGCCGTGGTCGCCTCGCGGAACCGCTGCTGGGCGTGCTCCAGGCGGTCGAGCAGCTCGGCGACGCGACCGAGCAGGTCAAGGCTGCTGCCGTCCATCGCGTCGTAGGCCAGCACGCCCTGCCACGGCTCGTCGCCGCCGATCGCGGCACCGGCCAGCATCCGGTCCAGACCCTGTCGCCAGGTGCCGTCGGCCAGGTCGCCGAGTCCCCAGCTCGCGCGGTGCTCGGCGTCCAGCCCCCAGTGCACGTGCGTGCCGACGACCCAGCTCCGCAGCTGCTCGACGTCGTCGTCGGTGAGGCCGAAGCGCACGCGGACCGCCGGTGAACCGGCCAGGTCGAGCACCTCGGCGCCGGTGACGCGGCTGCCGGCGAGCGTCAGGAGCCGTGCGGCCAGTCCGAGCAGCGGGTTGGTCTGCCGCGGCGAACGGTCCGCGATCTGCACACGCAGCCGGTGCGCGGGGTGGGCGCTCGGCCCGAACGCCGCGGAGACCAGCGGCGCGTAGGTCTCCACGTCCGGGCACATCACCAGCACGTCGCGCGGTTCGAGAGTGGTGTCCTCGGCCAGCAGGCGCAGGACGACCTCGCGCAGGACCTCCACCTGACGGGCCGGGCCGTGGCAGGCATGCACCTGGACGCTGGGGTCGGTCTCGCCCGGCGCCATGGTCGCTCCGGTCCGCAGCTCCGCCTGCACCCGGTGCAGGAGCGTCGCGCGCTGCGGCTCGGCGTCGTGGACGATGCTGACCAGGTCGGGGACCGCGCGCAGCAGCCGCTGCTGCAGCTCACGGACGTCGCGGCTCAGGCTGGCGAGCAGCGGAGAGGCCAGCTCGACCGCGGCGGTCGCGTCGCGGCGGTCGTCGGCCGGCACGGTCACCGCGTCCCACAGGGCCGGCCCCGGGTGGTGGACGAACAGGTGCACCTCGCGATGCACGGCCAGCGCCGCGAGGACGTCGAGGCGGCGGCGGGTGATGCGGCTCAGGCCGTAGACGAAGACCTGCTCGGGCAGGGAGGTCAGCTGCGGCTCGCGGCGCAATCGGTCGCAGGCCTGGTCGTGCAGCTCGGCCGGGCTCGGGCCGAGCTCGGCCCGCAGCCGGCGCCACAGCTCGGCCTGCCACAGCAGGTCCTCCGGACCACCGGGCTCCTCGGCCGCCCAGCCGCGCAGGAGCTCCGGACGGTCATCGGCGTAGGACCGGAACAGCCGCGCCACCTTCGCGGCCAACGCGTAGCGCCGGCTGGTGCTGCTGGTGAGGAAGGAGCGGACGGCGACGAACTCCTCGCCTGGCGGCAGGGCGTCCAGCAGCCGGACCAGCGGCCAGACGACGGCCTCCTGGCGCCAGCTCTCGACCGCCCCGCCCAGCTCGGGGCTGACCTCGGCGAGCGCGCCGTCGAGCAGCCGGGCTGGGCTCGGGAAGTCGACGTTGGCGCAGACCCCGTCGCCGTCGACCGCACCGAGCGTGTGCGAGAGCCGTTGGGTCAGCCAGCGCTCGACGCCCTTGGCGGGGACGGCCACGGTGTACGGGGCGAACGGATCGCCGGCTGCCGTCGCCAGGGCGTCGGCCAGCGCGGTGGCCAGGCGCCGCCCGTCGGAGGCGCGGTGGACGTGCAGCACGGGGGCCCTTCTGCCGGGGTCCGTGCTTCCTACCGCAGACCACCGACAGATCGGCATCCTTCGATCGAGGACCGCCCCCCGCTGCCCTTGTCCGCCCGCAGCAACATCATCGGGCCCGGATGATGTTGCTGCGGGCGCACAAGCAGGGCCCGTCAGTCGTACGGGATGCGGTCCTGCACCCAGGCCCAGTCGACGCGCTCCTGCTCCAGCCGGGCGGCTTCTCCCAGCGCGTCCGACACCGCACGTCGCTGCTTGTTGTTGACGCCCACCCTGCGCCCTTCAGTCCAGCCGTGACCGTACGAGCCAGCTCCGACAGCGGCGGTGAGCGACGCGCGGCTGCGGACGGAGACCCGTGGCTGGACCACTCAACGCAGCGGGTCGACCCAGCGGACCCCCGGAAAGCGGGAGAAGTCCGCATCGCTGGAGCAGAGCTCGGCGCCGTGCTCGATGGCCAGGGCAGCCAGGTGCGCGTCGGTCACGAGGTTCCCTGCCGTTCCGACCGCGGCGAGCAGCTCCCTCAGCACCGCCGGATGGCGCGCACCGGGATGCGGGATGGTGACCGGCGGCTGCTCCAGCCAGCCCGCGATCACGTCGAGCGCCTCTTCGGCCGAGAGCGGGTGGGCGAAGACCGCCGCACGCGTGCTCAACCGCAGGAACGCGAGCAGCACCTGCCACGGCAGTCCGACGGTTGCCGAGCCGGAGAGGGTGGCCTCCAACCACTGCTTCGCCGGCAGATGGCGAGGCGAGGTCTCGTCGAGGGCGTAGAGCAGGAGGTTGACGTCGAGGATCTTCACTTGCGCAGCTCGAGCTTGCGCACGATCTCCTCGTCCTCCAGCGAGCCGGCCAGCGCAAGCGCCGTGTCCAGGTCGACAGCCGGCCGTAGCCCCATCGGTCGGGCCGGCACGACGTAGGTGCGCGCGGCAGGGGAACCCGCCCCGAGCCCGGCACGGACGGCGGCGTTCAACGCGGCCTTGAAGGACATGCCCCGCTCTCGGGCGACACGTTGGACGGCGGCGGCCACATCGTCGTCCAGGGTCACTGTCGTACGCACACTGGCATCATAGCCTCACAAGACAAAGCATCATGATGCCGCACGCGTTGGAGGGCCCGCGTCATGCTGCGTCGCTGGCACGCAGGCCGCTGTGCAGCAGCTCGATGCGCAGCCCGGCCGGTGCGCCGTCGCGCACTGCCACGGCGAGCTCGAGGGCTGCGCACTCGTCCGTGAGAACGGTCGGCAGGGTGGCGAAGAAGAACCGGTCGTCCCCGTCGACCTGGACGAGGCGTCCGAAGAACAGGCGCCCAGGCGGGTGCTGATCCGCGAGGAGCTCGTCGCCGACCACGAACGAGCTGTCGCCGAGGACGTCCTCGCACAGCGCCCCGCGCTCGGTGCGCGCGATCAGGCGCACCACTCGGAGTGCCGCATCCGGCCAGGAGCGGATGCCCGGGACCCTGTCGGCCAGCATCGGAGCGAGCTCCAGCTCGAAGAACGCTTGCAAGCTGCCTTCGTCGAAGAGGAGCGCGTCATGGACGACCTGGTCGTACGCCGACCGCGTAGGCGCGTGCTCCAGCACGAGGTCCTCGCTCGCCCCCAGAGCGCGCAGGGCGGTCGAGGCGTAGTGGACGCCCAGCTCCAGGCCCCGACTGGTGCTCTGGCACCAGCGCAGCGCTGCCGCGCAGATCCACCGACCCCACTGCGCCGGGGTGAACTGGTCGCCGTAGGAGACGGCGCGCTCCAGGTCACGGGTCCAGGGATCGTCCAACGGCCGTCGGGACATCCCGAGCAGGCGGAGCGCCTCGGTGAAGTCGCCGCGGTTCTCGGCGTCGATGGCCGACGCGGCCAGACGGAGATCCTCCGCGGAGAACTCGGCCGCGTCGCCGTCGACGACGGCGCACCCATCACTGGCAGCAGCCAGCTGCAGCATCAGCGTCCTGACGCCGGGGTCCTCCTGGTAGCCGGCGAGCGCACGCCAACCCGATGCGTGATCCGCTTCGGTGTAGAGCGTTTCGACACCGCAGAGCACCGGCTCCCATGCCAGCGCAGTGGCGACGTGGTCGGACATCACCCGGCCGCCTTCCGTTCCGAGGGCGCCGACGGTGGACAAGGCCCACTCGATCAGCACCAGGTGCTCGGCGTCACGCCGAGACCAGCCGCGCTGCACCAGGGCGGCGACAGCGGGGGCGGCTCGGGTCGTCTGCTGCTTCTTCCGGCGCTTCGACATGTGACGAGCATCGAGGCCGAGGCACGGACCGTGTGGGGACGGGAGACGATCTGTGGACAGTGA